>JBKQVT010000109.1:0-23532 GCA_052139835.1 Thermoguttaceae bacterium
CGGGGCGGAAGCGGTCGCAGACCGCCCACGGCTATTTCCTCGGCGGCAATCGCATGCCCTGGTGGCTGATCGGCACGGCCTTTGTGGCCACCGGCATTTCCAGCGAGCAGATGATCGGCACCGTGGGGAGCACTTACCAGTGGGGCATGGGAATTGCCAACTGGGAATGGTTCGGCTTGCCCGGCTATACGCTGGTGCTGGTGATTTTCATCCCCATCTACCTGAAAAACAAGGTGACGACAGTGCCGGGATTCCTGGCCGACCGCTTCGGGCCGGCCTGCGGCACGATCTACTCGTGCATGTTGCTGGTCTTCTACGTCTGCATCTACATGGCGACCGTGCTCTATAGCGGCAGTCTGGCGTTTTCCCAAATCACCCAGTGGAATTTCTACCTTGTCCTCTGGATCATTGTCGTGGGGGTGGGGGCGTATTCCATCCACGGCGGGCTGACCTCGGTGATGTGGGCCGACCTGTTTCAGTGTTTGCTGCTGATGGCCGGCGGCATTACGTTGTTCTTCTGCGCGCTTGGCAAGATTCCCGGCGGTTGGGCTGAGCTAGTCCACCGAAGCCCGGATCGCATGCACCTCTACCAAGGGCCGGGGCACGAAATGGCGCCCTTCGCGGGGATGCTGATCGCCGTGTTCGGGGCCTTTACGTTCTACCAGGTGGGCAACCAGGCGATGATCCAGCGGATGCTGGCCGCTCGCACCACCTGGGACGCGCTGATGGGCCTGGTGCTGGCCCAGTTCATCAATTTCTTCCGGCCGCTGGTGACGTGCTTCCTGGGCCTGGTGGTTTGGCACTGGATCTCGGTCATGCACCAGGACCCGTCGATGGCGGCCAAGCTGACGGCCAAGCCCGACCTGGCCTTCACCTTCGCGCTGGATCGGTTCGCGCCGGCCTGGGGAGTGCGCGGCGTCGTCGTGGCGGGCCTGATCGCCGCGGTCATGGCCACCCTCAGCGCGCAAGTCAACTCCGCTTCCACGCTCTTCTCCAGCGACGTCTACAAGAAGCTCATCCGCAAGGGGGCCGGCGACCGGGAAATGGTCCGCGTGGGACGCCTCGCCGCACTGGCCGTCCTCCTCTTGGCCGCCGTCATCTCGCCCATCGTCGCACGTTGGGGCATCTTCAAGTTCTTCCAGTTCACCCTCACCTCGATCGCCATTCCCTTCATGGCCACCGTGCTGATGGGAGTGCTCTGGAAACGCGTCAACTACCCCGCCGCCGTGTTCGGCCTGGTCGGCGGCACGCTCATCACCGCATCGCTGTTGGCGGTCTTCAGCGGTCATGTGGCGGGCATCCGCGAACTGCACTTCTTCTATATCGGCGGCATCGCCGAAGTGCTCACCATGATCGGCATCGCCGGCATATCGCTGGCGACCGCGCCCCCCGACTATCAGAAGATCGCCCCTTACGTCTGGCGCCCGCAGCTCCTCGAAGCCTACGACGAGGGGGTCCGCCGGCCCTGGTATCAGCAAGTGAAGTTCTGGTGGGGCGTGATCGTGGTCGTCTGGCTCTATCTCTATTGGCGATTCTGGTGAGCCGCCGCCGGGTGCCACTGCTGGCTTGTCCAGCAGTGCTGGAAACACGGTTGGACAAGCCAACCGTGGCACCCGTGATTTCAAACCGACCGGTTGCGGAAGCGACGACCGGCTATTGTCCTCGCACGATCCCTACGCTCGGCAACGCCTTTTGAAGGTCACCCACGCCGGCGTCGCTGACGTTGGTGTTGTTCAGGCGAAGCATTTGGAGTTCGGTCAATCCCTTGAGGTGTTGCAGCCCGGCGTCACTGATCTTGGTGTTGACGAGCGAAAGCTCCTGGAGTTGGGTCAATCCCTTGAGGTGTTCCAGCCCGGCGTCGCTGACCTTGGTGTTGTCCAAGTAAAGCTCTTGGAGTTGGGTCAATCCCTTGAGGTGTTCCAGCCGGGCGTCGCTGACCTTGGTGTTGACGAGCGAAAGCCATTGGAGTTGGGTCAATCCCTTGAGGTGTTGCAGCCCGGCGTCACTGACCTTGGTGCCGACGAGCGAAAGCGCTTGGAGTTGGATCAATCCCCTGAGGTGTTCCAGCCCGGCGTCGCTGACCTTGGTGTTGACGAGCGAAAGCCCTTGGAGTTGGGTCAATCCCTTGAGGTGTTGCAGCCCGGCGTCGCCGACCTTGGTGTTGACGAGCGAAAGCAGTTGGAGCTTGGTCAATCCCTTGAGGCGTTCCAGCCCGGCGTCGCTGACCTTCGTGTTGTCCAGCCAAAGCGTTTGGAGTCGGGGCAATCCCTCGAGGTGTTCCAGCCCGGCATCGCTGACCTGCGTGTCGTTGAGATTGACGAACGTCACGTCCGCGAAATGGTCCTCGCCCAGGAGCTTCCGCAGCCAAGCCGGCCCGGGTGCATGGGTGATTCGGTTCGCCACGGAGGACGGAAAGGGCTGGTAATCATAAAGAACCCATCCGCCGGCCTTCCCGATCCAGTCCGCCGCCGCCCGCTGTTCTCTCGCCTGTTCCCTCTCTACCGCCAGCCAACTCAGCGGGATGGCGACCGCCAGCATCAGCACCAGCAAGGCGAGGATGCTGAACTGAAACCGCAGCCGAAAGAGCAAGGCGGCCAGAAACCACAGGGACATCAAGAGCAGGGCCGCGCCCAGGCCGGCGATCGCCACCAGCACGGTCCAGCCCTTGTGCGCGTTGAAGGGGAACCAGCGGAACCACTCCGACAGGATCAGAAGGCCTTCCAGGGGCAGCAGGGCCAGAACCACCCGGTCCGGCGCACTGCGGAACCAGCGGCGGCGGGTCTTGCACGTGCTTTCCGGGGCGTCGCTCATGGCGATAGTATAACCCCGCACACCCCACTTTCTCAATTCCACCGTCAGGCTGCTGGCGGCGTTTCCGGGGTTCCCCCAAAGCCTCCAGAGGAGTTGTGGCAAGCCGTTTGACGGCAACGGCTTATGTCCGTGGTAGACAGCCCGCCCCCCTGGGGAGCCAAGCTCCCGTCAAAAATTCCGTTTCTGGTGTTTGCAACCCAGGAAGGCTTCCGATATACTTTTAACATCACACCCGTCGCACCCCTCCCTCTTCATCGAGGTGACGTGCATCAAGGACGGGTTTTTTTATTGCTCGTCTCCGGTTGTTCCGGGGGAGTGCTGGGGCATGAGCCAACCATCGTCCCCGCGGTTGCCCCGCTACGCCAAGCCGTGGCTATCTTATCCCGACCAGGTTGCGCGCCTCATTACGCGCGGCCTGTCCGTCCCCGACGAAGCCGTCGCCGAGCGCTTTCTTGCGCACGTCAACTACTACCGTCTCAGCGGTTACTGCTTGGCGTTTGAGCAACAGCGGCGCACGTTTCTTCCCGGCGTCACGTTCGACGACGTTGCGGGCGCGTATGCTTTCGACGTCGTGCTCCGCGACCTGCTGACCGAGGCCCTGGAAGTGATCGAGATCGATGTTCGCGCTTGCCTGGCATACAGTTTCGGCCAGGGGCACGGAGCATTCGGCCACGCCGACGCGGCGAACTTCTTTCGCAGATTTGATCATGCGGACTGGATTCAACACGTTCGCACTGAAGTCGATCGCTCCACCGAACGATTCATCGAGCACTTCCGTGCCACGTATGCGGATTACCCCGATCTGCCCATCTGGGTACTCTCCGAGGTCATGTCGTTCGGTACGCTGACGCGAATGTACCGGGGCATGGAGCGCGCGGATCAACGCGCGATCGCGCGCCGATATGGACTCCAGAACGCCGACTTTGGCTCCATCCTCTTGCACATGGCCTATGTGCGAAATCTATGTGCGCACCATTCCCGCATTTGGGATCGTGCCTGGTCCGTCAAGCCGACTTTGCCTCACGGGCCCATGTGGCGAGCGCCGACGATGCCCGGAAACGATCGGCTGTTCTGCACCCTGTGCCTGATTCAACTCTTGTTGAACCGCTGCCCGGCGGTGGCCGGCTTCGCGGTCCAGTGGCGAGACCGGCTGCTTCAACGACTGGTGAAACTTCCGAACACGCCGCAGGCCCTCGCACGAATGGGAATGCCGGCCAACTGGATTCAGCACCCCGTTTGGAAGTAGCCGCGTGCCAGCTTAGGGCTTCATTTCGGCCCGCGGTTGCGGAAGCGGCGGCCGTCGCCGCGCTCCTCGCGGATCAGCCCGGCGATCGTCTCCGCGGCCGTGGCCAGGTCGATCAGCTCGGCCTGCTTGTCCCAGCGCCACTTGATTTCCAGTTTGCCGTCTTTCAGGCCGCGCTCGCCGAGGACCACGCGGAGGGGAATGCCCACCAGGTCGGCGTCCTTGAACTTCACGCCCGCCCGCACGTCGCGGTCGTCCAGGAGCACCTCGACGCCGGCGGCCTGCAGCGCGGCATAGAGGGCGTCGGTGGCCTTTTGCGTGGCCGGATCGGTGACCTTGACCGGAATGAGCAAGACTTCATAGGGTGCCAGCGACAGTGGCCAGAGGATGCCGTTGGCGTCGTGCGAGGTCTCGATCAGGGCGGCGATGATGCGGTTGATGCCGATGCCGTAGCAGCCCATGATGATCGGGCCAAGCTGTTCCTTTTCGTCGAGGAAGCGGGCGGCCAGGGCTTCGGAATACTTCGTCCCCAACTTGAAGACGTGGCCCACCTCGATGGCGTGGCGCAGCGCCAGCGTGGCGCTGCAGCGCGGGCAGGGATCGCCGCCCACGGCCTTGCGGAGGTCGGCGAAGCGATCGGGCTGGAAGTCGCGGCCGAGGTTCACGCCGGTCAAGTGCATCTCGGCGGCGTTGGCCCCGCTGACGCTGTTGACCATGGGCTGGACGTCGCGGTCGGCCAGCAGGGGGATTTTCTCCTTCAGACCGACCGGCCCGGCGAAACCGACCGGGGCCCCGGTCACGCGCTCGATGGTGGCCGTGTCGGCCAGCTCGACCCTAGCGGCGTCGGCGGCGCGGCGGATTTTGCCCTCGTTGGCGTCGTGGTCGCCGCGGAGCAGCACGGCGATCGGTTTGCCGTCGGCCAGGTAGATGAGGGTCTTGATCATGTCCTCCGGCCGGCAGCCGAGGAACTTGCTCACGTGCTCGATGGTGCTGGCCCCGGGGGTGGCCACCTTGGCCAGCGGCCGCCGCGGCGCGTCGGCGGGCACCGGGTCGCGGCTGCCGATCTCCGCCCGCTCCTGGTTGGCCGCGTAGCCGCAATGGGGGCAATGGAGCACGACATCTTCGCCGTTTTCCGCCGCCACCATGAATTCATGGCTGGCATCGCCGCCGATGGGGCCGCTTTCCGCCTCGACCGCCAGGTAACCGAGCCCGGCGCGCTCGAAGATGCGGCAATAGGCCGCGTACATCTTCTCGTAGCTCCGGTTCAGGGCCTCCAGCGACACGTCGAAGCTGTAGGCGTCCTTCATGAGGAATTCGCTGGTCCGCAGCACGCCGAACCGCGGCCGCTCCTCGTTGCGAAACTTCGTCTGCACCTGGTAGAGCGTCAAGGGCATCTGCCGATAGCTCGACAGGCACCGGGAAACCAGCTCGGTGACGACCTCCTCGTGCGTCGGGCCCAGGGCCATCCGCACCTTGCGGTTCTGCCGCTTCACGGAAAACTGGATGAGCACCTCGCCGAAGGCCTGCAGCCGGCCCGTCTGCTCCCACAAGGTGATGGGTGTCAGCGCCGGCATCAGCAGCTCGACCGCCCCGGCGCGGTCCATCTCCTCGCGGACGATCTGCTCCGCCTTGCGGAGCGACCGCAGGCCCAAGGGGAGATAGGTATAGGCCCCGGCCATCACCTGCGAGACCAGGCCGGCGCGGAGCATGAGGACGTGGCTGGGGATTTCCGCCCCTTCGGGCGTTTCCTTCATCGTGGGGATCAGCGAGTGGGACCAGAGCATGGCGGTGCGGAGGGATTAGGGATTGGGGATGGGGGAAAGGATGAAGGATGAAGGATCAAGGCCGTGTGGCGGCACGTTGGCGGTTTCGCAGGCACCTCACCGGCCAAAGGCGGCCTTCACGTTCGCATCGTTAAGCACCACCAGGGCCCAAATTCCAAAGGGGAGGCCGAGGAGGCAACAGGGACCAACGCAGGGGATCATGGCGGTGATCGCCGCGGTCATGGCCAGGCCATAGCTTTGCAGGTTCTTCATTTTAACGGCCCCCGCAATGACCAGCAGTGCCGCCATCAGGGCGATGATTGCCCGCACAACACCCACACTGCCAAGGGCCATTGCCGCCGCGGGATCAGCCTGGATATTGCCCCGACCGCCCTGGATCAGGCCAAACTGCACCACGTCGAGGAGCAGCGCCAACAAATTTCCAACCACCCCAAGGGCTCCGGTGACGATCAGCGCGATGGCCGGACCGGCGACGCGGCCCAGGGCGTACTCGCGCGTCGGCCCGCCCTCCATCCACACCGGGCCGGCGACTTGACTGGGCGACTGAAAGGGGTTCACGGCCTCCGCCCCCGCCGAGGGGGCGGGAGTGAGACCGCCGGGAGGAAACGGGGTGCTTCCGGTCGCGGCGGGGACCGTCGATTGGCTGCCGCACTGCGGGCACTGGGCCTGCCGGCCCGCCGTCTCGTCAGGCACCCGCAGCAGCCCGCCGCAACTCGGGCAACGAAACTCGATCGGCATGATCCACGGGCCCCCTTGTTTCCAGATGGCTCCAACCCGTAGAGAATAGCATAGTCGGGCGGCGAAGCCAAGGCGACATGGAGTCCCCGGCGCCCCCGCCTCCCGCCGCCCCCGCGACGCAGTCGCGGGGCTTTTCTAACTTCTAACTCCCGGTTCCTTCTCTTCCGCCCGGCCCCCGCCCCTGTTACCCTAGACCTTATGGACTCGCCCGCCGACATCCTGGGGCCTGGAGGCCGCATCGCCGCCCGGCTGAAGAACTACGAAAACCGCAGCCAGCAGCTTGCCATGGCCGCTGCCGTGGCGGCGGCCATCGAGAAACCCGGACACCTCGTCGTCGAGGCCGGCACCGGCGTGGGCAAGAGCTTCGCGTACCTGGTGCCGGCCATCTTCGCTTCCGCCCCCGCGACCGAGGACGAGCCGGGCCGGCGGATCATCATCTCCACTCACACGATCAGCTTGCAGGAGCAATTGATGCAAAAAGACTTGCCCCTGCTGCGGAGCGTGATGCCGGTGGAGTTTTCCGCGGTGCTGGTGAAAGGGCGGGGCAACTACATCAGCCTGCGGCGGCTGGACGGGGCCCTGGCCCGCGCTGCGAGCCTCTTCAGCGAAGATGAGCACTTCGCCCAGCTTCGGCAGTTGGCCGCCTGGGCGAAGGAAAGCGGCGACGGCTCGCTGTCGGACCTCGATTTTCGCCCCCATCCGGCCGTCTGGGACGAGGTGGCCAGCGACCACGGCAACTGCATGGGCCGGTCCTGCCCGCGCTATAAGGATTGCTTTTACTACCAGGCCCGGCGGCGGGCTCACCATGCCCAAATCCTCGTCGTCAACCACGCCCTGTTCTTCACCGATCTGGCTTTGCGGCGGCAGAAGGCCAGCATCCTGCCCAAGTACGACGTGGTCATCTTCGACGAAGCCCACAACCTGGAGGCCGTCGCCGGCGACCACCTGGGGCTTTCGATCAGCAGCGCCCAGGTCGAATTCACGCTGCGGAGGCTCTACAACGAGCGGACCAATCGCGGGCTGCTGGTCCACCATCGCTTGCGCGAGGCGGAGCGATTGACCCGCGACTGCCGCAACCGGGCCGACCGCTTCTTCGCCGAGGTGGCCGCCTGGCTGGCGAAGCAGGAGGGGGGCAACGGCCGCGTGCGGCAGCCGAAGATCGTCGCCAACGCCCTGAGCGAGGGCCTCGACGCCCTGGCCGCGGCGATCCGCCGCGACGCCAAGAAAATCACCAAGCCCGAAGAGAGCCAGGACCTCGTCGCCGCCGCCAACCGGCTGGACGGCCTGGCCCTGGGCATCGAGCAATGGCGCTGCCAGGAACTGGACGAGGCGGTCTATTGGATCGAGGCGGCCGGCGGCCGTCAGCGGCGGCGGATCGAGTTGCTCTCCGCCCCGCTGCACGTCGGCCCCATCCTCCGCGCGGAACTCTTCGCCAAGGTCCCCAGCGTGATCATGACCAGCGCCACGCTGGCCGTCGCGGGGCGCTTCGATTTCTTTCAATCGCGGGTCGGCTTGCTGCAAACCGACGCGCTGTGCCTGGGCAGTCCCTTCGACTACCAGCGGCAGGTGCAACTGGTCATGCCTAAGGACATGCCCGACCCGGCGGGCGAACCGGCGCGCTACGAAGAGGCGGTGGTGGCGATGATCCGCCGCTACGTGGGGCAAAGCGACGGCCACGCCTTTGTGCTGCTGACCAGCTACGAGATGATGAAGCGGGTGGCGGCGGCAGTGTCGCCGTGGCTGGCCGAGCAGAATTTGGCCCTTTACAGCCAGGCCGACGGCCTGCCGCGGAGCCGCCTGCTGGCCCAGTTCAAGGCCAATCCCCGCGGCGTGCTCTTCGGCGTGGACAGTTTTTGGCAGGGGGTGGACGTGCCCGGTGACGCCTTGCAGAACGTGATCATCGCGCGGTTGCCCTTCAGCGTGCCCGACCGGCCGTTGTTGGAGGCCCGCCTGGAGGCGATCCGCGCCGCCGGCGGCAACGCCTTCCGCGACTATCAACTCCCCGAGGCCATCCTGAAGCTCAAGCAGGGCTTCGGGCGACTGATCCGCACCAAGACGGACAAGGGCATGGTGGTGATTCTCGATCCCCGTTTGCGTACGAAGCCCTACGGCAAGCTGTTTTTGGCCTCGCTTCCCCAGTGCCGGCAGGTGGTAGACTAAGGGGGAGGGCGGAAAAGGAAGGCGGAGGGCGGAAGGCGGAAGGGGGAAGGAACCGTGCGAAACCGCAAGCGGAGGGTCGCGGCCTCTCGTTCCTTCCCCCTTCCGCCTTTTCCCCTCTCCCTTGTCGCAGCCGGGAAAATCGGCTAAACTGGCGGTATTCCTGCCTTTCGCATTTCGCCGAGCGGCGGGAAAGAAAAAAATCGGACAATGAGGGATGTTTCTATGGGGACTCGCCCGCGGACGAAGTTCGTTATGGAGTTGAAACAGCGGCGTTGTCCGAAGTGCGGCGGCAAGCTGAATAATCAGCAGGTCCGCTGCAAGCGCTGTCACCAGCCGCAGGGACGCCCGAAGAAATAGATGGCCGGGGAAGCCTTCGACGATCTCACCGACGTCTACGAAGCGATGATCGACTGGCCACGGCGATTGGCCAGCGAGGGGCCTTTCTATCGGCGGTGTTTCCATCGCGTGGGCGTGGCGTGCGTCGCCGACGTGGCCTGCGGGAGCGGGCACCACGCCGCGATGTTCCACTCCTGGAATCTCCGCGTGGAAGGCTCCGACCTCAGTCCGCGGATGATCGATCGCGCGCGGCGCCATTTCGGCGAGCCGGACGGTTTGCGGTGGGTGGTGCGGGGCTTCGACCGGCCCCTGGAGGCGGCCGCGCCCTGGGACGCCGTGGTGTGCGTGGGCAATTCGCTGGCCCTGGCGGCCGACGCCGCCGCGGCCCGCCACGCCCTGGCGCAGATGCTCGCCGCGGTCCGCCCCGGCGGCGTGCTGGTGCTGGGCGTGTTGAACCTCTGGCGTCTGCCCGACGGCCCTTGCCTCTGGCAGAAGTGCCGCCGCGCGGCCTTGCCGCAAGGCGAAGCGTGGATCGTCAAGGGGGTTCACCGCACCGGCTCTCGGGGATACGTCGAGCTGATTGTCGCCGGATTGGAGCGGGACGACGCCCTGCGGACCGAGTCGGTGCCGTGGCTGGGCTTGGAGACCGCGGAGTTGGAGGCGGTGGCCCGCCGCGGCGGCGCCGCGAAAGTGACTTTTTTCGGCGGTTTCCACGAGCAGCCTTACGAGCGCTCCACGAGCGTCGATTTGCTCATGGTGGCGGAAAAGTAGGCCGAGGCAACGTTGAGTACCTGACATGCGCGACTTGGATGACTTGTTTGCCGCCTTGGACGAGAGCGGTTATCGCCGCCGCATTCGCCTCGGCCCGCGCGACCACGCCTACCTGGTGGCCAAAACGCTGCCGGTGATCCTGGAACATGCGCGGGGCTTCGTCCGCGAGCGGCTGGGATCGGCCGATCCGCCCAACGACGGACAGCAGACGCCGCGCAGCGGCCATCCGGTGTTCGTCGCCCAACATGGCACGGCGACCTGCTGCCGCAAGTGCCTGGAGAAGTGGCACGACATCGAGCAGGGCACGCGGCTGGACGGCGAGCAAGTCGATTACATCGTCCGCGTCCTGGAGCGGTGGCTGCGGCGATGGCTGTCCTCGGCGGGCGAGTCCGGCGGAGCCAGTCACACGGACGGGGATTGAACTCGTGTTGCGAGAAGTCTCCCCTCTCCGGGCACCGACCGAAGGTTGGTCGGGAGAGGGGCAGGGGGTGAGGGCATGGCGACTCTCGGAAAGAGAGAGGAATTCATCTCACCGCCGGACTTCCCTGATCACCTCTTGGACCCGCCCGGCGCCGCCGCCTTGCCGCGCCGTGGCGCGGTGCTGGCCGGTCTGCTGCTCTTCTGCCTGGCGATGCAGTGCTGGATGGCCTCGCGCTGGCACGTCATCTGGCCGGACACGGTCGATTACCTCCGCGTCAGCCAGGCCCTGGAGCGGGGCGATCCGCGGCCGCTGGCGGAGCAGTTCGGCCTGAACGTCTATCCGCCGATCCTCGTGCTCTTGCACGGCGCGGGGCTGGACTGGCTGTGGGCAGGCCAGTGCTGGAGCATCGCCATGACCGCCCTGACGGTGCTGCCGCTGTTCGGCTGGCTGCGGCGGCAATTCGACCAGCAGGTGGCCGTGGTCGGCTGCCTGCTCTACGCCGTGCATCCCAAGTTGATGATTCACGGCCCCCTGGTCATCCGCGATCCGACCTTCTGGTTCTTGCTGGTCTTGACGCTTTACCTGGGTTGGCGGGCGGTCTTGGAGTTGAAGCCCTGGTTGTTTTTGGCCGCCGGCGTCGCCTGGGCCTTGGCCGCCCACACTCGGACCGAAGGCTTGCTCCTGGCGGCGCCCTTGGGATTGTGGTGGTTCTTTCGCTGGTTCGCGGTGGCCGGCCAGCGGCGGCGCCGGCTGGTCCTCTGGGGGCTGCTGGGCGCGGCCGTGCTGCCGGCCGCGAGCCTCCTGATGAACGTCACCTTGCTGCACGGCGATTCGCACGGGGCGCTGCTCACCCGCGGCCATAAGGTGATCCTCCAGGGTCCGCTGCCCGCGCCCAAGGGGTTCTTTCCGCCGGGGGTGCACTGGGAGCCGCCCCCGCTTCCGCCCTGGGCCGGCTCGCTGCCGCGCACCGTCGTCGCCATGACGGCGAAAGTGGCCGTCCGCCTCGTCAAGGCCTTCACCTACGCTTACGGACTGCTGGTGCTCCTGGGGTTGTGGCGCTGGCGGCGCATCTTCTTCCGCCGCGACCAACTGGCGATGCTCCCCTTCCACCTGCTGTTGTGGTCGCTGATCGGCGTGTACCTGGCGGCCGGGCTGGAGGGCGACGACCGCTACTTCCTCCCCAGCGTGATTGTCACCAGCGGATGCGCCGCCTTGGGGCTGCTGGCAATCGCTCGCTGGGTCATCGGCTGGACCGCGGCCCGCGTGGCCTGGAGCCCGCCGCGACGCGCGGCGTTGGTGGGCGGCCTGCTGGCCGTCTTCGTCCTCATCGGCACTCACGATCGCTCGCTGGAAAAGCGAAAGTGGATGCAGCAGCGCGCCCACCTGGGCCAATGGGTACTCGACCACTACGGCCCCGGCCTGCGGTTGGCCGGCGAAGCGCGCGACATGCGCCTGCTGGCCTACTATGCCCAGGCCGAAGTGGTCCCCGATTTCGACCGCTATTCCTATCGAGACAAGAACCTGCCCTGGACGCTCGGGCAATTCAATCCCAAGGTGGACGTGCTGGTGCTTTGGTGCCCGGAGACGGAGCGGGCCAGTCCGCCGCCGTGGGGAAAGTTGTTGGACGGGCACGCGGAGTGGGGCTTTTGCCGCGTTCCGCCGAAACAATTGCCAGCAAGCTGTCGCGATGTCGAGGAACTGGTGGTTGCGGTGCGGAAGGGGCTGCAGGAGCGGGCCCCACCAACTCACGCGGCGCGGCGCTGAGGCCGCACGCGCTCCTGGTAGATGGCCAGCAGGGCGTCGCAATTACGATCCAGGGTATATTGCAGGGCCAGTCGCCGGGCGGCCTCGCCCATGGACTGCCGCACCACGGGATCGAGCAGCCTTTCCAGGCGCTCGGCGCAGGAGGCGTCGTCGGCCGGATCGTCCAACACGTAACCGTCCAAGCCGTCGTGGAGTAGTTCGCTGGCGCCGGTCCAGCGGCTGGCCACCACCGGCAGGCCGCAGGCCGCCGCCTCCAGCACGACCAGGCCGAAGGGGTCGTAGAACGAGGGGAGGACCAGGGCGTCGGCCGCCGCGTAATAGTGGACCGGATCCTCGACCGGGCCGAGCAGCAGAACCGCATCGCCGCGGCGTTGCGGCGCGGGCGCGGCGCCGCTTCCGCGCCGCCCGCCGATCACCAGCAGCCGCGCCGGCGCGCCGCGGGCGCGCAGTCTGCGCACCGCGCGGACGGCGGTGGCCAGCCCCTTGCGGCGGTGATCGTGGCCCGCGAACAAAACCACCATTTCCTCCGGGCGGATTCCCAGCCGCCGGCGGACCGCCTCGCGGTAAAGCTCTCGTTGCCCGGGACTGAACCGCTCCACGTCGATGCCGTGGTACACCAGGCGAATCCGCTCGGCCGCCACGCCGTGGTACTGCTGGAAATCGCGGGCGCACATCTGCGAGATGGCCACCACGATCCGCTCGGAGGCATCGAACTGCCGGGCCATGAGCGTGCGGAAGTTGCGGTAGCGCGGCAGGAGGTTGATCATCTGGCGCTTGACGCCGCGGAGCCAAGGGGGCAGCATCTTGAGCCGGTGTTCCCACATCGCGATGCGCGAGCCGTCTTCGGACTGCAGGACGTCGCAGTGCCAGCCCACGCCGATGTCATGGATGACGTCCAGGTCGAGGGTGCGGAGCATGGCCTCGGCGGCCGCGGCCCGGCCCAGGTGCGAGCCGATCGCCCCCAGGCAATGGGCGACGATCGGCAGCCGCTGGGCCCCGCCGGCGACCGACTGGGTCACGACGTGGACTTCATGTCCGCGGGCCAAGAGGCGTTGGGCGTACTGGCGGGTCCACTCTTGCGCGCCGCCGCGCCGCGGATCGAAGCAGTCGATGACCAGGCCGATCTTCATCGCGGGGCCCCCACGTCGGGGTGGAATTGCCGTGGAGGGGCGGTCCGCGACGCCGGTGGCGGGGCGTGTGCCGCGTCCGCCGGACGGGCGCGGGGCACAGCCCCGGACATGCGGACGCGTGCCGACCACACCAGGGGATCGCCGGCCGGCCGGGCGCGACGCTCGACCACTTCCTCGTACAGGGCCTCGACGTTGTCCACGTTCCGGTCGAAGGATTGCGCAAGCGCCGTCCGCCGCGCGGCCTCTCCCAGCGCGCGGCGCGCCGCCGGGGAGACGAGCAGCCCCTGGATCGCGGCGGCAAAGTGCTCGTCGTCGGCCGGATCGGCGGCCAGGACGATGTCGCGGCCGTCGTGGAACAGTTCGGCGGCGCCGTTGCAGCGGGTGGTGACGACGGGCAAGCCGCAGGCCGCCGCCTCCAGCACCACCAGGCTGCAGGTGTCGTAAATCGTGGGATGCGCGTACAGGTCGGCCGCGGCATAATAGGGAACGAGGTCCTCCACCGCCTCGGTGAAACGGACCGCCGCGGCCACGCCCAGCCGCGCCGCGAGCCGTCGCCAGGGCGCCGGGCGTTTTCCCCCCACGACCAGCAGATGCACCGGCAGGCCCCCCGCACGCAAACGGGCCAGGCTCCGCAGCAGCGTGGCGATCCCCTTGAGCGGGAGATTTGTGGCCACCAGCAGCAAGAGCAGCGTGTCGGGGCCGATCCCCAGGCGGCGGCGCATCGCCGCGCGGTGCGGCGCGCAGCGGGCCGGCGAGAAGCGCTCGGCGTCCACGCCGTTGTAGACGATGCGGATCCGCTGGGGAGCCACCTGGTGGAAACGCACGAAGTCGTCGGCCACGCATCGCGACAGCGCCACCATGATCTGGCCGTGGTCGGCGTATTGCCGCGCCATCAGCTTGCGGAAGATGTGATACCGCGGCATCACACGATGGAGCATGTTTTTCAGCGGCCGCAGCCAGGGTGGCAGCAGCGTCACCTTCCGCGCCGTCACCGAGGCCCACGAGCCGCCGTGCGGGTGGAAAATGTCGCAATACCAGCCCACCCCCATGTCGTGGATCACGTCCAGCGGCAGGGAAGCCAGTTTCTCTTCCGCCGCGGCGGCGAAGGCCAGTGGGGAATGCACGCGGCGGACCTGGTGGGCCACCAGCGGCAAGGCGGCGGCGCGGGGGGAAAATTCCCGCGAGACCACGTGGATCTCGTGCCCCCGCTGGGCCAGCTTTTGGACCAGGCGATAGGTCCATTGCTCCAGGCCGCCGCGGAGCGGATCGAACTTTTCCACGACCATGCCGATCTTCATGGCGACGCCCCCAGTCGCCGTTGCATGGCGCGGACCTTGCGCGCCACGGCGCCCAGCAGGCGCTTGTCGCGGCGGCGGAGCTTCCGCACCCCGAAGTAGTGACGCATCAGGGCGACCTGGTCCTTGCAGCCGACGCGGTCGCGCGGCGCCGAGTAGGCCAACTGCGCCAGGTCCTTGACGATCCAGCGGCGCCGAAACCAGCGCCGCCGTTGCACCCGTTGCAGGTCGATCAGCCGGATGTCGAACTCGCCGGCGGCCGGCTCGTGGATCAGGAAGTGGCAGCAGTACAAGTCGCGATGGTTGTAGCCGGCCTCGTGGAGGCGGCGCACGATCTCGGCCACGGCCAGCACGATCCGCCGCAACTCCGGGCGCGGGGGGCCGGCGGCCGGCCGCGGCGGGAAACGCCGCCGCAGGAAGGCCTGCAATTCCTCGTAGCCGGCCAGTTCCTCGGTGACGAGGAAGGATTCCAGCCGCCCGTCGGGCGCCAGCCGCTCGCCGTAGGCCACCAGGGGCATGACGGGGATGCCCAGCGCGGCTAGGTCGCCGGCATGGCGGGCCTCGGTCCGCGCGGCGGTGGCGCCGGTGGCGGCGGTGAGCTTCGCCCGCAGCCGCGTCCACCAGGTGCGGACATGGTGTTTCTTCAGGTACAGGCCCGGGGCGGCCGCCGCGGCGGGCGGCGGGAAGTACCAGTTTTCCCGGTCCTTCAGCACCCGCAGGCAGCGGCCGGCGGAACTGCCGACGACGGCGTCGAAGGCCGCCAGGCCCGCCGCCTGCAACCGCCCCTGGAAGCGGCCGTCCAGCCACATCAGGCCGTCGCCAGCCGGCTGCAAGCCGGCGCTGGCCGTATCCGTGGGCGTCGTTGGTCGCGGGGAAGGAGTCATGCCGCTTTCACCGTTTGTCGTTCCAGCAGGCCGGAGAGCTCCTCGAGCACCCGCTGCGGCGCGAGGTCCCGCATGCAGCGATGATGCCGCAGGGGGCAGCGCCGTTTTCCACAACCGATGCAATCCATTTCCAGCCGCACCATGACGCCGGCGACCGTGGGGTTTTCGATCCAGACCGGCAGGGTGGGTCCCAGCAAGGTGACGACCGGCTTGCCCAGGGCCGCGGCCACGTGCCGCGGACCGCTGTCGGTGGAAACCAGCAGGCGGCATCGCTCCAGGCAGCTCTTGGTGGCGGCCAGACCGACCGGTTGACTGGCCAGCGAGAAGACGCGGGGGAACTGGGCGAGGCGGACGATGTCGCGGGCCTGCTGGCATTCCCGCGGCCCGCAGAGGATCAAGACGTCGTGGTCCAACCGTCCGGCGATGAGCCGGGCCAGCTCGGCGCAGTGTTCCACGGGCCATTGCTTGGCCGCGCCGTAGGCGCCGCTGGCGTTGATGGCGACGACGCGGCCGTCGCGGCGCAGGCCGAGGTTGCGCCAGATGCGCTCGCCCAGGCGGCGCTCCGCCGCCGTCACGGCCAGTTCCAGGTGCGGCGATTCCGTGGGGCAGCCGGCGGCGCGGGCCAGATCGAGATAATACTGCACCATCGGCGTCGGCAGGATGCGCCGCCCTTGGCGAGGCGGCTCGACTTTGCCGGTGAGCAACACCCCGCGGCCGTTGCGGACGTAGCCGATCCGCTCCTTGGCCCCGCCCAGCCACGCCAACAAGGCCGTGTGGAGCGAGTTGGTCAAGAGCAACACCTTGTCGAAGGGCTGTTGCCGCATCCGCCGCAGCAGGGCCCGGCGCCGCTGGTCGGGCTCTTTCGAGCGGGGATCGAAGTACCATTGCTCGTCGAGCCAGCCGGTGCCGGAGAGCAACTCGCCCAGGTGAGGCCGCAGGATGCCGGTCAAGCGGGCCTGGGGACCGAAGTGCCGCCGCAAGGCGCGGAGCGCGGGGGTGGCCATCACCAGGTCGCCGAGCCAGTTGGGCAGGAAAATGCCGATGTTCACGGGGGGAATAGGAATTAGGAGTTAGAAGTTAGGAGTTAGGAGTAAGAAGTTAGAATGGCGGGGAGGCGGGCTGTTAGCGATTCTAACTCCTAACTCCTGCCTTCTAACTCCTACGTTACGCGGCGGTCCGCTTGCGCTGGGGAAGGTTGAGGATCTTTTCAATCAGGGCGCTGGTCGAATAGGCGGGCTTCATCGGCACGGCGACGACCCGCCCCCCGTAACCGGCCACGATCTGGTATCCGACCACCTGTTCGAGACTATATTGGGCGGCCTTCACCAGCACGTCGGGCGCCAGCCGCTCGACCAGGCCGGCCACACTGACGTCGTCGAAGATTACCACGTGATCGACGCAGGCCAGGGCGGCCAGCATCTCGGCGCGGCCCTGCTGGTCGATCAGGGGATGGCCGGCGCCCTTCAGCTCGCGGACGCTGCGGTCGCTGTTCAGGCCGACCACCAGGCACTCGCCTTGCTTGCGGGCCTCTTGCAGCGAGGCGACGTGGCCGGGGTGCAACAGGTCGAAGCAGCCGTTGGTCATGACGATCCGCTGCCCGGCCTGGCGCCGCCGCCGCATCTCGCCTTCCACTTGCTCGATGGTGACGATCTTCTGCTGGCTTACGGCCGCGGGGATGCTGTGCGCCAGTTCGGTGAGGATTTCCTGGCGCGAGAGGGGCACCACTCCCAGCCGCTCGACCTCCAGGCCGCCGGCGGTGTTGGCGATCTCGATGGCGGTGGGATAATCGGCCCCCGCGGCGATCATGTATCCCAGGGCGGCCAGCACCATGTCGCCGGCGCCGGTGATGTCGCAGACCTGGCGGGGCCGGGCGGGGAAGAGCCGGGACTGGCCCGCCGTGCCCGCCCACGCCATGCCGTCGCGGTCCAGCGTCACCAGCGCCGACTCGACGCCGAAGCTAAGCAGCCGCTCGGCCGCCTCCAGGCCCTCCTGCGGCGTGGTGATTCGCATGCCCGCGGCCAGGCCCGCCTCGGTCCGATTGGGCGTCACGCAGGCGCAGCCGGCATAACGATGATAGTCGGTGTCGCGGACCGGATCGGCAATCACCGGCACGCCGGCGGCGCGGGCCAGCTTCACCAGCCGAGGGATCATCTCCCCCTTGCACACGCCCTTGTTGTAGTCGCTCACCAGCACGAGGTCGATCTCGTCCATGCAGCGGGTCATGGCGGAGAGCAAGCCGTCGGCGGTCGCGGCGGGGATGGGCCCGTCGGCCTCGCGATCCACCCGCATCATCTGGTGCGGATAGCGCTGCTGTGCCCGCCCCAACAGCCGCTCCTTCACCGTGGTGCAGCGGTCGGAAAGGGTCACCACCTGGCGGTCGTTGACTTCCAGCTTGTCGAGCAACTGGCGGACGACGCGGCCTTCCGCATCATCGCCCACGACCGCCGCCAGGATGGTCTGCGCGCCCAGCGCGGAGAGCATCGCGGCGACGCTGCCGGCCCCGCCCAGGCGATGCTCCTGCTTGCCGACCCGCAGCACGGGGATGGGGGCTTCGGGGCTGATCCGCTCGACATCGCCCCAGAGGTAGCGGTCCAGCATGACGTCGCCCACCAGCAGAATGCGGGGGCGCCAGTCCCGTTCCAAAAGGGAAGCGAAAGGAAGTGACATCCGTGTCGGACTCCTTGGCCGTAAGACGCTGCTAAAGAAGAAGTTAGAAGCTAGGAGTGAGAATGACGGAGCGCAAGGCGTCCCGCGTTTCTAACTCCTGACTCCTGACTCCTAACTTCTACCTCCTAACTCCTAACTTCTAACTCCTTGCTCCATAACGGCCGGCGCGGTTGATGCGGCCGTAAAGATCGTCGATGACCCAGTGCATCAGGCAGCCGTGGACGGCTTCCACCATGCCCATGTCGTCCAGGGGGACGTGAATGCCGGCCGTCTGCAGGCGTTTGAGTTTGCCGCCGTCGAAGCCGGTCCAGCCGAAGGTGGTCAGCCCGTGGCGGTTGGCCCAGTCGACCGCCTTCAGCACGTTGGGGCTGTTGCCCGAGCCGCTGATGGCGATGGCCAGGTCGCCGGCCTGGCCGTAATTCATCAGTTGTTGGACGAAGACCTGGTCGTAGCCGCAATCGTTGCCCAAGGCGGTGAGCCAGCCGACGTTGTCGGTCAGGCTCATCACTTTCAAGCGGCGTTTCTTCTCGTCGCCGAGATCGGCCAGACAACCCTTGCCCAGGTCCTCGCAGAGGTGGCTGGCGGAGCAGGCCGATCCGCCGTTGCCGAAGATGAAGATGAAATGGCCCGTCTCCCAGGCCTGGTAGATCAGGTCGGCCTGGTGGCGGACTTCCGCCGGATCGACCCGTTTCAGTTCGGCGTGGAGCCGGTCCAGATAGCCGACAATGTCAATCGCGTTGCCTAACACGTGTTCTTAGCCCCCGAAATGCCATGGTGTGATGTCGGAATGTATGTGGCGGCGTGTCGTCGCGTGCCGTTGTCCGCTCGCTGTGTGGGGTGCGGGAAGCGAGCCGCCGGTTTACCCCGGCGGTTTCCCCGCTCGCCACATGGGTCCGGACGCGGCGCGTTTGCCGACCGTGCTCCATTATAGGGCAAATAGGGGGGATAGGCGAAGGTGCCCCCCGCAGCCGAGTCGCACGGCCCGCTCGAACCGCTTTCGTGCCAAGAGGATACCGTTGCGGGCCCCTGGGGCCAATAGCAGTTCGGGCGTGCGGGCACTGCGGGAACTGTGTCCAGTGAAGGGGACTGTCCCCTTCGCCGACGGCCCCAAATGCCCCTTGCGGTGCCGGCAGATCTGGAAGAGAATAGGGCCACCTCGCTTCCGGAGCTGCAACTGCCATCTTAACGAGGGGGGGGCCATGCCCGCCGACACGGAAGTACCTGCAACCGGCGACGATCGTCAATGGTTCATCGTGGGCCGCTGGCAGGAATACGAGGGCGAGGGCCGGGCGAACCTGCTCCGCATCGCCGGCATCGCCGCGTTCTATGGCATCGAGCTGGCCAACTACTGGACCGGCGTTGTCGATCGGCCCTTTCATCAGGCGGTGACCGCGTTGGCCTTGGCCTGGGCCTTGATCGCCCTGGGGGTGCTGTTCTGCCTGGGGCAGCACATCTTTCCGGCGTCGCTGAAGTTCCTCTCCACCGCGGCCGACGTCGTGCTGTTGACGGCCATCCTCGTGCTGGCCGACGGGCCGAAGAGTCCGCTGGTGGTGGCCTATTTTCTGCTGATCGTGTTGGCCACACTGCGACTGAGCCTGCGGTTGGTGTGGTTCGCAACCCTCGGCTCGATGTTGGGTTATCTATTCCTCTTGGGCTACGCCAAGTGGTTTACGACGCGTGACCTTCGCGTGACGCGCTACCAGCAGGCCATCTTCCTGCTGGCGTTGGCGCTGACGGGGATCGTGCTGGGGCAGGTGATCCGCCGGGTGCGGAAGATGGCCGTCGAGTACGCGGCGCGGGTGGCGGTGCAGAGGGGACCGCCGCCGGAGGAATCGCCCAAGGAATAAGGAGGGTGTATGGGTTCAGCGGCAGCAGGGGCGAGAAATCTTTGCCCGCATTGCGGGGCGATGCTGGCCCCCGGGCGGGAGGTCTGCTGGCTTTGCGGCGGTGCTGCCGCCGCTCGGCCTGGCGGCGCCGCCGTGGCTGCCGCGACGGCCGCCGCCCGGATACAGAGCGGGTCCTTTGCGGAATATCGGCCAGCCGCCACACGGGGGCGGTTCCAATTCGGCCTCTCCTCCCTGCTGCTGATCATGACGCTTGTCGCCATCCTCTGCAGCATCATCAAGATGGCCCCGGGCCTCGGCATTGTGCTGGCGATCCTGGCACTCCCGGCGCTGGTGCGCACCTGCATCGCCGCCTCGCAAGAAGGGGCATCCGGCCAGCCCATGCCGTTTGGCAAGAAGTTGGGCGTCTTCCTGCTGACCATGGTCATGTCCTACGCCGTGCTGGCGGCGGCCGGGATCGCCGCCAGCGTCGCTTTCTTCTTCACGTGCCTGGCGACGCTGGGAATTTCCCCGCGGGGGGCCAATGCTGACGATACGCCGCTGCTAGTGGGCTCCATTGCGGGCGGCATCGTCGCTGTGGTGGTCGCGGCCGCCCTCACCTGGCTATTCTGGAAAATCTCGCGTCGCAGACGCACGGGCTGAGGGCGCGGCGATGGACTGGACCTACGCGGCCATCATGCTCGCCGCCGTCACGACCGGCTGGGCACTGTTTCGCCGTCAGCCGCAGCCGCCGGAACTGCTGCCCTGGCATACGGCCGCTATCGCCCTGGGGGCCTTTTGCGGCGGCATGATCGGCGCCAAACTCCCCTTTGTGCTGGCCGATTGGCAAGGCTTCCTCAGCGGCAAGGCCTGGCTGAGCGGCGGCAAGACCCTCCTCGCCGGCCTGGTGGGCGGCTACTTCGGGGCTGAGGCCACCGAGTGGGCCCTGGGGATCCGCACCAAGTCGTGCGACGCCTTCGCCGTGCCGCTGGCCGTGGGAATCGCCATCGGCCGGCTGGGTTGCTTCCATGCCGGTTGCTGCCATGGAACGCCCACCACGCTGCCCTGGGGCGTCGATTTCGGCGACGGCGTGGCCCGCCACCCCACGCAACTCTACGAATCGGCCTTCCACCTCTCGGCGGCCATCGTGCTCTGGCAACTTCAGCGGCGGGGGATGTTTCGCGGGCAGCTTATCCGCCTCTACCTGGTGGCTTATTTTGTCTATCGCTTCGGCACGGAATTCATCCGTCCCGAGCCGACGATCTGGCTGGGACTGACCGGCTATCAACTGGCGGCGCTGGTGCTGACGCCGTTTTTCGCGCTGTGGTGCTGTCCCGGCTATCGGCCGCGGTGGCTGCGGCGCCTGCGCGGGGACTGTCCCGATTTTCGGGCAGCGACGCGAAGCGGCGGCCCGAAAATGGGACTGTCCCCCTTGGTTGGCATGCCCCACGATACGGGCGACGGGGTGCTGAAATCGACGCGGACGCTTTGCCCCGAGTGCTTGCGGTCCGTGCCCGGCACGACCTTTCAGCGCGATGGCCGCGTCTACCTGCGACGGCAGTGCCCGGAGCATGGCGTGATCGAGGCCTTGGTGAGTTCTTCGCGGCGGCATTACTATCTTCGCGATGAGGCGCCGCATCCGCCGCCGGCCGGTTCCGCTTTGCCCTCCTCCGCCAGCGGGACGGAAGCGAAACACCAGTTGCCGATCCTCTTGCGCCCTGGGGAGGATGGCGGCGGCCAGTCGAACACGTCGTGCGGTTGCGGTCCGGGGCCCGGCCACCGGACGTGCGTGGCCCTCTTGGAGATCACCGGGGCGTGCAATCTCCGCTGCCCGGTGTGCTTCGCCGGAAGTTCCGGCGGCTCTCACCGGCCCGCGACCGAGGTTTGCGCGGACCTGGAGGCGTTTCTGGCGGCGCGGGGGCCGCTGGACGTGCTGCAACTCAGCGGCGGCGAGCCGCTCTTGCACCCCGAGGTGCTGGCGATCATCGACCACTGCCGGCGGCTGCCGATCGAGCAGGTGGTGATCAACACCAACGGTTTGGAGCTCGCCGGCCACGACGGCCTGGCCGCGGAGTTGGCCGCCCGGCGTCCGCGGCTGGAGCTTTCCCTCCAACTGGACGGCCTCGACGCCGCGAGCCACCTTGCCCTGCGCGGGGTCGACTTGTCGGCCCGCAAGCGCGCGGTGCTCGAGGCGATCGTGCGCCACGACCTGCCCACGAACCTGGCCTGCACGGTCGTCCGGGGCGTCAACGAGGGCCAGTTGGGCGCGCTGCTGGCGCTCGGCCTTGAAACGCGGCAGATACGCGGCATCACCTACCAGCCGGCGACCTGGAGCGGGCGGTTCCAACGCGCGATCGACCCGATGGACCGCGTCACCATGGCCGACGTGATCCGCCTCTTGGCCCAACAGAGCGGCGGGCTGCTCGGCGAAGACGATTTCCGGCCGCTGCCCTGCTCGAACCCGAATTGCTGCGCGTTCACCTTCGTGGCGCGGCGCGGTAAACGGCCGCCGCTGCCCCTGGCGCGCATCGTCCGCTACGAGGATCACCTGGACCGGCTTGCGGATCGCGTGAACTTCAAGCTGGACGATGCCCGCGCATGCTGCGGCTTCGGCGGCCGGGCGGAAGACTTCTTCCGCGTCGCCGTGAAGCCGTTCATGGACGCCTACACCTACGACGAGGATCGGGCCGGGGAGTGTTGCATTCACGTCATCCGGCCCGGCGGCGTCGCCGTGTCGTTCTGCCGCTTCAACGCCCTGCAGCGGAAGCCGGCACAGCGGCAGGAAGATGAAGATAGGGAGCACGCGTATGCTTAGCCCTTCGCGGAGGACGTCCTTGGCCGTCGCCGCGATCGTGCTGGTCGGGACCGGCGCGCCGCTATTGCTCTATGGGCTTCTGCTATTGGGCATACCCACGGTGATGCCCGAAGAGGCGAAACGCCTGCTCGTCGCCAGGGGCCCGGCGGCCGTGCTGGTCGACGTCCGCACGCCGGAGCGGTATTCGGCCGGGCATATCGAGGGCGCGGTCAACTGGCCGCTGGAGAAGATCCGCGCCGCCGGCAGCCCGGACCAGCTCCCCGCGGAACTTCGCGGCAAGACGCTGCTGATGCTGTGCGACGTGGGCATGGCCAGCCGCCTGGCCGTGTGGCGCCTGGGCCGGCTGGGCGTTCCGGGGGCCGTCAACGTCCGCGGCGGGATCCAGGAATGGATGCGCAGCGCCCCGGAGCCCGAGGGCCGCGGGTGGGATCGCTGGCGGACGACCGGCGGCCTGGGGAGCTTCCCCTTCCGCGAATCTCCGCGGATCGAGCAGGCGCTGGCCGTCCTGGCCTACTTCTTCATCAAGCCCATTTACATGACGCTCTCGCTGGTGATCGTGGTGCTGCTCTGGAGGAGCACGGCGGTCGACCTGGCCGCCGTCCGCTGGGGCATCCTCGCCTTCTTCATCGGCGAAAGCGCCTGCTGGGTGAATTACTTCGGCTACAAGGAGACCTCGTATTTGTGGGACTACGTGCATGCCGCCGGCATGTTCGTCTGCTTCGGTTTCCTCGCCTACGCGGTGCTGGAGGGCATCGACCGCCGCATCCTGGGATTGACCGATCCCGAGCGGCGCTGCGCGGCCGTGCGGCTCTGCGGCGCCTGCGTCAAGTCGGCCCCGGTGCCCTGCGGCCTCAAGCGCGCGTTCTATCTCTTCATCCCGGCCCTGATGA
>JBKQVT010000110.1:0-10210 GCA_052139835.1 Thermoguttaceae bacterium
ACCAGCGCCAGCGGCAGCAGCATCACCATGCCCAGGACTGCGTGCCGCCAGCGCGGACTGACGGCGCCGGCCAGCCGCTGGCCGCCCAACAGGGCGCCGGCCATGGCGGCCAAGGGAGTGAACAGCAGCCAACTGGGCCGGACCAGGGTCGCCGCGCCGGCGACCAATCCGGCGGCCAGCGCCAAGAGCAGGGCCGCAGGGCTCAGGCGTCCCTTCTTCCAGGCCGCCGTCCACAGGCCCAGTTCGAGGAGCATCAGCGCGCAGAAGGGCGTGTCGCTGAGGATCATGGCGCTGGTGGCGATCGACTCGGGATAGAGTGCGGCCATGGCGGCGGCCAGCAGGGCCGCCCGCAGGCCGAACAATTGCCGCGCCAGCCACCACACCCCCGCCACGCAGAGCGTGCCCAGCAGGGCGTTTTCCAAACGGGCGAGGAGCACCGCGTGCTGGTTGGAAAGCCAGAACACCGGCGCCAACAGCAGCGGATAGCCCGGTGTGCGAAAGATCTGCGCCCCATAAGGGCCATACTCATAGGGGCGGCCTTCGGCCAGCGCGCGGCCCAGGCTGAAGTAGCCGTCGCTATCGCCCATGCCAAAACTCTTGGCGTCGGGGTGGCGCGACTGCCAATAGAGTACGCCCGCCACGCGCAGCGTCAGCGCCAAGGCCAGAAGCAGCAGGAGTTGGTGTCTCGCCATCCAGCGCATGCGCATGTCACCGCCTTGCTCGGAGCGGTCGAGCGATAAAATAAGCACGGTATGGTACTCTGGGGATGCTTCAGGGGTCAAGGGGAACGAGGGATTAGGAATTAGGGATTGGGGATTAGAGAACAGGGGAAGAGAAGGGCGTGAATTGCGTTGTGCGCGTGGGTATCGCTTGCGGTTTCGCAAGCATCCGGCCCCGTTTCGGTAATCTAGATGAGCTAGGCAAGAGACGTTCCTTTTATGGCCACCCTGTTCGCCCGACTCTCCACGGCCTCCTAGATTTGCTGCGAAGCGGTGTTTTATTTGTCTCCTCCAGTTTGTATACTTCGCTTTTCCCCCTACAGTGTCTCGGGGGGCAAGTATCAGTCTCTGACTGAAAATTCAGCATTCACGCATCTTTCGCAGGAGGGAACCTGTCATGTCGTCACTGCCATCCTATGTGGCCGCGGCCAAGCCGGTGCCGGCGGCCAGTCGCGCGGCGTGGTACAAAAATGTCGCCCCCACCTACGCGGGCATCATGCTCTGGTTCGTCTTCTGGCAGGACATTGTCACTGGCGGCGGCGGCACGAAGGCCCCGGCGGGAATACTTTCGCAGGGTATATGGACGGCCTTGTTCGGCGTGGTCATCGCCGCCCTGATCTGCCACTTCTTCTTCTACTTCGTGCCGGGCATGTTGGGACAAAAAACCGGGCTGCCGCTCTATGTCGTCGGCACCTCGACCTACGGGGTGACCGGGGGACTGTTCATGCCGGGCTTCTTGATGGGCCTCTTGCAGTTCGGCTGGTTGGCAGTCAACGCCTTTGCCGTGGCGAAGATCCTTTGCGGATGTCTCCTGCTTTGGAAGCCCGAACTGAAGATCGACCTGAACCATCCCTCACTTTACCATGCCGGGCTGGCCGCCGCGTTCGCCCTGATTTGCGGGTTTGTGGGACTCAAAGGCATTCAGTACGTAGCGAAGGTGGCGACCTTCCTGCCTTTGATTCCGCTGGTGCTGCTCATCGTACTGGTGGCGAAGACGGCAGGCGGGTTGGGGAACTTCCAGCCGTCGGATTGTACGCCAACGGAGAACGCCCCTACGGTTACCGTTGAAAAGGCCGGCGCCGGCGCGGCCGACGCTACAAAGGTCGCGGCCGCCACGGCCAATGTGCCGGCCGACTTGAGCACCTGGGCCGTTCTCGCCCTGTTGAGCACCTACATTGTCGGGTTCTTTGCTACGGCCGGCGCCGCGGGAACCGACATTGCCTCCAACAGCCGCAACGCTTCCGACGTGCAATGGGGCGGGCTGTTCGGCATCACGCTGGCAACCATCATCGCCGGAGGCTTGGCTATCCTGGTGGTCGCCGGCGCCTATGGCCAGCTCCGCGATACGATCCCCGCCAGCGCAGTCGGCAAACTTAATCCCATCGAGTTGATGAATGCCGTGCCCGCGAAGGGCGAGGCCCTCGGCGTGCCGCTTTTCCGCAGCAAGGACGTGGCCAATATCGTCATGCTGCTGCTGGCTATTTCCTCCTTCCCCGGCGGCTGCTTCTCGGCCTTCATTGCCGCCAACAGTTTCAAAACGACCATGCCCAAGATCCCGCCATTCCTGTCGGTCGGCATCGGCACGCTGGTGGCTATCGCCCTGGCAGTAACGTTCGTGGTCTCCAAGGTCATCTGGGTCTTTGTCATCATCGGCGCCTCGTTCGGACCGGTCTGCGGCGCCATGCTGGCCGACTACCTGCTGGCCGGGCGGAAATGGGCCGGGCCACGGGCAGGCTTCAACCCCGCCGGCTGGATCTCCTGGATCGTCGGCTTCGCCGTCGGGGCCTTCAACATGGTCGCCGCCTGGGTCCCCGCCCTGGCCGGCAAGCAAGACCTGATCCCCGTCCCCCCGGTGGCCGCCTTCGTCGTCGGCTTCGTGCTCTATTTCATCCTGGCGAGTGTCGGCCTGACCAGCCGCAAGCTCGACATGCCGGCCACGGCCGCGACGTGACGGGAACTGCCCCTCTGCCTCCGCGTAACACCACGGCCCGGAGGCGAATTGGGCGCTATGTATCGGAAACGCCGAAAATGGGGGTTCTGCGGGAAATCGTGAAGATGCGGAATCCGCGGCGCCGATGCGCAACGAAGGCCTGACGCCCCAGCGGGAGCCACCATCTGTGGCCAGCTTGGGCGGGCAAGGTCGAACGGGGGCGCGTCGGGCATGACATTCCGCTTGTCAACAAGCTGCCGGATCGGATTGGCCCTCTGGGGCCTGCTCCCAAGCGGATTCCTGGGCTGCGTCTCGCCGCCCAGCCCGGCGGGGCCTAGCAACCCTGTGGTGCTTACATCCGCGACCTCTCCGCTGCCTGTTCCTTCCTCCTTCCGCCCTCCGCCCTCCGCCTTCGACTCCGATCCCTTTGCCGGTCAGAGCGAATTGTCGGTCGCGCGCCTGGTGGCGGAAGTCGAGGCCCGCAACCCGTCGTTGGAGGCTGCCGATGCCGCCTGGCGGGCGGCGGCCGAGCGCCCCGCGCAGGCGACCGCCTGGGACGATCCGATGTTCGGCTTCTCGGTATGCCCCGGCGGCGTGGGCCTGGAACAGAATGGCGGCTGGATGGTGGAAGCGTCGCAGAAGGTCCCCTGGGCCGGCAAGCAGGCGCTGCGGGGCGCGGCGGCCGGCGCGGAAGCGGATGCCGCCGGCGACGCGCTGGGCGACGCCCGCTTGCAACTGGCCGCGGCCGCCAAGATCGCCTTGGCCGACTACTACCAGGCGGTGCGGCAGGAGGAAGTCAATCGCGCCACGGCCGAGCTGCTCACTGAGTTCCGCCAGATCGCCAAGGGCAAGTACGAAGTGGCCCAGGCCACCGAGCAGGACGTGCTCCAGGCCGACGTCGACCTGGCCGGCCTGGAGGGCCGCCGTGCCGAACTTCAGCGCGATCGCCGCGTGGCGGTGGCGCGGATCAATACGCTGCTTCATCGTGGGGCGGACCATCCCTTGCCGCCGCCGCCGGCGCGGGTGACGGTGGCCGAGGGGCTGCCTGGGGTCGAGTCGCTACGGGAGTCGGCCCAGCAGCGGCGGCCCGACCTGGCGTCGCAACTGGCCCGCCTCCGCGCGGCGGAGGCCAACTTGGAGTTGGCCGCCAAGGACTACTATCCCGACGTCGAGCTGGTGGCCAAGTACGATGCCTTCATGCCGGTGGATATTCGCCAGCAACTGGGGATGAACCTCAACGTGCCCTTGCAGCGCTCGCGGCGCGAGGCGGCCGTGCGCGAGGCCGCGGCGCGGGTGGCCCAGCGGCGGGCCGAGTATCAGGACCGGCTCGACCAGGTGAACTACCAGGTGCAGGCCGCCTACGAGCGCACGGTGCAGCAGCGGACGGTGATCGCGCTCTACGCCGAGCGGATCCTGCCTGCCGCCCAGCAGAACATGGAATCGGCCCGCGCCAACTACACCGCCGGCAAGGTGGATTTCCTGCGGCTGATCGAGGCCCAACGCCAGTTCCACGCCCAGCGGGAGATGTATTATGCGGCCTTGGCCGACTACCAGCGTCGCCAAGCCGAGCTGGAGCGGGCGGTAGGGGAGTAAGGATGAAGGATAAAGGATGAAGGAGGAAGGATGAAGTCGAGCGCTTCTCGTCATCCTTCATCCTTTATCCTTCATCCTTTCCCCCGGCCTTGTCGGCCGGGTGGGGGTCTGCTATCCTTTCTTGGTCGTTCGACTGCGGGGACGTAGCTCAATTGGGAGAGCACCGGCTTTGCAAGCCGGGGGTTGACGGTTCGAGCCCGTTCGTCTCCACCTTTAGGCAAGTTCTTCGAGAGACACGCTTTTTGCTGCCTGCCGGTTTGGAGTTGCTCCGTCATTCCAGAGGGACCGCAAATGCCTGAACAACGTGCAAGGGGAATGACATGAAAAAGACGATGCTCGCCATGGGTCTGGTGGCGGTGCTGGCGGTCGCGGCCGGCGCGGAAACGGCGGGATGGCCCCCGGCGAAGGAGAAGGAGTCGGTTTTCACGGGACGGAAACTGGAGGTCTTCAAGCACGGCATCAAAAAGGAGTGGGGCTATGCGGCGCCCCAACGCGACACCTTCCTGGTGCTCCATCCCAAGCAGGCCCATGCCAGCGCTCCGCTCTACGTCGTCCTGCATTCGCTCGGGCATGACGTCTACTCTTGCCTGGGCTGCACGACCACGGTCGGCAACCACGACCTCTACCGTTCGCCGCCAGACTTCTTCGCGCTGTATCTCGATTGCCACGCCAACCCGGGAGACTTGTGGTGGGGCAGCGATAAATACAAGGGCCCGGAGGTTGGCCCCACGGAAAAACGAGTGATGGACACGGTGAAATGGGTGATTCGGCAATACGGCATCGACGAGAACCGCGTCTACTTGTGCGGGGTCTCCATGGGCGGCAGCGGCGGCCTGGGCATCGGCATGCGCCGCGGGGACGTCTTCGCCGCCGTCAAGGCGGATGTCCCCGCCAAGGTCGCGCATGTTTCCAGCCGGATGTACTTCCCGCCGCGCACGGTGCCCGCGGGCGTCACCCTCGCCGACCCTCCGATCGTGGTCGATTTCTCCGCTCCGAACGACTCGTGGTCCATCGGCCACGACGCCTTCGTCAAGGCCATGAACGAGCGGAGATACGCGATCTTCTTCTATTGGGGTCCGTTCGGCCACGAGCACAGCTACGAAAGAATCATGAAGGTCAACGACCTGATCAATTCGTTCGACTGGCTGAGCGTCCGGAAGAACGAGGCCTATCCGGTGTTCACCGGCGCCTCGACGAACGATCTGCTGCCGTGGCCGGACCGGCTCGCCGACAAGAGGCCGGGCCAGGTCAACGCCTTCTTCCGCTGGAAGACCGTGCGCGACACAGCGGACGCGGTCGAGATGTCGCTTTTCCTCGTCAAGCCCTCGGAACTCAAGACCACCTTTACCATCCCGGCAGAAGCGACGGCGGACGTCAGCTTGCGCAGGCTCCAGAGGCTGCGGGTGGCCGCGGGCGAAACGATGCGCTGGACCTTCGGCACGGCCAGTGGAGAAGTCCGGGCCGATACGGCCGGGTGCATTACCATCCCCAAGCTGAAGATCACCGCGGAACCGGCCACGCTGAGCGTCGGGAAGGCGAAGTAACGTCTCGGGGGCATCCGGCGATCGCCCGGCCGCTGCGGGGGAGCGAGTTCCAGGCCGCGGTGGCGATGGCGAGGGAAGAGGGACTGCGGCGAGTGACACAGGAGTGAGGGATGCTGGAAACTTTTGCGCGGTGGCCGGCTTGGCCACGTCTGGAGACCCAGAGCGGCAACCGTGACCCGAGCCGTCCCCAGAAGAAACCAACGATGGGCAAGATCAAACTGCTGGCAGCCGCCGGCGCGCTACTGACGCTCTGGGCGGCATGGCCCGCCGCCGCCCAGAAGACTCGCCCGCCGGCGCAGAAGCGCATCGTGTACGCCTGGTTCCCAAAGGAGTTCGCCAGGCTGGACCCCAGTGGGATCGAGTGGTCGGCGATTACCCACCTGAGCTTCCGCAGCATCGTCCTTCAACCCGACGGCAGCATTCATGAAACGCAACCGCGTGGGGCGGTGAAGAAACTCGTCGACGAAGCCCACAAGCATGGCGTGCGCGTGGACGTGCTGGTGTGGGGCTCCCTGCCAAAGGATGCCTGGCCGGGTCAAATCGGCCGGCATTCGTCCGAGTATCTGGCGAATCATCAGCACCGGGCGGTGCAATCGCTGTTGGACTATGTGAAGGCCAACGACCTCGACGGCATCGACATGGATGACGAAACCTGGCGAGAGAGGAATTCCGTAACCGGGGAGTCCAATCGCGAGCTGGTCACCCAGTTCTTTCGCGGGTTGACCGATGCCTTCAGGGCAGCCCGCGCAGATTACCAGGTGTTTTGGGACGCTCCCGCTGTCATCAACCCGCAGGACAAGTTCGCGGAAAGTTGGCCCGATTTCAAGGCCATCAGCGCGATGGTCGATGGTCTCTGCATCATGTCCTACACGATGAACCCGCCGACGATCGGCTGGACTGGAGGCAGGCAACCCGTCGGCGGCGGCGGGAAAGTCACCGACCACCCCCGCGACTATAGCACCTGCATCAAAGACTATCTGGAAGCCACCGGCGGGAGGAAAGACAAGCTCGTGTTGGGGATTGGCGTGGATCAGGGCGGCTTCGAGTGGCTGACCCGGTGGCACGAGCCGCTGGCGCCGATCGTGGGCGAGCCCCGGCAACTGAGCGCCAAGCAGGCCCGCGCCAATGCCGAAAAGTACGGACGCCGTTTCGATTCCCAGCAGAAGGAACCGTGGTATCGCTACCAACGGGACGGCGGCTGGGTGCAAGGCTGGTACGAGGATGATGAAGCCTTTGCCGCCAAGCTGGAGTTGGCACGGGAGCAACAGATCGGCGGCGTCTGCCTTTGGGTGCTCGACGGCGCCAACGACCCGCGCTCCGTTTTCGACCTCACCCGAAAGTACCTGAAGGCACAACAAGCGAAGGGCGGCTTGCGATGAAGGCCGAAAACCTCTTGAGCGGCATCCCGGCCGAGCTTGCCGAGGAACTGGTCACGACGATCCTTTCTGCCGCCGGAGTGCGCATCGAGCGCATCGTTTCCCAAGGCCAGGCCTCTCCGCCGGGGTTTTGGTACGACCAGGCCGAGGGCGAGTGGGTGGTGGTCCTGGAAGGGAGTGCCGTGGTGCAATTCGAGGGCGATCCCGAGCCGGTGAAACTCGAGCGAGGGTCATTCCTGAACATCCCGGCCCATGCCCGGCACCGTGTTGCCCGGACCGACCCGACGCAAAAGACCATCTGGCTGGCGATTCGCTACGGAGGCTGAACTGCGACCGACCGTTACGTGCCGCTTCCGCTGCCGCTGCCGCTGGCGGTGGCCGGTGGGCCCGGGATGGCCGGCTCCGCTGGCGGCGGAAGTTTATCCCGTCGGCGAAACAGCAGGACCGCGTAGGAAAGGATGAGCACCGCCAGCGCGGTGCAATTCGTCCAATTGATCCGCCGGCCTCTCGGTTGGCGGACCGGCGAGAACGCTTCGCACGCACTCCATGCCTTGCCGTCGCTGGCGAACAGGCCGCGGAGCGTCTCCGGAGGCAATCCGATGGGGATACTGTGAACGCTCCCGTCGGAAAGCAAGATGAAGCCGTACGCGATGGTCTCCTCTTGGAAGAAGAACGTGTCGAAGACCGAAGTATGGGCCAGGGTTCGTGGGCCGGTTCCCTCGCCGACACCACGGCAGGCCTCGTCCAACGTGATATCACGTGGCTCGGCCCATGGGATGCCCGAATCGACCAGCTCGACGACCATCACCCGTGGCGGCGTCTCTGTCGGTCGCTGTTGGTCCCACACGGTCCCGGGGCCGGTGACAGCCACGTAACTCGTCATGGGGCGGCCGCCGATCGAGGAATCGGACGGGCAACAGTAGACGTCCAGACACCTGGCGCTCAACTTGCTGTTGTTTGGGCCGTTCCAAGGCTCGCGAAAATTGTATGCGTGATACAGTTCGAGTTGGTCCAGGTTCGGCAAAATGAGCGTTCGCCAACTGTGCATCGCATTGCCATGCTTGTCGGTGACGACAGCGGGCGGAAAACGGCCGTTGGCTTGCTCGTAGCTCAGCAACGCCATGCCGATTTGCATGATGTTGAGCTTGCACTGGGTCCACCTGGACGGTGGGCCGGACTGAGTCCCTGGCAGCAGCAGTCCCGCCAGGCACAGCCCACCCAATAGGACGACGAGCAAGGACGGCGGCGCATGCTTCCTCAACTCCGGGCTGCGAACGAGCGCCGCGATGACCAGCAGGATCGCCGCCACGACAATCCCGCCTGCCGCGCCGAACACGGCCAGCGAGGCCCAGACGACCACGAAGGCCAAGAGCAGCGTCGACAGCCGGTATTGCATCTTCGCTTCCTCCCCCATCGCAAGAAACCGCGTCGGAACAAAGCGACTCTTAGGATCGGGGAATCAATAAGTGTCGCCTTTAGCTGCGCGAAAGTTGCGGCTTTCGCGGAGCGAAAGGCAACAAAGTTGGAAGTTATTGTCTCCCTGATCCTCAGGGAACGCTAATCCTCGCTGATCGACACTGATGCAAACAATCAGCGAAGATTAGCGAGAATCAGTGTTCCTCTCTTGGTCTCTTGACCCGTCAGCGGTCGCGGGCGACGTAATCCGTCCTGGTTCTCATGCTGCCGCTGGCCGCTTGGCAACCGCCATTATACCGCGGCGCACACGGCGGAGAAGTAATCGGCGAAAAACCGATGGTGGGACTTCGCGACCACGCTTCGCGTGGTGCCCCTCGTCCCACCCTACCGTTTGCCGCCTTCCGCAACAGATCGCTACCCGAGTAGTGCCCGGCACGACTCCAGAAGCGGACCGATCTGGCCTTCCGTCTCGTTCAACAACTCCAGGCGAAAATTGCGCACCCCATGCTTTACCAGCGACGGCACGGCGTCGGCCAGGCCCTGCGGCTGGCCGTGAAATACGGTGTTGCGGCAGGCCGCCTCCGCCCGCACCGGATGCTCCACGCCCAGCCGATCGCGCAGGCGAACGTCGTGGCGGCGGCAGGGCCGGCCGCAGGTGTCTTTGCCCCCGCCCGAGGAGAGGAGGGCGGAGAAGAGGCAGTGCTGGGTATGAAACAGGGGCGTATGCTGATAGACCACCACTTCGAGCCGCCCGGCCGGCGTCGCGGCGGCCAGGGCGAGGAGTTGCTCGCGCGGGCAGTCGTAGGCCGCCGTCACGCGGCAGGCGCCCAACTCGCGCAGAAATTGCACGGTCAGCTCGTTGGCTGCATGGAGGGAGAAATCGGCCACGAAGGCGACGCCCTCGGCGGCACAGAGCGCGGCCGCGGCCAGGTTGCGCACCAGGATGCCGTCGGCCCCGCGGTGCAAAAGCGCCGCGACGCCTTCCAACTCGCCGGGCTTCTGCACTCGCGGCGTCGCCAGGAAGATCGTCGCTCCCCGCGCGTGCGCCGACTCGACCGCGCCGGCGTATTGCTCGGCGTCCTCGAAACCGGCGCAGTCGAAATCGGCCATGAGGCTGGCCACTCCGGCGGCGATGACCGGCTCGATCTGCTCGCGGCGGCGGCAAAGCACGTGCAGTTGCGGGGCACTGCCGGACACGCAGGCCGCGCCCGGTTCGGCGACAACGCGCAGCGCGGGCAGGGGCGAGGCGGCGGCGGTCGGCAGCGGCGGCCGCCGCGCCAACGAGGCCTCCAACTCCTCGACCAGGGCGTGCCGCAACTGCCCCAACACGCTCAGCGGCGCCATGGGCCGGCCTTCGATGCGGGCTTCCAGGCCGCGCAACTCATAGGCCGTGCCGCCCAGCCGGCCCAGTTGCTCGGCCAGCACGGCGGCAGTGAGCGGATGTTTCCGGGCCTCCGCCAGAACCTGGGGCGACTCGATCCGGCAGGCGGCGCCTGAAGCGGCGCGGGCGGAAATGCACAAACGCCCGCCGACGCGCGCCTCGACCGTCACATCCAGCGGCACGCGACGCCGCGAGCGCGCGGCCGTGTAGGTCTTCCGCAGCCGGCGGGTCAACTGCGGATCGTCGGTCTT
>JBKQVT010000111.1:0-56813 GCA_052139835.1 Thermoguttaceae bacterium
TGGATCCGCGACCACCTCGGCCTGACGATCCCCAGCCAACAAGCTCTCGCCTTCCGCAGGAACAAAAACTGTCCTAAATATCGAATTTCAACAACATTGACTTTTTAGCGGCCCACACGGCGTGTGCGGGATACTGCGTTCGGTCCTTTCCAGAAATTCTCGTGCCTCGCGGCCGGCGGCGTCGGGATCGTCGACGTAGGGATACAGTTCCACGGTGATCCAGCCTTGGTAGCCGCTACGGGCAATTTCCCGCAAGACGGCGGCAAAGTCAATTCCCCCCCGCCCGGGAACCAGGTGCTGGTGGCGGCGGGTGGCGGCGATGTCCTCGACGTGATAGTGTTTTGTGTGGGGGGCCATACGGGCGATCCAATCCTGCGGGTCCTCGCCCACGCAGTAGGCGTGGCCGATGTCGAAATTCAGCCCCAGCCACGGGGAATCGACCCGCCCGGCCACCTCCAGGTACTGCTCGAAGCGCTCGACCAGCAGGCCCGGCTCCGGCTCGATCAACAACAGCACCTCCAGCCGCTGGGCCAATTCGACGCAGGGCATCAGCTCGTCGTAGAAGATTTTGGCGGCGGCCTGCCAGGTCTGGCCATGCGACAACGGTCCGCCCGGCTCGGTCTGGATCGACGGCGCGCCGAGTTCCTTGGCCAGGGCCAGGGCCCGCTTGGTGTGCTCGCGGCGGATCGCCCGGTAGTGCGGATCGGGCTCGATCCAGGAGGGATGCCAATAGGGCTGCCGCGGATCGGCCACGGCGTTCATCATGAAGGCGTTGACGTTGGCGATGGCCAGACCGTGTTTTTCCAGGCACTGGCGGATGGCCTGTTTCCGCTCGGGGAGCAAACCGGCGGGCCAGGCGTGGGGCACGTCGGCCAGCAGTTCCAGACCGGCGTAGCCCAGCGCGGCGATCCGCGCGATCGTCTCCTCGACCGAGTAATTCAGGTAGGCATTGGAGCTATAGGCGAGTTTCATCATCGGATCTTAACTGCTGGCGCTGCGGTAACTGGCCAACGCCCGCTGGAAGATCCAGCGCGAAATGGCCAGGCTGGCCAGCGTGGCCAGCAGGGTGAACAGGGGCAAGGACCACTCCCGCGGCGTGGCGGGCCAGAGCGGCCACGCCACCAGCCGCGCCGGCACGTTGACCACGACCAGCACCGGCAGGAGGAAGGTGAACGACCACCGCAACTTCCCCCCCACCGGCCCGCGGAAGATCTCCATCGGGTAGCGGGAAAACGTGGTGATGTAAAACCAGAAGTCCAAGAGCGTCAGGTTCCGCCCCATCCACACGCTGGCCGACGCCAGGACCAGCATGAAACTGTAATAGACGGCCACGCCGCAGAGGACGTAGAAGGGATAGAGCACAAGCGTGGCCGCTCCCGGCCGGCAGTCCGCGCGGGCCAGCCCGTAGAAGAGCAGCGCCAGCCCCACCACGAAATTGGCCAGCGACGACCAGTCGATCCGCCGCAGGGAAATGAGGAACTGGGCGTCGATCGGCTTCAGCAGCGCGAAGTCCAGGGCGCCGGTGCGGATCAACTCGCTCAACTCGTCGAGGTTCGTCATGAAGAGCGTCATCACCAGGCTGTTGACCAGCAGCCCGGTGCCGAAGAACATGAAGAACTGGTATTTTCCCCAGCCCTCGCCGATCCTCGAAGTGAAGGAGAAGATGAGCACGTAGAAGGCCAGGTTGACCGCCGCCCAGGCGATCGTGGTGAAGGTCTCGATGAGGAAATTGCCGCGGAAGGCCATGTCGCGCACCAGGCTGTTGCGGGCGAAGGTCGCCAGGACGCGGAAGTAGGCGGGCCGCGGGCTCATGCCATCATCCTCCAAAAATCGTCACCGCTCCGCACGCTCATGCTATCATCCTCCAAAGCCGCTGTAGCGCCGCACGCCCGCGCGGAAGACCAGCCGCGCGACACACAGCATCGCCGCCACCCAGGCCGCTTCGGTGCACAGGCCGCGAACCAGTTCCGCGCCGGTGATCTTGCCCAGCAGCACGTTGGCGGGAAAATAGGCCAGGTATTGCAGCGGCAGGAGCTTCACCGCCTCGCTCCACGCCCGCGGCAGCATGTCCAGCGGAAACATCTGGCCGGACAAGAAGAAGTTGAAGAGCATGAAGATGAACACCAGCGAGCTGACTTCCAGAAACCAGAAGCCGATCATCCCCATCATGCACTCCAGCAGATACCCCAGCACGAACGACATCACCAGTGCCAGCAGAAAGGCGGCGATCGTGCCGCCATCGGGCCAGCCGGGAAAAAACCTGCGGCAGAGGAAAAGCACTAAGGCGAACGGCACAATGGCCACCGCGTAATAGACCAGCTTGTGGGCGATCCGCGTCAGCAGCAGGAACCCCAGCATGTCGATGGGCTGGATCAGATATTTTTTGACCGTCCCCTCGCGGATGTCCCGCGCGATGCCCGAGGCCAGTCCCGGCATGCTGGAAAACGCCCGCGTGACCATCGTCAACAGGTAGTAGGCAATGAAGTTCTCATAGCTGTAGCCGGCGATAGTGGACGAGTGGTGCGCACCCAGTTCGCGGCCGCGGAAGACGGCGGCCCAGAGAAAAATTTGCGTCACCATGGGCAGGAACTGCATCAGCGTGGTGAGGGCGAAATCGGCCCGGTAGACCAGCCGCTCTTCCATGGCGATCCGCAGCACGGTCCACCAGGTTGTCGGTCGGGGGATGTCCATCGCTCTGCTGTCCTACGGCAAAATCACCAAGGAGGCACGGGATTGAAGAAGGGATTTAGGGATTTAGGGATTTGGGGGAAAGCGAGCCTGCCGTCCTTCCCCCTTCCGCCCTCCGCCTTTCTTAGTCTTCTTTGCGTCTTGGCGCCTTTGCGCCCTTGCGCGAGATTTTGTTCGGGTCTCCATACCTACTGACGTCTTTGCGTCTCCGCGGCATGCGAAAACGCCTCGGCGATCACCTCTTCCAGCGGCGGGTCCTCGACGCTGACGTCCTCGACCACGTGGCCGGCGAGAATGGCGGCCAGCACCTCGGGGACCGCGGCGCGGGCTACCCGCAGCCGCGCCTTGGGCGGCTCGATGGAAAGGATCTCGCCGTAACGCCCCAGGTCTTCCAGCCTCCCCTCGCCGTTGAGCTGCAAGGAGATGATCTTGTGCCCGCTGAAACGGTCGATGATCCCGGAGAGCGAACCGTCGTAGATGATCCGCCCCTCGGCGATGATGATCACCCGGCGGCACAGCGCCGCCACGTCCTTCATGTAATGACTGGTCAAGAGCACGGTCACCTTGCGGACCTGCTGGTAATGCTTCAGGAATATCTGCACGTTGTGCTGGGCGACCACGTCCAGGCCGATGGTCGGCTCGTCGAGAAAGAGCACGTCGGGCGAATGGAGCAAGGCGGCGATCAGCTCCATCTTCATCCGCTCGCCCAGCGACAGCTCGCGGACCGGCTGGCCCAGCAGGCCGCCGACGCCCAGCAACTCGGTCAGCTCGGCCAGCGTGGCCTCGAACTGCCGGGCCTCGATGCGGTAGATGTGCTGGTGGAGGCGGAAGGACTCGGCGGCGGGCAGGTCCCACCAGAGCTGGTTCTTCTGCCCCATCACCAAGGCGAAGCGGCGGCGATAGGCGTTCTCTCGCTTCCAGGGGACATAGCCCATCACGTGGGCGGTGCCGGCGGTGGGGGTGATGACGCCCGAAAGGAGTTTCAGCGTGGTGGTCTTGCCCGCCCCGTTGGGGCCCAGAAAGGCCACGAATTCGCCCTGCTCGATGCGGACGTCGATGCCGCGGACCGCCTCCACCTGGCGATACTGCCGGTGGAAGAGGCCCGCCAGCGAGGCCCGCAGCCCCTCCCTCTTCTGATACACGCGGTAGGACTTCGCCAGGTGCTCGATCTCGATGATGGACATGATCAAACCATTATAGGGCGGAAGGCGGAGGGCGGAAGGCGGAGGGAAGGGATTAGGGATTGGGGATTAGGGATTAGAACGGCTGCCGAGCCTGGCCACACGCTTGCGGTTTCGCAAGAAACGCCCCCTTCTTCTTTCCGGCCTCCGCCTTTATAATATCCCCACAAGGAGATAAGGCCACGAACGGACTACGCGTCGGACTCGGACACGACATCCACCGGCTTCGCCCCGGCGGGCCCCTGCGCCTGGGCGGCATCGACATCCCGCACGACCGCGAGGCCGTCGGCCACAGCGACGCCGACGCCCTCCTGCACGCGGTGACCGACGCCCTGTTGGGCGCCGCCGCCCTGGGCGACATCGGGCAGATGTTTCCCGACACCGATGCGGAGAACCGCGGCCGCGACTCGGCCGAGATGCTCTCCGCCGCCTTGGACGCCATCGCCGCGGTCGGCTGGCGGATCGTCAACATCGACTGCATCGTCTTCGCCCAGCGGCCCAAGCTCTTGCCGCATCGCCAGGCGATCCGCCAGCGGCTGGCCGACATTCTCGGCATCGAGCCCGAGCGGATCGGCCTGAAGGGCAAGACCGGCGAGCACGTCGGTCTGATCGGCCTCGAAGAGGCGATCGCCGCCCAGTGCGTCGTCCTGCTGGAACCGCGGTAAGTTTGGCGCCGCGAAAGAAAAGCGAGCCGCGGGGTTTATCCCCGCGGTTGCGTTGCGTGACGTCGGACCTTGCCACCTCTTTGCCACTCCGGGGAATACAAACGCCCCGCTCCGACGATTCATACCGGGGTGAAAGCAGCACAGACCAACCTTTCGGCTCCGGGGACCCACGGCAATGGCGTCGCAACGGCAAGGGACGAGCCAATCCACGCCCGAACTGCGGTGGTACCAGTACCGCCTGCGGTCCTTGTTGCTGTTGATGACCATCTGGGCGATCCTGTGCAAGGCCGGCTTTCCGCTCTGGGAGGAGTATCGTCATTGGCGTCAGTGGAGGCAGGAGCAACAGCGGCAGCGGCAGGCGATTTCCCATGCGCTGGCCTGGTTGCTGAAACATCAATCGCCGGCCAATTCCTGGTCCTTCTGTGTGCCGCAGCCGACGCCGAAGGATGGCCCTGAAACGCATGAGGCCGCGATGTGCATGTCGGGTTGCTGGTTAGGTGGCTTTGTTGCCGGTCGACGGCACGGTCCGCTGTCGGCGTCCCAGCCCGGCGGCCGACCGCTTGCTCGGTCCCCTGGCGGGGAGTAAGCTACCTGGTAGTCTCATCCCCCGGAGTCGGTGCCGCCATGAAAGCCACTTTCTTGACGTTGGCGGGAACCCTCGCCCTTCTGGCGGTCTGGCTGGGCTGTTCGGGGCCGGCGAAAGCCCTTGGCGACGAGCCGCCGCGAGCCGAGAAGGCCGCCCCTCCCAAGTCGCTCATCCTCGAGCTGCAGACGGATCGCTGGGGCTCGTGGGGTTGGGGCCACGCGGAGGTCGTTAAGGAGGTCCGGGCGAAGCCGGGCGATACCCTCGGAAACCCGGGGGAGCCCGCGTTTACCTTGGTCGAGATCATCGACAAGGATCACGTGCTCGTCCGCGCTGCCGACTATCTTGCTTTCAAGGACGGCGTAAGGCGTATTGCGAACGAGGAAATTCTAACTGCCGACGAGGGACTTACGGTGACGACGGCCACGACCGATGACGGGACGGATTATACCATTCGGATCAGTAAGTTGGATGAAGTGCCGGTCGTCAAGGCCGACGACCCAAAGGTCATCGCCGCAATTGCCGCCCACGCCAACGTGACGGTGGATGACGCGGGCAGCATCCAGGAAATTGGACCGCCCGGGGTCGTCGCGCCTGGGGGATTCGCGCACGGTGGGACGGGCTTTGATCCGGCGAAACTCCCCACCGATGAGGACATGAAGAATATCGGCAAGCTGAACAATCTTCGCCGGCTGTTTCTCCCCGGCAGTGCGATCACCGACGCCGGCGCGGTCCACCTCAAGAATCTGACCCGGCTGCGGGAACTGGACCTTTCGAAGACCAAGATTGGCGACGCCACGCTCCCGTATCTCGCGAGATTGAAGCAGCTCGAAACGCTCAACCTCTGGGGCACCGACATTAGCGACAAGGGCGTCAAGACACTCCAGGGCTTGAAGTTCCCGGAGGCTCATGTGTTCCCGGGCAGGAGGGTACGCGGCGGAGTTGAGCTCAGGTCCACCAAAATCACCCGCGAAGGTTTTTGGCAGTTGGCCCAGGCCCCGCCGCCGTGCTTCGACCCGCGACGGTGCGATCGCCTCTGGGGCAACTTCCAGGGCGTCGGACCGGAGCACGTCTCGGGCGGGAAGACCGAACGGGAGAAACGCGTCTTTCGCCTTCTCGTCCTGGGCTGCAATCTGGAGGCCAACGCTGCCGGCGACATTACCGAGGCAAGCTTCACGATGACATCCCCGCAGTCCCGGCATCCTTGTTATCACACGAAGGAGCAGACGCGGGAGGTATTCGATCTGCTGGCGAAGTTGGGCAGCATTGAACGACTGGTAATTACCCAGCCGTTTGAGCAACACCTTGCGGCCCTGGACGACGACGAGGCGGCCCTGATCTCCAACCTCCGCCAACTCAAGTACCTGGGCGTGCAGGGCTGCTGGCTCCCGGACGCCGCCTGGAAGCGGCTGACCGGATTGACCCAGCTCGGTGAGCTGGACCTCGAACGCGCCATCATCAGCGGCGCAAGGTTGCGCAGTCTCCGAGAGGCACTGCCGAACTGTAAGATCCGGGGGCGGCCCAGCATCGACGAGAAGAACCCCGTCAACACCGCCCCGCCGGCGGTCGTGCTGGCGCAATTGTGTCACAAGCTTCCCAGCAGGAGCGACCAGCAGATCATCGAGGCCCTGCGCGGCTACTGCGTCATTGACTCCGCGGCCGACGGCGGGGCGGCCGATTGGCTGGCCAAACGGCTCCAGGCGGCAAGGAAGCAATGGGAGGCAGTTCAAGCCATCGAGAGGGCGGAAGGGCGCGTCTATTACGATTCCGCGTCGGATGAGTCGGGCGAGGCGCCCCCGACCGGAAAACCCTCGGCGCCCGCACGGCTGCGGGAACTGCTGGGCGACGATTTCTTCGATACCGTCCTGGCTGCCGAGGCGAACGTTGCCTCCGAGCGGTCCGGGCCTGAGTGGCACACCATGTTTCACGCCATCGAGCGCCTTTCCGACCTGCCGCACCTTCGGCGGGTGACGATCAAGAGCAACGATGCCAGGGACGAAGAGTTGACATCCCTCAAGGGCCTGACCGAACTCCGGACGCTGGCTTACAGAAATAGCATACTGGGCGCCCAAATAACCCACGTGGGGGCGCTAACGCAACTCCGCGTATTACACTTCTCTGCCACGCTGATGCGCGACGAAGCGTTGGAACAGCTCAAGGGCATGACCAACCTGCGGGAGTTGGACCTCGGCATGACCGCCCTGACCGACGCCGGGCTGGAACACCTCAAGGGACTGACCAACCTCCGCGCGTTGACGTTCGATTCCACCAAGGTCAGCGAGGAGGGCGTAAAGGAACTCCGGAAGGCATTGCCAAACTGCAAGATTTCGTGGTCCGCGACCAAGCGGTAGGGCGCCCGGCGCCGCCGCAGCTTTCGCGACGCGCCGCGCTTGGGAATATCGGGCCGAGGCTCCGACGATTGATATTCGGGGTGAAAGCGGGTAATCACTGGAGTAGTCTCACCCCTCGGAGTCAGTGCCGCCATGAGAGCCAAGTTCTTGAAGTTCGCAGGAACCCTCGCCGTCCTGGCGGCTTGGCTGGGCTGTTCGGGACCGGCGAAAGACCACGCCGATGCCACGCCGGCGTCGCTCATCCTCGAGTTGGAAACGTATTACTGGAGTTCATTTCCAGTTTCCAGCGCAAAAACCATTACCGAGGTTCGGGTAAGGCCCGGCGACGGCATTGGACAGCAGCCCAAGTCTTTCGGCAAGGAGGGCACGCCGTTTACCCTCATGGAAATCATCGACAAAGACCACGTGAAAGTTCGCATTGCCCCCAACCTTGTTTTTAGGGACACCGCGAGGAATACGACCGGCAAGGAGGCAATTCTGGGCCGCGGTGAACAGCTTCGGATAGCCACGCGATCGCGTGATGGCGGAATTGACTACACGCTTCAGATCAGCGAGCTGGATCAAGTGCCGGTCGTTAACGCCGACGCCCCCGAAGTCATTGCCGCCATCTCCGCCCATGCCAGCGTGACGAAAGATGAAGTTGGCAGCATCCAGGAAATTGGACCGCCGGGAGTCGTCGGCCGTGGCGATTTTGGGCCCGATCGAGTTGGCTTCGATCCGTCGAAATGCCCCACCGACGAAGACCTAAAAAACATCGCCAAATTGAACAATCTTCGTCGGCTGATTCTTTCTGGCAGCAGGGTCACCGATGCCGGAATGGTCCAGCTCAAGGGCCTCGCCCGACTGACCTGCCTGGACCTTTCGCAGACAAAGGTTGGCGACGCCGGGCTGGACCACCTCAAGGGATTGACCAACCTCCGATCCTTGACCCTCTACTCGACCGACGTCACCGACGGCGGCGTGAAGAAGCTCCAAACGGCGCTGCCCAACTGCAAAATTCTCTGGTCCCCAGCCAAGCCGTAGGGCGCCCGGCGCCGCCCGCCCCGTTGTTTTCCGCACCCTGACTGCCCCGCCGCCCATTTCTCGTCTGGAACCCCACCGGGCCATTCTGCTATAATTCCGCCACCGGTCTTCATCCTTTATCCTTGATCCTTCATCCTTAGGCTGTTCCGCCCATCCGCGGGGATAAACCCCGCGGCTCGCCCCCAATCACCAGTCCCTAGCCCCCAGTCCCCAGCCCCTATGCCATGATCCGCGTCTACAACACCCTCTCCAAGTCCAAAGAACCCTTCGAGCCCGTCCAGCCCGGCAAGGTCGGCATCTACCTCTGCGGGCCCACCGTCTACAAGCCCAGCCACGTCGGCCACATGGTCGGGCCGGTCATCTTCGACACCATCAAACGCTACCTGGTCTACAGCGGCTACGAAGTCACGCTGGTGGTCAATATCACCGACGTGGACGATAAGCTCATCAACGAATCCAACGCCCGCAAAATGGCCATGGCCGACCTGGCCGCCGAGATGACCGCCGACTACATGCGGAACATCGAGGCCCTGGGCGTGGACGCCATCGACCACTTCCCCCGCTGCACGGAGAACATCGACGAGATCATCGACTTCACCCAGGGGTTGATCGCCAAGGGCTTCGCCTATCGCTCCGACGGCGACGTCTATTTCGACGTGGGCAAGGACCCGGCCTACGGCAAGCTCAGCCATCGCTCGCTGGAGTCGATGCAGGGCGAAGGGGGCGGCATGGCCGAGCGGAAGCGGAGCGCCGCCGATTTCGCTCTTTGGAAGGGCGCCAAGGCGGGCGAGCCCTCCTGGCCCAGTCCCTGGGGCCCCGGCCGGCCGGGCTGGCACATCGAGTGCTCGGCCATGAGCCGCCGCCTGCTGGGCCGCACCTTCGACATCCACGGCGGCGGCCTGGACCTGGTCTTCCCCCATCACGAAAACGAGATCGCCCAGAGCGAATGCTGCCACGGCCAGCCGATGGCCAAGTATTGGCTGCACAACGGCCTGATGCAGGCCAGCGACGAGGTGGGCAAGGTCGGCGGCCGCCATACCCGGCCCGGCGAAGGCGACCTCGACGCCCAGCAGGCCGGCAAGATCAGCAAGTCGAAGGGCTCCAGCCCCTTCCGCGAGCTGCTGGAAGAGTTCGCCCCCGAGACGATCCGCTTCTTCCTGCTGGCCACGCAATATCGCCGGCCCATCGACTACGGCCCGCAGCGGCTCCGCGAGGTCGAGACCGGCCTGGACACCTTCTATCGCTTCTTCAAGCGGCTGGAGCGCGTCGGCGACGAGAGCTTTTATGCGATTACGCCGGCGGCCCGCCGCAGCGCGGGCGATTTCGACCCCGCGGGCGATCCGCTGCTCGTCGACGTGGCCGAGCGCCGCAACCGCTTCCTCGAAGCCATGGACGACGACTTCAACACCGGCGGGGCCATCGGCGATCTCTTCGAGCTGGTCCGCCGGCTCAATAAATTCATCGACGACGAGAAGCTGGAAGAGCCCGGCCGCCGCGAGCCGGCCAAGATCGCCGCGCTCGGCCGCGGCTCGGCCACGCTACGGGAACTGGCCGCCACGCTGGGCCTCTTCCGCCGCCCGCCCGCGCCGAAACCCGCCGCCGGCGACGCCCTGACCGACGGGCTTATGAAGCTCCTCATTGCGCTGCGTGCCGAGGCCCGCAAGAAGAAGGACTTCGCCACCGCCGACCGCATCCGCAACGGCCTGGCCGAACTGGGCGTGACGCTGGAGGACCGTCCCGGCGGCACGGAGTGGAGCCGGGAATGAATTCGGAAGTCGGAAGTCGGAAGTCGGAAGGGACGACGGGAAAATCTCCCTCCGCGCCGGCTTCTGCCCTCCGAATTCCGACTTCCGAATTCCGAATTCTGGGGATCGACCCCGGGCTGAACATCACCGGCTACGGCGTGCTGGATTGCGGGGCCGACGGGCCCAGGGTATGCGAGGCGGGCGTGGTCCGCGGCAAGGCCCGAGGGTCGCTGACCGACCGGCTCCTGGAAATCCACCGCGGCGTGGCCGAAGTGCTGGCCGCCTTCGCCCCGGCGGTAATGGCCCTGGAGCAGCTTTATTCGCACTACCAGCGGCCGCGGACCGCTATCCTCATGGGCCACGCCCGCGGCGTGATCTGCCTGGCCGCCGCCGAGGCCGGCATCCCCGTGGTCCATTACTCGGCCACGCAGGTGAAGAAGATCCTCACCGGGGCCGGCCGCGCCGGCAAGGCCCAGGTGCAGCGGGCGATCCAGCGGGAATTGGGCCTCGCCCAGCTCCCCGAGCCCCCCGACGTGGCCGACGCCCTGGCCATCGCCCTCTGTCACTGCTATCTTAAGGATCGCCCCCGGCAACTCAAACCGTAGGAACCGTCCGTTGATTACCAAGATCACCGGCCAGTTGATCGCCCTGGAAGAGAACGTCCTGGCGCTCGGCGTCGGGGCCTTCGAGTACGAGATCCTCATTCCCGAGTTCACCCGCCGCCAGTTGCAGGGCCAGATCGGCCAGGAAATCAGCCTGCACACGGTCGATTACCTCGAAGGCAACCCCATGCAGGGCCGCATGACGCCGCGGCTCATCGGCTTTCTCAGCGAGATCGAGCGGGAGTTCTTCGACCTCTTCTGCTCGGTCGACGGGGTGGGCGTGAAGAAGGCCCTCCGCGCCATGGTCCGGCCGGTCAAAGAAGTGGCCACGGCGATCGAGGAGCAGGACGCCACGCTGCTCTCGGCATTGCCGGGCATCGGGCCGGCGATGTCGGAGCGGATCATCGCCAAGCTCCGTCGCAAGGTGCCGAAGTTCGCCCTCATGGTGGCCCAGCAGGAGGTCCACGAGGCGGAGGTCGAGTCGGACGTGGTGGTCGAGACCTTTGAGGTCTTGCGGCGGCTGGGCCATTCGGAAAGCGACGCCCGCAAGCTGCTGGACGCCGCCTTGTCGGCCAAGAAGAAGTACGCCGACGTGCAGGGTCTCTTGCAGGCGATCTACCAGCAGAGCCATAAGTAGGGCGGAGGGGGGAGGGCGGAGGGGGGAAGGGAGCAGACCGGTCCCCTCTCCCTCCGGGAGAGGGTCAGGGTGAGGGCGATTCATAATGCCGCCTTGTGTTGGCATCGGCACCGGCCAATGACCTTTCGGACAGCGTCCAACTCGTCTTGACAGCCCGGAAACCGCTCAGTACAACTACCGGCATAGTCCGCAGCCAGTGGACTATGCCGCGGCGCAACGCGGACCATACTTTCCTTACCAGTCAAGCGGTCCGACCATGCCCCTGGAACTCCAAATCGACCGCACCAGCGAAGTCCCCGTCTATCGCCAGGTCATCGAAAAAGTCGCCTCGCTCGTCCGCGCCGGAGGGCTCAGGCCCGGCGACCGCCTGCCCCCGGAACGCGAACTCTCCGCCCAACTGGGCATCGCCCGCGGCACCATCACCCGCGCCTATGAAGAACTCGCCCGCAGCGGGCTCATCGAAGTGACCTCCGGCCGCGGCAGCTTCGTTTCCGCCCAACAGGACGTGATCCCGGTGGGCCGCAAGGAGCGGGCGATCGAGCTGATCAACGCGGCGGTGAAACAACTGGTCGAACTGCGTTTCTCCTACCGCGAAATCAAGAGCATGGTCGACCTGGTCGTGCTGGAGCGCGAGGAGCAACTGGAAAACCTCACCATCGCCGTGGTCGATTGCAGCCCCGAGGCCCTCAGTATCCTCTATCGCCAACTGGGCATCCTCTCGCGGATCAGCAGCAAGACGATCCTGCTCGACGACCTGGCCGCCGGGCCCGATCCCCAGAAGCGGCTGGCCGGCTTCGACCTGATCCTGACCACCGCCACCCATTACAGTGAAGTGCTGGGCATGGCCGCGGCGCTGAAGGACCGGCTGTTGCGGGTGGTGGTCTCGCCCAGCCAGGAGACGATCATCCACCTGGCCGGGCTGAAGCCGTCGCAGACCATCGGCATCCTCTGCGAAAGCCCGCAGTTCCTGGCGATCATCAAGCTGAAGCTCGGCGACCTCTGTCTCACCAACAGCGTGGGCCACCTCTTCTGGCCCTCCGCGGCGGAGGAGATCGAGGCCTTTCTGGACGACAAGGACGTGCTCATCGTGCCGCCGGTCTTTCCGGCCTTATTGAACCGGGAAACGGCCCCGATACTGACCGAATTCACCGAAGGCGGCGGCCGTGTTCTCCCCTTCGACTATCAAATCGAGCGCGGCTCGATGGTCTACCTGGAAGAGCGGATCAAGGACCTCAAGGAGCGATGAGCCAGGGGACTGTCCCGATTTTTGTGGCCGCTACAAAAATGGGACTGTCCCCCTCGGCCCACCGTTCGACGCAAAAAGTGGAACAAACCCGGAACCAACATACGATCATCCTGGGCGTCATCGGCTCCGATTGCCACTCGGTGGGCAACAAGATCCTCGACGCCTACTTCTGCCAGCAGGGCTATCGGGTGGTCAACCTCGGCGTCATGGTGAGCCAGGACGAGTTCATCGCCGCCGCGCTGGAACAGGGGGCCGACGCGATCCTGGTCTCCTCGCTCTACGGGCACGGCGAGATCGACTGCGACGGCTTCCGCCGCCACTGCACCGAGCGCGGTCTGGGCGACATCCTCCTCTACCTGGGCGGCAACCTGGTGGTGGGCAAGGCGTCGCACGAGGCGGTCCTGAAGAAGTTCGCGGGCCAGGGTTTTGACGGCGTGTTCACGGCCGCCGATGACCTCGACGCCGTCGCCGCCCGGCTGAAGGCCGACTTGGAGAGAAGGGGTGCCACTGCTGGCTTGTCCAGCAGTGCCGATCTTCCGCCGGATACCACACTGCTGGACAAGCCAGCAGTGGCACCCGCCCGGCCCTCACCCTGCCCTCTCCCGGAGGGAGAGGGGAACTCCAGATGACATCAACTACAACCGGCAAAGCAATTGCCATTGACGACTTCCTCCGCCTCCGCCAGGAGGTCTTGACGACCTGGCCCACCGGCGCGGAGGTCGATCTGGAGGAGGCAATCCGCTACCAGCGGGCGCTGCCGCCATCGAAGTGTTTCGCCCGCGCCATGCGGGAGGCCAATAGCGCCGGCCGGCTGCTCTTGCAGCCCCGCGCCGGCGTGGCCCTGCTGGCCGAGCACGCCAAATTGCTCAAGTACCTGGAGACCGAAGGCGACGCCGACCTGCTGCCCACCACCATCGACGCCTACACGCGGCAGAACCGCTACCAGGAGGCCGCCAAGGGGATCGAAAAATCGCTGGCCACCGGCGTGTCGATGCTCAACGGCTTCCCGGCCGTGAACTACGGGGTGAAGAACTGCCGGCTGGTGACCGAGGGGCTCCTGCGGCCGGTGCAGGTCCGCCACGGCACGCCCGACGCCCGCCTCTTGGCCGAGATCGCCCTGGCCGGCGGATTCACCAGCTTCGAGGGCGGCGGCATCTCCTACAACATCCCCTATGCCAAGAATGTCCCCCTGCGGAAATCCTTGACCGACTGGCAATACGTCGATCGCCTCTCGGGCCTGTACGAGGAAAACGGCGTGGCCGTCAACCGCGAGCCCTTCGGACCGCTGACCGGCACGCTCGTGCCCCCCTGCATCGGCCACGCCGTGGCCATCATCGAGGGCCTGCTGGCCCTGGAGCAGGGCGTCCGCTCGATCACGCTCGGCTACGGCCAGGCGGGAAACCTCATCCAGGACGTGGCGGCCGTGAGGAGCCTGAAGACGCTGGCCGAGCATTACTTTCGCGACGCCGGCTACGACGACTTCGAGCTGACCACCGTCTTCCATCAGTGGATGGGCGGATTTCCCGAGGACGAGGCCAAGGCCTTCGCGGTGATCGGCTGGGGCACCGTGGTCGCCTGCCTGGCCGGGGCCGACAAGATCATCGTCAAGACGCCGCACGAGGCGATGGGCGTGCCCACGAAGGAAGCCAACGCCCAGGGCCTGAAGGCCACGCGGCAGATCGTCAGCATGTTGGCCGATCAGCGGCGGCTGGACGACCCGGCCATCGCGCAGGAAACCGCCATCATCGAGCGCGAGGTGCACTGCATTCTTGCGAAGGTCTTCGAGCTAGGCCGCGGCGACGTGAAGGAAGGGGCGATCGCCGCCTTCGAGGCCGGCGTCTTGGACGTGGCCTTCGCCCCCTCGAACTGCTGCCGGGGAAAGGTGCTGCCCATGCGCGACCACGAGGGCTACATCCGCCTCTTCAGCCGCGGCGCCATCCCGCTGGACGCCGAGTTGGTGGCCTATCATCGCGACCGGCTCGACCAGCGGGGCCGGGCCGAAGGCCGCCACGTCTCGTTCCAAATGGTCACCGACGACATTTACGCCATCAGCCGCGGCCGGCTGGTGGGAAGGCCGAAGTAGATGTGGGCCCAGGGGCACCGTGCGCAGCACGGTCGCGAGCCCCACCACCAGGCTCTCAAGGACTCGATCGGCAAGAGAATTCACGCAAAGGCGCCATGCCGCAAAGACGCAAAGATACGGAAGAGAAGAGGGAAAACTTGGGCTACCCTACGCGAGTCGATCCATCAACCATTTCCTCTTCCTTTCTCCTCCCTTGCGGCTTCGCGCCTTGGCGCCTTGGCGTGAGATATTTCTCGCCCCGGCCTTGCCGAGACGGCTTTCTTGCCCCGAGCGTCAGAACCCGGCGGAATCACCCGGAGTCCGAGAGGTCTTCAACCCTGCACTTCGGCAGGGCCTTCTGCAACTTCGCGCGGGTGGCCTCGTCTAGGTGCTGCACGAACAGCCGCCGCAGATTGGGAAGCTTCGCGAGGCAAGCGACACCGAAGTCGGAAATTCTGTTTCCGTCGAGGCACACCTCTTCGAGACTCTTCAATCTGGCCAACTGCTCCCAATTCGCGTCGGCGATGTCACCATGAGCATAGAGATAGAAGTGGCTCACCGTAGGTAGCCCGGCAGCGCGTTCGAGCATTTTCCCGAACTCGCTGCTGCTGGGCCCCCCGTCCGGCCCCGCCGAAAAACCCTCAGGGAACGTGTCGGGAAAATGACACACACCCGCGCTACCCACGACGGGCCAATAGATATATTCCGGGCGATGCAGGATGGGAAAACGATCCCAACCCACCAGCCGCGCCAGCCAGACCGGTCCCCAATATTGCGCGCCCACGTCGCAATGCAGCTTGCTAAGTTGCTCAATTACAGCCGCCTCTCGTTTTCGCTCGTTGGCCTGCCATCGGCCCCAGCCGAAGACCGCGGCGGCCACAACGAACAACACGAGCAGGCCGCGGAGACTGTACTGAAATCGTCGTCTCCGCCACCACTCATAGGGCGCAGCAATCGCGGCGCAGATCGCCACGGCCACCAGGAGATTGATGGCCAGGGCGGCCTTGTGCATGACCACGACGTCGCCGGTCTGTTTCCAGTTTGCCGCGTTACCCCACGCCAGCCCTCGGGCCGCTCCGTCGTCCAAAACGCTAATCGCGCTCGCCCACCGGAATGATGCCTCCGTTTTACGCGACCTGAGCCGCTCCTCGGGCCAACCCGGCGCGACAACACGGTCAAGATGCACCAGGGGCCAACCGTGCTCTGTCCGAACTAACATCCCGGCCTCGCCCCAGGACGACCCAATCCACGGCGCGAAGTCGAGGGTATACCCCGGCACCCCGACCAGCACGAGCGCGCTCAGCGGAATCAGCAGCACAAAATACGTCGATAGGTGCAGCCGATACCAGGGGCGCCTTCTTGTCGGCGTCGCGTCCATCGCCGTACCCTCCCAGCTTGTCGCGGCGGGGGAAGCCCCCTTCCGCAATTTAGCGCATTCTACCCCAAAACCGGCCGGGGTAACAATCGCGGGTTGCCAACGGCAGACGAGGAGGCATTGCCTATCGGACCGGAAGGCCTTACCATACGGGCAACCGCGGTGTCAGAATGGCGGTAGAGAGCGGGACGAGCCCCACCGAAACCGTCGAAGAACTCCGGGAATCCCGTTGAATCAACAGCAACCAAGGTGATGGCATGATCTGTGGTTGGGAGGATTCACGCAAAGGCGCCAAGTCGCAAAGGCGTAAGGATACAGAAAAGAAGAGAGGAGATGTCGGCGTGTCCTACGCGAGTCGATCCATCAATCATTTTCTCTCTCTTTCCCCTCCTTTGCGGCTTTGCGCCTTTGCGTGAGATATTTCTCGCGCTGACGTGTCGAAGACACCGGTCTTCCTGCCCCAGTTTCGGGACTGTCGCAACAATATGAAAATCCACCGGGCACTATTCGCCAAGGGCGCCGCCGCCTTCTTCTTCGACGACCAGCGGTCGATCAAAGCGGGGGCGGTCCACGACGGTTTCGACTACGCCGGCACGCCGATCACCGCCGGCTTCCCCCGCATCCGCACCGCCGGCGAGTCGATCTCCGTCCTGCTGGTGCTGGAGGACGGGCAGATCGCCGTGGGCGACTGCGCCGCCGTGCAATACTCGGGGGCCGGCGGCCGCGACCCGCTCTTCCTGGCCGACGCCTATTTGCCGTTTCTTGAGCAAAAGGTCCGTCCGCTCCTGGAAGGGCGGGAAATCGAGAGCTTCCGCACCATGGCCGACCACTTCTGCCAACTCCGCTTCGACGGCCGACCGATGCGCACGGCCCTCCGGTACGGACTGACGCAGGCGCTTTTGGACGCGCGGGCAAAATCGCAGCACCGCCTCCGCTGCGAGGTGATCTGCGAGGAATACGGCCTGCCGGTCAGCACCGCGGCGGTGCCGATCTTCGCCCAGACCGGCGACAATCGCTACGAGAACGTCGACAAGATGATCCTCAAGCAGGTGGACGTGCTGCCCCATGGGCTGATCAACAACGTCGAGGAGAAACTCGGCCGCGACGGGGGCAAATTGAAGGAATATATCCGCTGGCTCGCCCGGCGGGCGGAGCGGCTGAAGCCCCGGCCCGACTACCTGCCCACTTTCCACATCGACGTCTACGGCACCGTGGGGCTGATCTTCGGCAATGATCCCGTACGCGTGGCCGATTACCTGGCCGGGCTGGAGGCCGACGCCGGCCCGCACCCGCTCTACATCGAGGGCCCGGTCGACATGGAGGAGAAGGCCCGCCAGATCGAGGCCCTGGGCCGCATCAAGGAGCGGCTCGCTCGGGCCGGCTCGCCGGTAAAGATCGTCGCCGACGAGTGGTGCAACACGCTGGAGGACGTGATCGAGTTTACCGACGCCGGGGCCTGCCACATGGTGCAGATCAAGACCCCGGACCTCGGCGGCATCCAGGCGATTGTCGAGAGCGTGCTCTATTGCAAGGCCCACGGCATGGCGGCCTACCAGGGCGGAAGCTGCAACGAGACCGAGGTCTCCGCCCAGTGCTGCGTCCACCTGGCCATGGCCGCCCGGCCGGACGTCATGCTCGCCAAGCCGGGCATGGGTTTTGACGAGGGGTTTACCATCGTAAAAAATGAGCAAGAGCGCATCCGCGCGGTGCTGAAGAATAAGAACTTAGAGCTTAGAACTTAGTGCTTAGTGCTTAGAACTCGGCAGCTAAGAACTAAGCACTAAGTTCTAAGCACTAGGCACTCGTGTCTCCGTGGTGTTTTTTTCCCATGAATACCATTGCCGACGACTTCCGCATCCTTTCGCCGACGGCCATCCTGGGATACGGCTTCCCGGCCGAGTCGTTTCGCCGCGGCGTGGAGAGGCGCCCGCACCTCATCGCCTGCGACGCCGGCTCGACCGATCCCGGGCCGTATTACCTCGGCAGCGGCAAGTCGTTCACCCATCGCGCGCTGGTGAAGCGGGATTTGCAATGGATGCTCGTCGAGGGCCTGCGGCTGGGGGTGCCGGTAGTGGTGGGCTCGGCGGGCGGGGCCGGGGCCGCCCCGCACCTGGCCTGGTGCCAAGAGATCATCGCCGAGATCGCCCGCCAACAGGGCCTCTCCTTCCGCATGGCCGTGATCCACGCCGACGTGGAGAAGGCGGCGGTAAAGGCCGCGATTCAGGCCGGCAAGATCCATCCCCTGGCCTTCGTCCCGCCGCTGACGGACGAGGCCATCGATCAATCGAGCCACATCGTCGCCCAGATGGGCTGCGAGCCGCTCCAGCGGGCGCTGGAGATGGAGTGCCAGGTGGTCTTGGCCGGCCGCTGCTACGACCCGGCCAATTTCGCCGCCCTGCCGATCATGCTCGGCTACGACCCGGCCCTGGCGCTGCACCTGGGCAAGATCCTGGAATGCGGCGCGATCGCCGCCACCCCCGGCTCCGGCGCCGACTGCGTGCTGGGCACCCTGCGGCGCGACTCGTTCCTGCTCGAAGCGCTCAATCCCCAGCGCCGCTTCACCCGCGCCTCGGCCGCCGCCCACACGCTTTACGAAAAATCCGACCCCTATCACCTCCCCGGTCCCGGCGGCGTATTGGACCTGGAAGACTGTGTCTTCACCGAACTGGGCGACGGCCGGGTGGAGGTGAAGGGGAGCCGTCACCAAGAAACGAAACCCTATTGCGTCAAGCTCGAAGGGGCGCGAAAGACCGGCTGCCGGGCGGTCAGCATCGCCGGAGTGCGCGACCCGCGGATGATCGCCGGCATCGACGCCATCCTGGAGGCGGTGCGGGAGCAGGTGGCAGACATGACCGGCGGTTTTGTCCACTTCCACGTCTATGGCCGCGACGGCGTCATGGGCCCGCGCGAGCCGCTCCGCCAGGTCCGCGCCCACGAGCTGGGCATTGTCATCGAGGCCGTCGCCCCCACCCAGGACGAGGCCGACGCCCTGCTCAGCGCCGCCCGCTCCACGCTGCTCCACTACGGCTATCCGGGCCGGATTGCCACGGCGGGCAACTTGGCCTTCCCCTTTTCCCCATCCGACCTCGCCGCCGGCGAAGTCTACGAGTTCTCCATTTATCATCTGATGGAAATCGACGCCCCGGCGGACTTTCCCATCGAGGTCGAGGTCTTTCGGGAGGGGAGGATCGTGCCGTGAAGAAAAGCATCCTCGACGTGGCCCAAGTGGTCCGCTCGAAGAATTCCGGCCCCTACGAGCTGACGCTGGATATTCTCTTTGCGGAGCGGCGGTGGTTCGAGTTGTTTCGCCGCCGGGGGATCATCTCGCCGGAGCTGATCTGCCGGCTCTACGACGTCCAGGCTGCCGACATCCTGGGGATCATCTATTTCGAGCCGGCCTGGGCGGTTAAAATTACCCTGCGGCGGCCGCTGGTTTCCGGCTCCCCCGGCGACGGCGACGTCTACGGCGCCCAGCAGCATGCCCCGCTGCTGGAAATCGAGTTTGAAGAATGAGTCCCCCTCTCCCTCCGGGAGAGGGCCGGGGTGAGGGGACCTTCGCGAGGACGTTGAATCGTGGAAACACACGTCTTCCGCGGCCCGCCCTCACCCTAACCCTCTCCCGGAGGGAGAGGGGACCTTGAACAGGACCAACTGCCATGGCCGACGTGCCCGCCGACAAAATCCTCTTCCAAACCACCTTCCAGGGCGCCGCGCATCAGGACGAGATGCTGATCTACGCGGTCTACTCGGCGCCGCGGGGCCGCCAGCGACTCTACCTGGTGGCCGCACAACTGGCCCAGCGCTACCTCTATCCCACCGACCTGGTCGTGGGCATCATCGGCGCCGAAGCGGCGGGCAAGTCGACGCTCATCAAGGGGCTCTTTCCGGGGCTGGAGCTGACCAACGACGACGACGGCGTAAACCTCCAGCCGGCGCCGATCTACGGCTTCTCGCCGGAGAACTATTTCGCCCCGCACACCTTCCACATCGACGTGCGCTTCGAATCGGCCTTCAAGCAGCAATACGAAATTGTCGAGGCCATCACCCGCGCGGTCTCGCACGGCCGCCGCGTCGTGGTCGAGCACTTCGACCGCATTTACGACGCCCTGGGCTTCAACGCCCAAATCCTCTTCGGCATCGGCGAGGAGATCATCGTGGCGCGGCCCAGCGTCTTCGGGCCTTTTCCCGCCGCCATCAAGGCCGTGGTCGAGAAGACCATCAAGTATCGCCTCATGGCCCATTCCGCCGAAGACATCACCCACTTCATCCTCGAGCGCGACTACAATTATCGTTTGCCCATCCACCACTCCGACGTCAAGCACGGCTTCGTCATCAGTTTCCAGAACAAGCCGGACATCGACCTGGCCGAGTTGGAGGCCAAGGTGAAGGACATCATCCGCCAGGACCTGCCCATCCAGCCCGCCGGCGAGAACCGCATCACCATCGGCGAGCATGCCTTTCCCTGCACCGGCACGCGGACGCACGTGCGGCGGTCCGGCGAGATCGAAAACTTCCACCTCGTCAAGGAGTTCGGCTACCATTTTCTCTTGAAGGAGTACATGCTCATCGGCATCGTCGGTCCCCACGAGCCCGCCGGCTACGAGAATATCAGCAAGGCGATCGACGCGTGAGGAAGGGGGATTTAGGGATTTGGGGATTTAGGGATTTGGGGACCAGAAAAGCCCCGCGACTGCATCGCGGGGGTTGGGCCGCTTGCGGTTTCGCAAGCCGGCGCGGGGAGATCACCATGGACCTCTGGGAAGCATTCGACAAGAACTTCGAACCGGGGTGGACCGCCATGCGCCTGCTCACCCGCGAAGGCGTGCGGGCCGAATCCCGCGGCGTCGTCCGCGTCGCCCCCGAGGCGCTGGGCCACCTGGCGCGGGAGGCCTTCCGCGAGGTTAATTTCTTACTCCGCAGCGTCACCCTGGAGCAGTGGGCGGCGGTGTTGGACGACCCGGCCGCGGGTGCCAACGACCGCTACGTGGCCGCCGCGCTGCTGAAGAATGCGGCCATCGCCGCCGAGGGCGCGCTGCCGCTCTGCCAGGACACCGGCACCGCGGCGATCATCGCCCGCAAGGGCGAGGCGGTGCGGACCGGCGGCGACGACGCCCATGCACTGGCTGCCGGCGTGGCGGCGGCCTATTCCGGCGGCCGCCTCCGCTTTTCGCAGTTGGCCCCGCTGTCGATGTGCGACGAGCGCAACACCGGCACCAATCTCCCCGCGCAAATCGAAATCCACGCCGCCCCCGGCGATCAGTTTCATTTCCTCTTCATCGCCAAGGGGGGCGGATCGTCCAACAAGACGGTCTTCTTCCAAAAGACCAAGAGCCTGCTTAGCGACGAGGCCCTGGCCGCCTTCCTCCGCCGCGAGCTGCGGGCGTTGGGGGTGGCCGCCTGCCCGCCTTACCACCTGGCCCTGGTGGTCGGCGGCCCCAGTCCGGAGATGAATCTGAAGGTGCTCAAGCTGGCCACGGCCGGGGCGCTGGATTGCCTGCCGGCGGCGCCTGACGGCAGCGGCGCGCCCTATCGCGACCGGACGTGGGAAGAGCGGCTTTTGCAGGTTGCTGCGGCCAGCGGGCTGGGGGCCCAGTTCGGCGGCCGCTGGCTGGCCATCGAGGCGCGGGTGATCCGCTGCGCGCGGCACGGCGGCAGTTGCCCGCTGTCGCTGGGCGTCTCCTGCAGCGCCCATCGCAACGCCCTGGGCCGCATCGGACCCGACGGCGTTTTCCTGGAGCAGCTCGACCGCGACCCCGGCCGGTTTCTACAGAAGGCCCTGGCGGTGCTGGGGCAGGCGGCCGGCGGCGCGGCGCGGATCGATCTGGACCAGCCGCCGGGCGAAATCCGCCGCCAATTGGCCGGCTGTCCGCCAGGGACGCTGGTGTTGCTCTCCGGCACGCTCATCCTCGCCCGCGATCTGGCCCATGCCCGTTTTCATGAACTGCTCAAGGCCGGCCGGCCGCTGCCCGATTATCTCAGCCGGCACGTGATCTGTTATGCCGGGCCGGCCGAGGCGCCGCCGGGAGCGGTGATCGGCAGCTTCGGTCCCACCACCGCGGAGCGGATGGACGACTACCTGCCCGAGTTGATGGCCCGCGGGGCCTCGCTGATCACGTTGGCGAAGGGGAATCGTTCGGCAATGGTCGCGGCGGCCTGCCGCCGCTTCGGCGGATTTTATCTGGGCACGATCGGCGGCGCGGCGGCCTGGCTGGCCCGCGATCACGTGCTGGAGTCCGAGGTGATCGACTACGCCGAGTTCGGCATGGAGGCCGTGCGCCGGATCAAGGTCCGAGAGCTGCCGGCGTTTGTCGTGATCGACGACAAGGGCAGCGACCTGTACTCCGACGTGTCGTCATCCGATGGCTGATGCCTTCGGCTCACGGAATTTCCGTGTTTTCGCTGGCGCGTGACCGGTTTTTCGGCGGAAAAACGCGCGAAACTTCCCATTTTTCCACGAAACAGAATCGCCCCGCGGTCTGTTTTTTTCGCCGCTCGGCGGGGTTTTCTACAGACCGAAACTGTCCACCCGTGTCGCGGAGGGCGCGCAGGCGGCCAACTTTGCCGGGCCGGCAAATGCTTTCGATGCCGCCCAATCAGCCGCCGGCCGGGCCGCCGGCCGCGCGGCTTTCAAGCCGCCGAGCGCGGCGGCGCCGCGACGCAAGTATTGAAAACAAAACCGATTAGACCGCGCGGGCGGCGGTTGTCGCGCGTCGCGTCCGCCGGTGCTATCACTGCGGCGCGTAAGCATTTTCCTTACCACGCGCAGGGGCCTCGCAGATCGCAGCCGCATCGCGTCGGCGGCAGCCGCTTGTCGCCGCCATTTTCTTTCCCCGAGACCGGCTCCTAAAATCTGACTGTGTTGTCAGCGGTTTGCCGCTTTTTCCCTCCCCTGGGTTCTATGAAGGAGACCGAGGAATGTCACGAAAACAGGTACTCTTCTGGTTGGCCGTCGTTGCGGTGCTGCTGGGGGGCGCAGGCGCCCTGTATGCCGCCGACGGTTGTGGCGCCGCATGCGGCCAGTCGTGCGGCGGCAGTTGCGGACAGGCGTGCGGCGGTACGTCCTGTGGCGGCTGTTGTACTCAGACCGTGCTCGTGCCAGAGTGGACCACGGAGACGCACAAGGTCAAGGCCATCCAGTGTGCTGCGGAAACCCGCGAGTGCAAGGTGACCGTGTTCCATTGCGTCGCCGAGACCAGCGCCATCCAGCGCGAGTGCACGGAGATGGTGCCGGAGACCCGCACGCGGACCGAGACGTTCGCGGTGCAGGTTCCCACCAGTCACCAAGAGACCGAGCAGTACCAGGTGTGCGTTCCCACCTTCCGGGACGTCGTGCACACCTACACGGTCGCGGTGCCGATCTGGACGCAGCAGGAAGAGAAGTTCACCGTGATGGTGCCGCACACGGAGACGCGGCAGGCCTCGCGGCAGGTGGTCCACTGCATCCCGGCCAGCGAGACGCGGATGGTCTGCGTGGACCGCGGCCACTGGGAACAGGCGAGGACCTGCGGTTATAGCGGCTGCACGGGCTCGGCCTGCAGCGGCTCGTGCAGCGGCTCGGCCTGCAGCGGCTCGTCGTGCGGCGGCGCGGCCTGCGGCTCCTGCGGAGGCTGCAACTCCTGCTGCAATACCTGCGCGCCGCTGGTCTGGGTCCCCAAAATCGTCCAGGAAGGGGTCCAAGTGACCGTCATGAAACCGCAGATCAGCGAGGAGCCGTATCAATACTGCGTCACAGTATGCGCGCCGGAGATCCGCACGCGGATGATCCCGGTGTGCAACTTCCAGAACGAGACGCGGAACTGCACGGAGCGGGTGTGCGAGACGAAGACCGAAACGCGCTCGCGCACCTTCACCGTCTGCGGTTTCCAGACCGAGCAGCGGAGCCGCGAAGTCCAGTTCTGCGTCAACGTGCCGCAGAAACGGACCTGGACCGAGCAGGTGACCAACTACCGCAACGTCCCCGAGGAGAAGACCGAGCAGTACACGGTCATGGTCCCGCACGAAGTCGAGCGCGAGGTGTGCGTGCAGGTGTGCCACATGGTGGCCAAGGAGGTCCCCGTGCAGACCTGTTGCAGTTGCGACCGCTGCTCGCGCGGCTGTCGCGCGCGGTGCTGCGGATACTGATTCCCGAATCGCTCCCGTGATCAGAAGTACGCGTGATGCACAAGCGGGGTCGGGCGCCTTGGCGTCCGGCCCCGCTCTTTTTAAGGATAAAGGAGGAAGGATCAAGGATGAAAACGGACCTTCGTCCCTCCCCTTTTCTCTCTTGCCTCCCCTTTTCATCCTTCCTCCTTAATCCTTCATCCTTTATCATAGGGGTATCATGACGCTGCCCGTCCGAATTCCGCCCGTCGTCGAACGCTGGGATTGCCACGGCTGCGGCCGTTGCTGCCGGGCGGTGATCGTCCCCTTGAGCGAGGCCGACCTGGCCCGGCTCGAGAGCCAGCACTGGGACCAGCACCCCGACTTCCGCGGCGTGCGGGTCGTGGTCCGCCAGGGCCTGGGGAAGAAGCGCTATCGGCTGGCGCTGAGCGCCCAGAACCAGTGCGTTTTTCTCACCGCCCAGGGCCGCTGCCGCATCCACGAGCTGCACGGCGAGGCGGCCAAGCCCCTGCTCTGCCGGATGTTTCCCTTCCAGTTGGTGTCTCTGGAGGGCTATTCCTTGGTGACGCTGCGGCGGCATTGCCCTTCGGCGGCCGCCGACCTGGGCCGCACCTTGGAAGACCAGTTCGCCGACATTCGCCAACTGGCCCAGCAGCGCGAGGAAGAGGGCGCCACGGCGGGAAAGGGCGGCGCTTTGCCGCCGCCGCTCCTTCCCGGCCGGCAGGGAAGCTGGCACGACTTCCTCCGCGTGGCCGAGACCCTGGAGCGGTTCCTCTTGGACCAGCGGTTCCCCCTGGTCCGCCGCCTGGCCCACGGCCTGAAACTCTGCGACCTGGTCGAGCAGTGCCGGCTGCAAAACTTCTCCGGCACGCGGCTGGACGAGTTGCTGGTGATGCTGGAGAACTCGGCCGTCGAAGAGAGCGACGCGCTCTTCGGCCAGCGCCGCGCGCCGGGGCGGGCCGGGGCGTTGCTCTTCCGCCAGACGGCCCTGGAATACCTCCGCCTCCATCCGAGTTTCGTCATCCAGCGGTCGTGGCGGGAGCGCTGGCGGCTGATCGTGCTGGCGGCGGCCTTCGCCCGCGGCCGGGGACGATTGCCCGCCATCCATCCCTGTTTTCCGCCCAACACGTTCGAGGCCCTGGAGGCCCCGCTGGGCAATTTGCCCGCCGCGGTCCTGCGGCCGTTGGAGGCCTATTTCGAGGCGGCCGCCGCCTCGAAGCAATACGCCCTGCTCAGCCGCCGCCATTGGTCGCTGGTGGAGAATTTCCGCGCCCTGGCCCTTTCCTATGCCATTGCCCTGTGGGTTGTGCGGCTGGGTTGCGGTCCGCGGCCGCCGCAGGCGGAAGACGTGTGCGGGGCGGTGGGGGCGATCGACCGCGGCCAGACCTATGCCCCGCTGACCGGCCGCCGCCACCGCCAGCGGATCGCCTCGCTGCATCGTCTGCACGAGTTGCCGCGGCTGGTGGCCTGGTACGCGCGGTAGGGTAGAATGGGGTCATGGAAGACCGTTCACCAAGCCGTCCCGCGGGCGTCGCTCCGTCGCCGCCGGGCGCCCGGCCCACAGCCAGCCCTGCCGCCCTGCGGTTTGCCATGTGGCTGCGGCGGTTCGGCTACGTGGTTTTCGCTTTCTACCTCGCATGGATTACGTTGGGCCCAGGCGAGCAGGATGCGCGACTGCCTCCCGATCCGGGCCGGATGATATCCAGCGGCTTGTTGGCGATTTCGATCGCGGCGATCTTCTTCGGCATCCTCATCGTATGGGGCGAACGGCAGAGGCTGCCGCCAGCGGTGCGCCGCCAGGCCCGCCCTCCATTGAAGCAAACGGGAGTGCCCCGGCGGTTCGGCGTCGGCGTCATGCTGGTCATCATGACCATGTACGCCATGCTCTTCGCCGCGCTGAAGGACACCGATGCCGTGTTCTTCGTGGTCGCCGCGGTCTTCGTCACCATCATCGGGCTGTCCCAGGCGATCTTGTTCAAGGGGCACGATCCCCGCAAGGCATCGGTGATAACGGGTATGGCCCTAGGTATCCTGTTCCCCGTCCTCGCAAGCGTTGCCATACTCATCAGCGGTATAATCTACGGGAAGGCCGCGACGGCGCTGATCGCGGTCCTTTTCCCCCTGGTCTTCGGGGTCCTCGTCGGTGGCGGGCTCGGCGCGATTGCGGGCTATCTGGCCGGCCTCTTGATCGCCGGGGTCTTCCTGCTTTTCAACAAGGTACAGCCGCCGCTGGACGACCCCGAAGAGGAGCCGGATGCGAAGAGGGTGGCTCCAGACCCGCCGGCAAGCGACGCCCCGTCGGTTTCCTGAGATCGCATTGCATCACTCTCCTTTCGTTCGTCCTCCGTGCCCTCCGTGTCTGCGGTGAACATTGTGCTGGCCCCGGTGCCCGTGGCTGGCGGCCCGGCGGGCCCGATAGTATAGTGGAACTATGATCATCGAGCCGGCCCTACCCTCCCGCCCTCAGGCCAAGCCACCGGGCGTGCTCCGGCGGTTCGTCGCCGGCGTTGTGCGGCCCATCACCACCACATACGCCGCGATCTGCCCCCGCAGGCACACCGGCATGCCCCGGCGGTTCGGCACCAGCGTCGTGCTGATCATTGTCACCATGTACGCCGTGCTCTTCGCCGCGATGCAGACCGTGCAGGTCCTGGTGCATCAGCGCGATCCCGTCCTCTTCGTGATGGTAACGATCTTCGTCACCGGGGTCGGGCTCTCCCAGGCGGTGTTGTTCCATGGCCACAATCCCCGCAAGGCGTCGCTGCTGACGGGATTCGTCCTGGGCACGGCCATCGCCCTGGCCCGTTTTATCCTAGAGCGTCGGGCCGGCCAGTCGGACGAACAGTTGGTCACTGTTGTTTTCTACGTGCTCTCTGGTTTCGGGGCCCTGGGCGGCTATGTGGTGGGCGGGGCGATTGCCGGGGTCTTCTTCTTGCTCAACAAGGTGCAGCCGCCGTTGGAGGACCCCGAGGACGAGGGGCCGGCCGCGGGAAAGAATTCTCAGGATTCGCCGGCCGGCGAGGGAAAACCGGGGCCTGCTCTCAATCAAAGAGGCAATTCTTAGAAATTTGAACGACGTCCTGTACTGGACCGAGATTGGGCGACTGGGCCCAAACGGCCGCAATATCAGCAGCGCGATGCCCCCACAGAACGAAGAGGGTTTACACCGGCTGCAATTCATCTTCGGAGATTCTGCGTTTCCCCTTGGGAAGGTCGAATTCCATTGCGGTAGCGTAGCCCTTGCGTCGGTCTATCGTGGCCGTGCGCTCCTCATAGGCCGCCAGGATAACGGCTGCAAGCGAAACGCTCGCCTTGGATGCCTTATCCACTTCTTCGGAAACGGCAACCCCGATGAGACCGAATTTCCGAATGATCGCGCTCACGCCCTTGAGTTGAAAGCCGATCGGACGGTTGTTTTCCGCGGAACGATAGATCGTCAGCAACTCGTCAACCCTATCTGCGACAGCGGCCTCGTCCACCATCTTGTAGACGATACAGTCGCCGTGTGGGTTGTACCACGGCTCAGCCAAGAAAGTCGGAGCTGTCCCGATTGTGTCCGCTAGGAAGTGCGTTTCCATGTTAATCCCCCGAATCGTGTTTGCCAGCCAATTGGTGCAAGTGGATCGTCGTCAGCTTGGAATTCGGCGCGACACTCGTAGACCCTCATTCGTGGATTGACGTAAACGGCGAAAATTCTGTCCCTTGGAAATGGAACTTCGATTCCTGGTCTAATATACCACTCCTCTGGACGGCCTGTATAGCACCACCCACCGTGGTTCAATGTGCGGACACCGTAGAAAATCCTCTCAGTGTGGTCCAGCACATACTTCGCTGCCCGGAGGTTTTCGTAATCGACCGGCGAGTGTTTGTACAGGGCCAGGGTGTAATCGGCCGGGAAGACAATGTCTGTCCGCGGGCCTTCCGGGTTCTCCGGATTGATGCCGTGCCACTTAAAATCTGCGGCCAAGGCTGTTCTCGCGTGAGAATTCTAACGGGGATAGACAAGCGGTCCAATCGCAATTTTCATCTTAATTCATCGATGCAAACAGGTCCAGTAGCCTCCCGATGTTCCCGGGGGTGGTCTGCGATTCCGGCTTTCGCGGCGAGCGTGGTCTTCGGCACCATGTGGGCCCGGCAGAAATCGCAACAGAAGTCGAACCGCGTCGGCATTGGCCGAGCTCTTGGGCAGCGTATCAGACCGCTGTGCCAGCCAAGACACCGGACGCAATGCGTCTAGAAATGGTCGCCTCGCCCCGGAGAGGCCACGGTTTCGCCCCCTGGTCCTTCCTGACGCGACCGGCAAAGGGATTATCAAAGATTCTTCAAAAGAACTTCGCCTATCCCCTAGTCAGGTGGTTTTCGCTCAGCAACACGATCTTCAGGCAGTGCCGCATCTTGAAACACTTGTTCAAAAATGCTGTAGCGAAATAGAACAGGCGAGCTGGGGATCGCTCGGGCTTCGCATCCCCAACTCGCCTGTCAAGTTCGGAAGCCATCACTTCCGAAACCCATCGGGATTGCCTGATCTCCTGTTCCGGAGGGTGTCGCCAGTGCTAAGAACTCCCGATGTTCGCATCAAAACCGCGAAGGTTCTGTTCGCCTCTTCGTTGCCGGCCCCGGACCTGTCTCCCCTTCTCTGTCCCAGCCCCGCAATTCCGTCGTCAGATGCCTTCGTCTCGAACTCCGCCATCCGCATAGTGCAACTGCCGTGCCAATCGCAGCAATCGGATGGTCACGATCCCTTGCCACGCAGGACACGGGGGAATACCGAGGACGAAAGAAACGGATAACGGAGGGTGCGGCAGACCCCGGCAGACCAGCCCGCTATGACCGGCCGGCCAGAAACCTAGTACAATGAGGGCAACCGGGCACCTCGGACCTGCGGAGAGAAAGCCATGATCGGTTCCTTGCTGTTGATCACGGCGACGCTGGTCGGCCAGGCCTCGCCGGCCGAAGCGGATACCCTGAAAGTGGAGGTCCGCAGGCTGGTCCACCAGTTGGACAGCCCGCGCCTGGAGAAACGCGAGGCCGCGGAGAAACGGCTCGTCGAGTTGGGCCCGGAGGTGTTGCCCCTCTTGCCGGAGCCCAACGAGGACATGTCCGCCGAGGTGAAGACGCGGGTCGACTCCATCCGGCACCAGGTGCAGGAGACGGCCGCGAAGACGTCGGCCCAGGCATCGGTGGTTACGCTCCACAGCCCCGGCATGAAGCTGTCGAAGATCCTGGCGGATTTTCAGAAACAGACCGGCAACCCCATCATCGACGACCGCGCGCAACGGGGGCAACCGGTCACCGACCCGGAATTGAAAGCCGCTTTCGACAAGACGCCGTTTTGGCAGGCGCTGGACACGGTGCTGGACCAGGCGGGGCTGGCCGTGGACGCCTTCAGCCCGCAGCACGGCATCTGTGTGGTGGCGCGGCCGTCCGGGCAGGCGCCTCGCAGCCATGGCAGCTATAGCGGCCCCTTCCGTGTCGAGGCCATCCAGGTGTTTGCCAGCCGCGATCCCCGCAACACGGCGGGCGGGGCGCTGATGCTGGGGCTGGAGGTCGCCTGGGAACCACGGTTGCGGCCCGTCGGGCTGAAGCAGCCCATGGCCGACATCGTCGCGCAGGACGAAAACGGCAAGCCCCTGGCGGTGGACGATCGCAAGGTCGATGTCGAATCGCTGGTGCAGACCGACGCCTCGGCGATCAAGCTCGATTTGTCGATGGCGTTGCCGTCGCGGCGGGTCAAGGAGATCGCCCGCTTCCGCGGCAGCCTCCAGGCCATGGTGCCCGGCAAGATGGAGACCTTCCGCTTCGGCGATCTGCTTAATGCCAAGAACGTGGAGAAGCGCATCGCCGGCGTCACTGTGATTCTGGACCAGGTGCAGAAGAACGAAGGACTTTGGGAAGTGCGTATGCGGGTGCGGTTCGACGAGGCCGGCAACGCGCTGGAGACGTTCCGCAACTGGATCCTGCAAAACGAGGCCCTGCTGGAAGACCCCGACGGCAAGGCCCTTTCCCCGTTCAGCCAGGACATGACGCTGGAAGAGAAGAATGAAATCGGCCTGACCTATCTCTTCCAGCTCAAGGACCCGCCGCGGAAGTGGAAATTCGTCTACAAGACCCCCGGCCTCATCGTCACCACGGCCTTCCCCTACGAGCTGAAGGACATCAAGCTGCCGTAAGAACCAAGGATGAAAGATAAAGGATCAAGGATGAAAGACGCGAAACGCAGACCTGTCCGGTCATCCTTTATCCTTGATCCTTCATCCTTGCCGCCGCCGGCCTGGCGGCGGAGTTTCCGGCGTCGCCTGCTGGCCTGGTACGCCAAAGCGGCCCGCGATCTGCCTTGGCGTCGCGTCGGCGGCGATCCCTATGCCGTCTGGGTGAGCGAGATCATGCTCCAGCAGACGCAGGTCGCGGCAGTGGGGCCGTATTTCCGGCGCTTTCTGGCCGCGCTGCCCACCGTCGCGGCGCTGGCCGCGGCCGAGCAACGGGAAGTGCTGCGGCTCTGGGAAGGGCTGGGCTATTATCGCCGCGCGGGGCAACTCCACCAGGCGGCGCGGCTGGTTTGCAGCCGGCACGGCGGCCGCATCCCCCGCACCGTCGCGGAACTCCGCGCCCTGCCGGGCATCGGCCGCTACACCGCCGGCGCCATCCTCTCCATCGCCCTGGACCAGCCGCAGCCCATCCTGGAGGCCAACACCAGCCGGCTCTTCTGCCGCCTGCTGGCCTGGCCCGGCGACATGGCCTCGGCGGCCGGGCAGAAACTGGGCTGGGCCCTGGCCGAGGCCCTCCTGCCGCGACGCGGGGCCGGACGCTTCAACCAGGCGCTGATGGAACTGGGCAGCGCGGTGTGCCAGCCGCGCGTGCCGCGCTGCGAGGTCTGCCCGGTGGCCGGGCTCTGCCGCGCGCAGGCCGAGGGCTTGCAGCTACAGATTCCGCCGCCGAAGCAAAAGCCCGCGCCCCAGGCGGTCCGCGAGGCGGCCGTGGTGGTCCGCCGCGGCGGCCGCGTCCTCCTCCTGCGGCATCCCGACGGCGGCCGCTGGGCCGGGCTCTGGGACTTCCCCCGCTTCGCGCTGGAGGCGTCGCGGGGACAGTCCCAATTTTCGTCCCGGGGACTGTCCCAATTTTCGTCTGACGAAAATGGGACTGTCCCCCTTGCCGGCGACCTTTCCCGCGCACTGGCTGCCGGCGTCCGCACGCTAACCGGCGTCGGGGTCCGCCCGCGGCGGCACCTGAAGACCTTGCGGCACGGCGTGACGCGGTTCCGCATCACGCTGGAGTGCTACGAGGCCGAGAGCATCTCGCCAGCCCAGGGCAAGCTGGCGGCCGCCGCGCTGCGTTGGGTTCGCCCTGGCGAGTTAGAAACCTATCCGCTCTCGAGCACCGCCCGGAAGCTGGCCCGGTTGGTGCAGCGGGCGGAGGTTGACTGAAGCATAACCGGTGGCCGCATCAAGTTGCCGGCAAGCGGGCCTCGTAGGCCAAACTGTCGAGGAACCGCCGGGCGACCACATAATCGGACGCCGGCACTTCGTGAATCCGCTGCCGCAACTCGTCGCGCATCGCCCCGGTCAGTTGATAGACGGCGAGATACGCATCGCCGTCGATGACCCCGCTGGCCGCCCGTTGCGCGAAAACGCGGTCCAGGGTGGCGCGAAACTTCGCCAGCTCGGCGGCCCGCAACAGCAGCGGCCAGGAGATATCGCCGGTGATGGAGTCCAGTTCGCTGGGGGTGAGGCGGCGGGGCTTGCCGATCTGGGCATAGCGGATGAAATCGGCCTCGGTGGGCGGCTTGCCGCGTTCAGCCGCCCGCATTTCGCGGTTTATCCGCCGGACCTCGAAATAGGTTTCCGTCCATTTTTGCCAGTTTTCGATTTGCCGCCGCTGGGCCTCGGAGAAGTTGATGGCGGCCTCGGCGGTGTCGGCGTTATAGCGGGCTTCCGCCTGGATGACCCGCGCCAAGCCGTAGGAAAGTCCCTGGCCCGGCGTGGTGGCCCAATCGTCGTAACTGGGCAGATAACCCGTTCTCCACCCCGCGCCCATGCCGCCATAAATAACTTGCGCCTCCGCGGCCGTTGCCGCCATGAGGATCACCGCCCCGGCGAGCATTGTCGTGCGCAACTTCATGGCCTGTCCTCCTTTGTTTTTTTCCGATTTCCTCCGACAAAATTTGTCGAATTCCCTTTGCCGTCCGCATGAATATAATATGCACGAGCCATGAGGGGTCAACGGCGGGGAGGCCCTCGCCGGTGTCCGACAACTTTTTCTGGAGCGAGCCATGAAGAACGCGTTTTGCGGCGGTCTTTTTTGGGCCGTGTTGACGGCGTCGCTGGGCGGGGCGGCCGCCGAGCCCAGCGGCGAGCAGTTGTTGCGCGACCTTCGCTCGCCGGAGGAGCAGGTCCGGCTCCACGCCGTGGACACTCTGGGGGCTCGGGGTGCGAAAATTCCCGGCGCCGTCGACGCGCTGGTCGCACAGCTTCGCAGCTCCTCGCCGCGGATTCGCGTCCATGCCTTGGCGGCGCTCGGGCAGTTCGGCCCGGCGGCAAGGCAGGCGGCCAAGGCCGTGATGCCGCTGTTGGCGGATCCGAACGTCCACGTTCGCCGGGCGGCGGTGCGGGCGTTTCGCGACACTCGTCCCGACCCGGCGGCGGCCATCCCGCCCTTGATCAACGTCCTGGAAGACCCGGACCCGGCCGTCAAGATTGGCGCCATGGACATGCTGGCGGAGTTGGGCCGGCCGGCTGTGCCCGCGCTGACCCGCGCCCTGGGCCGCGGCAGCACCGCGTACTGGGCTTGCCTGGCGCTGGGAGAGATCGGCGCCGAGGCCGAGCCGGCCGTGCCCGCGCTGCAACACTTGCTGGAGACCTCCAAGAACCTGGAAGTGCGGCGGGAGGCCGTTCTCAGCCTGGGGGCCATCGGTCCGCCGGCGGCGCCGGCCGTAGCCGCCCTCGTCCGCGCCCTGGCGGAAGAGGATCGCGGCATCCGCATCGGCGCCGCTTACGCGCTGGGCCAGATCGGACCGGCGGCCAAGGCGGCGGTGGCGCCGCTGCGCGCATTGATCGACGGCAACCAGCCGCTCTTCTTGCGGACGTTGAGCGTTTGGGCCGTGGCGCGGATCAATCCGGACGATGACGCGGCCCTCCGCACCGCCATTCCCATGTTGCTCGAGGCCCTGAAGAGCCGGGAGCCGCGGCTCCGCGCCATGGCCAGCCGGGCCTTGGTGGACTTGCGGACCGAACCCGACGCCGTGCTGCCTTCCTTGATGCAACTCTTGCAGGGCGGCAGGCCGGAGGTCCGCCCGGACGTGATGAACGTGTTGGCGGGCCTGGGGGACGCGGGCGTGCCCGGACTGGTCAAGGCCCTGGAGTTGAAGGAAGTGCGGCCGCGGGCGGCGGCGATTCTTGCCCGCCTCGGGCCGGCGGCCAAAGAGGCCGTGCCCGCCCTGATCCGCGCCGTGCAGGCCGACGATCCCTTGACCCGGCACGAGGCCCTGCTGGCCCTGGGGGCGATTGGCCCGGCCGCCAAGGCAGCCGTCCCGGCGGCCGTCAAGGCCCTGCAAGACCTCGATCCCAACGTCCGCTACAGTGCCTGCTATGCGCTGGGCAGGATCGGTCCGCCCGCCCTGGCCGCCAAGGCGCCCTTGCAGCAGGTGCTGACCGATTCCGATCCGTTCCTCTCGCTGGTCGCCGCCTGGGCCTTGGCGCGGGTTGCTCCCGATTGCTCCGATACGGTGCCGAAATCGGTGCCGCTGCTGGTCCGGGCGCTGGACGACCCGGAGCCGATGATTCGCCTGGAGGCCGCCACCTCGTTGCGCTGCCTGGGGCCGCAAGCCAAGCAGGCCGCCGCGGCGCTGAAAAAAGTCGCCCGCGACGACCCCAGCGACCTGGTCCGCGACATGGCGGCTTCGGCGCTGCAGTCGGTGCAGGAATGAGGGGAAAGAATTTAGGAGTTAGAATGGCGGAGCGCCGGGCGATGAGTTCCTCATTCTAACTCCTAACTTCTAACTCCTAGTTTCTAGCTTCTGTCCCTCCCAACTCCACCACCTGCTGGTACTCCGGCACGGTAACGTTCCAGCCCTTGGTCGTGCGGAGTTCCTCGGCCAGGGCCAGCGCGGCGTCTTCTTCACCGTGGGTGATGAAGGCCTGCTGGGGCGGGGCCGTGAAATGGCCCGCCCACGCCAGCAAGGCGTCGTGGTCGGCATGGCCGGAGAAGCCGTGAATCTGCGCGATCCGCGCGCGGACGAGCCGCCAGCGGCCGTGAATCCGCACTTCCTTGTTGCCGTCGAGGATCTGCCGGCCGAGGGTGCCGCGGGCCTGGTAGCCGACGAAGAGCACCGTGCACTCCGGCCGCCCGAGGTACTGGGCCAGGTGGTGCTTGACGCGGCCGGCCGTGCACATGCCCGAAGTGGCCATGATGACCGCCGGGGCCTTTTGATTGTTGATCGCCTTGGACTGTTCGACGGTCCGCACGGTGTTCAGTCCCGGGAAGCCCAGCAGGCCGTCGCCGGCGTCGAGGTCGCGGCGAGTCTGCGGGTCGAGGCACTCGCGGTGGCGGCGGAAGACCTCGGTGACTTCGGCGGCCATCGGGCTGTCGAGATAGACCGGCACGCTGGGGATCCGCCCGGCGGCGAGGAGCCGGCCGAGGAAGTAGATCAGCTCCTGGGCCCGCTCGATGGCGAAGATGGGAATGATCGCCTTGCCGCCGCCGCGGACGGTCTCGCCGATGATCTCGGCCAGTTGCTCCTCGATGCCCCGATGGTCCTCGTGGTTGCGATCACCGTAGGTCGATTCCATGACGAGGAAATCGGTCTGCTCGAAATTGCTGGGGGAGCGGATCAAGGGCTTGTCGGCCTGGCCGATGTCGCCGCTGAAGATCAGCCGCCGCGGGCGGCCGCCCTCCTTGGCCTCCAGCTCGATCATCGCCGAGCCGAGGATGTGGCCGGCGTCGTGGAAGACCGCCGCGAGGTCGCCGTTGATCTGCTGCGGGCGGTCGTAAGCCACCGGTCGAAACAGCGGCAGCGTGCGTTCCACGTCGCGCATTGTGTAGAGGGGTTTCTCCTCGAATTTCCCCCGCCGTCCTTCCTTGCGATGCCGCTTCATCTTGAAGGCCGCGTCTTCCGCTTGAATCTGCGCTGAGTCGCGGAGCACCAGGGCGGCCAGGTCGGCCGAGGCCGCCGTGGTCATCACCGGGCCGCGAAAGCCCTCCTGCACCAGCTTCGGCAACAGGCCGCAGTGGTCGACGTGGGCGTGGGTCAGCAGCACCATGTCGATGTCCCGCGGCCGCACGGGAGACGAATCCCAGTTGCGGTAGAGGAACTCGCGCTCCTGGAACATGCCGCAATCGACGAGCACCTTGGCCCCGTCGGTGCAGAGGTAGTATTGCGAGCCGGTCACTTCCCGCGCGGCGCCGAGAAACTGGAGTCTCATGGGGTGCAACTCATGGGGTGATGGGCCTCGACAGGGCCCGTTTGCCGGGTCAACTTAATTCTAGCTCGCCGCCGCGGGGCCGTTCAACACCGAGTTGCGTTTCCCGCCGTGCGCCTCATTCCCCGCACGTCCGGGCCAGCTCGCGAAGGTATTCCAACGCCTCGACCAGGTCGGCGGTCTGGAAGCCGCGCTGGCGGCCGTTGCGGTCGCAGCGGGCCAGCAGCTTCAGTTCCTCGTAGTTCTCGGAGGCTTCCAATCGCCGCCGCGCACGAACGCCCAGGCCGCCGTCCAGCAGGTCCTGGCCCGCCATGTGATGCTCGATCAGCCAGGCGGTCCGCGGCGTGATGTGGCTGGCCAGGGCCTCCAGGCCCGCGGTGACGTGGTCGCGGCGATCGATCGCCTTGCCGACGTCGTGCAAGAGGGCCGCCAGCAGGAACTCCTCATCGTAGGGAAGCTCGCGCCGGGCCAGCTCGAAGACCTGCAGGCTGTGGTAAAGGGCGTCTCCTTCGGGATGATACCGCGGGTCCTCCTTCACGTTCTCCAAAGGCAACAGCAGCATCTGGTAAATCTGGAAGCGGTCCACCCGGCTCTCGGCCACCAGGACCGACTGCTCCAGCGCCGCATCGGGGTACTCGCGGGCCAGGAACTGTTCCAGCTCGGCGATGCTGGCGCGCTCGATCGCCTTGCCGGTGATCGAGCTTTTGAAGACGTAATGGGCCTTGTCGGCGGCGTAGATGGTCAGCTCGAAGGGGAAGCGATCCTCGATGTGGATGTGGACGAAGACGCGCTCCTCGCCCTGCTTGCGGACCCGTTTGCGTTGGACCTCGTAGGAGAATCCCTCCTCGTCCAGCACGGCGGCGACCGCCTCGACGCTGTCGGAGAAGATGTGCAGGTCGATGTCCGAGCCGCGGCGGACGTGGCCGGTGAGCGTGCTGCCGATGAGGCGGGGATGGAAGCGCCGCAAGAGGCGCATCAGGCGGAGGGCTTCCAGGCGCATGTCGCGGAGGTTCTGCGTCCGCCCGTCGCCTTCATGGAGGCGTGCCCAGGCCTGGACCTGGTCGCGGATCTCGCGATTGCTGGGCAGATCGCCCGGTTTGAACTGGCCGTGGGCGATCCTCCGGGCGGCCTTGAGTTTGGCGGGGAAATACTCGGTTTCCTCGCGCTGGTACATCAGCCGGGCGGCCTCCCAGGCCACTTGGCGACGGATCTTATCGCTGGGCATCCTTTGGCGCCGACACAAGCGGCGCGCGATACGAGGAAGGGGAAAAGTCTCTTACGAGCATACACCGGCCGGGGCCGCAGGGCAAGACGGGGGGGATTGCGAAACCGCCAGCGGATCGCCACGCCAACTTCTAATCCCCAATCCCCCCGCTACCCGCCGGCCGGCAGGGGTGTCATCCATTCCTCGAAGAAGGCGGCCACGTTGCGCAGCGGCGTGCCCGGGGCCCAAGGGGAGCGGGCCAGCACCCCGCTGCCGAAATCCAAGAGCCGGCGGACCCGGCGGACCTCCTCGCGAACATCCTCGTGGGTGGCGGGGGGCGAGAGCCGTTGCACGCCGAGGTCGATCCAGAAGGCGACCCGCCCGCGGCACTCCTTGGCCAGCCGCTCCAGATCGACCGTTGGCACCGGGGTATAAATGGCGTCGAAGCCGACCTCGATCAGGTCGGGGAAGAAGTCGGCGACTTTGCCTTCCGAGGAGAAGAAGGCAAACTTGTCGTGGTCGTGGAGGATTTGGCAGTAGTCGTGGTAGAGCGGTTTGAGGACTTGCCGCCACGGCCGGGAGGCGATGCGCAAGGCGGCCGTCCCCACGGGGTCGTGGATCGCCACGGCGTCGACCTCGGTGCCGGCCCAGAGTTCCAGTTCGCGGCGGAAATGCTCATGGAGCCGGGCCAGCAGCGCGCGGCTCTCCTTCTTGCCGCTGGCGAGATCGGCCAGGGCGTTGTCGGGGCCGCGGAGGGCCTGCAGGCGGCCCAGCGGTTGCACGTCGCTGTGGGCCAGCGTGAAGCGGGTGCTGCCGGCACAGCTCCGACTGGCCGCCGCAAACTTGGCGGCGTCCAACGCCTCCGCCGGCGGCTGGTAGGCGGCGATCGTGTCCGCCTCGGCCAGCGGCGAGCAATACAACGCGCCCAGCTCGCCGTGCGAACCCACTTGCCACGTACAACCCCAGGCGTCGGTGTAGTGTGGTCCCGGCCGTCCGGGCGATGCCTTGTGCCGCCTCAGGGCGGCCGATCGCAGCTCGATCTCCGCCAGGTCGCTGGGAAAACGAAGATTCAGCTCGGCCAGGGCGTCCGGGCCCCGCGTCTCGGCGCCGGGCACGAGCCACAAGTCCCGCGGCGCACGGTCCACCGGCTGGTGATTGAGGGTGCGAATGACTCGATCTCGCGGTGTCATTGGAAGGCCTGCGATTTCCAACAGTGGTTTGCCCAAGAGCTTACACAATCGGAGGGAAAACCGTCAACCGTACCCCGCCTTGGTTGGGAAAAAGGGGGGAAAAGGACGGCTGAAGTCCAATTCTAACCTACTTTAGACAACGGCGGCCAATTTTGCAAACAATGCCGAAAATCATCCTACGGGCCGACCACGTCCGGGTCCAGCGGACTGCCCGTCTCCTCGTCGCCGGCGGCGCCCGGCAGGGCGGGCACGGCGGCCAGTTCCGCTTCCCGCCCGGCGGCCTTGGTCAGCAGGCCATACCAACTGCGGACCGCCTGGACGAGCACCAGGGCCGAGAGAATCAGCATGATGCCGGTCAAGACGGAGATGAGTTTGAGATGGAAAACGCTGGCCGCGTCGAGGGCGGGATGGGCCAGTTCCACGAGCCAGCTTTTAATGCTCTGCACCCCGGCGGTAAAGACCGTCACCGTGACAAAGACCAGGGGGACGGCCGTGGTCAGGGCGTAAATCCGCCGGGACGAATGGGCCAACAGGTAGGAAGTACCCAGCGCCAGGGCAATGATCGCCAGCAATTGATTGGCCACTCCCATCATGCGCCAGAGGTCTTCGATGCTGCCCGTGTAGAGCAGGTATCCCCAGAGGAAACAGACCAACGAGCTGGCGGCGACGTTCAGCAGCCAGTTGGGCCCCCGGCCGCGGCGGCGGGGGCGGAGTTGCTGGACCGCTTCCTCGAAGATGAAGCGGCAGGCCCGCGTGCCGGTCTCCAGCAGCGTGAGGATGAAGAGGGCCTCGAACATGATGATGAAGTGATACCAGTAATCGCTCAGCCGGGCCATTCCGGGGAGGCTGGCGAAGATCTTGGCCATGCCCGTCGCCAGCGTCACGGCCCCGGCCGTCTTGCCCGCCAGCTTCTCCTTGCCGGTGCTCGCCTGCAAGCGGTCGAATTCCTTGGGCGACAAGTCGAGGCCGTACTTGAGCTTGGCCGTGGCGACCATCTGCGCATGTTTCTCCACCGCGACGTTGATCTTGAAGTAGTCGCCCGGCTCCAGCGAGCAGGCGGCGATCAGGGCCATGATCGACACGAACCCCTCGACCAACATGCCGCCGTAGCCGATTGTCCGAATATCCGACTCCTTGTCGATCATCTTGGGCGTGGTGCTGGAGCTGACCAGGGCGTGGAAGCCCGACAACGCCCCGCACATGATCACAATGCACACGAAGGGCCAGACCGAGCCGGGCACCACGGGCCCGTCGCCGTGGATAAAGGGCGTGGCGGCCGGCATCTTCAACACCGGACAGGCGGCCACGATCCCCACCGCCAGCATCACGATCACGCCGATCTTCATGTACGAGCTGAGGTAGCCCCGCGGGCACAACAACACCCACACCGGCAGGATGGAGGCGATCGCGGCATACACCGGCAGGAGGATCGACAATGTCGGCTTGCTGAACAACAGCAGGTTGCGCCACGCCGAGTCGTCCAGCCACTTTCCCGCCACGACGCCCAGGAGCACGAGGGCGACGCCGATCCAGGAGGCCTCCGCGATCCGGCCGGGACGGACCTTGTTGATCCACAAGCCGGTAATCAGTGCCGCGGGAATGGTAACGAGAATGGTGAACACCCCCCAAGGACTGTCGCTCAGCGCGTTGACGACCGCGATGCCGGAACCGGCCAAGGTGGCGATGACCACGAACAGCGTGGCCACCAGGGTGATGACGCCGGAAACCGGTCCCAGCAGCTTGGCGGCGATTTTCGGCAACGACAGCCCATCCTGGCGCACGGAAGCCAGCAGCACGACGAAGTCGTGGACTCCGCCTGCCAGGCACGCGCCGACGACGATCCAGGTGAAGCCGGGGAGGTATCCCCATTGGGCGGCCAGGACGGGTCCCAGCAACGGACCGGCGCCGGCGATGGCGGCGAAATGGGCCCCAAAGAGCACCAGCCGCCGGGTGGGGTGATAGTCGACGTTGTCGCGCAAGCGGTGGGCCGGCGTCCGCCGGGAATCGTTGAGCACCGCCACCCGCGCCGCCAGAAAGGCCCCGTACAGGCGATAGGCGACCAGAAACGCCGCCAGCGAGGTGATCACCAGCCAAAGGGAATTCACCGGGCATACCTCCCTGTTGCGGAGTCGGTGTTCTCCCCCGCGTCTTGCATGATACCGCGGGGTGAAATTCCTCGCAACCGCGGCCAATTTCGCAGAAAATGCCGGAAATCGGCTTACTGACCGACTACGTCCGGGTCCAGCGAGCTGCCCGTCTCCTCGTCGCGGGGCATCTGGATCTCGTGCAGCAGGTGGCCGCTTAGGAGGCTGTGTCGGCGGCTGTAGGCGAAGTAGATCGCCAGCCCCACGACCATCCAAGCCAGCAGCCGCAGCCAGGTTATCAGGGGCAGGAAGAGCGCCAGGATCAGGTTGACCACCACCCCCAGCGGTGCCATCACGAAGACGGCCGGGCAGCGAAACGGCCGGTGCACGTCGGGGCGGCGGAGGCGGAGGATGGGCACGGCCGCGCACACCATGACGAACGCCAACAGCGTCCCCACGTTGACCATCTCTTGCAAAGCCTGGATGGGCGTCAGGGCGGCCGTCACGCAGATGACCGAGCCGGTCACCAGCGTGGCGACGTGGGGCGTGCGGAAGCGGGGGTGGATGGCGCCGAAGACCCGCGGCAGCAGGCCGTCGCGGGCCATGGCCATGAACACCCGCGCCTGGCTCAGAAACAGCACCAAGAGCACGCTCGTCATGCCCGCCAGGCCGCCGGCGGCAATCAGCCCCGTGGCCGCGTGCAGCGTGGGGCTGTGTTCCAGGGCGGCCTTTTCCCGAAAGGCCACCGCGATGGGCGCCTTGATGTCGATGTTGGGGTAGGGGATCATTCCGGTGATGACCGCGGCCACGGCCACGTAGAGCAGCGAGCACATCAGCAGCGAGATGAGGATGCCCAGGGGCACGTCGCGCTGCGGGTTGCGGGCTTCTTCGGCGTGGGTCGAGATCGAGTCGAAGCCGATGTAGGCGAAGAAGACGATCGAGGCGCCCAGCATGATGCCTGCCAGACCATAGGGCGTAAAGGGGGTGCGGGTGGCGTCGTCGATGGGGACCAGCCAGCGATTGAGCCCGATGAGGCCGAGGATGCCCCAGTGGGTCGTCTCTTCCTTGGCGCCCTCGGCGCGGATTTTGGGCAGCAGTTGCTCGACCGCGGCCCGATCGGCCGCGGTGCGGGGCAGGTCGGCCGCGGTCGCTTTCTCAACCGTGGCCACCATTTCCGCGGCCTTCGCGGCGGAGAGCCGGCCCGCCTTTTGCAGCCGCCGCGCCTCTCCTTGGGCCCATTCCCTGCGGTACGCGGCGGCCAACTCGCGGACCAGCGTCTGGGCGCGGGGAGGAGCCGCCATTTTTTGGCAGTAGTTCTTCACCAACTCGGACATCACCCGATCCTGCGGCAGCAGCCGCTGCGTCACCGGGACCGTCGTCCAGTGGTCCCGGCTCACGTAGGCGCAGCCGACGATGATGACGAAGACAACCACGCTGACCTTGATGATGACCAGCAGGGCGTTGGTCCGCGCGCTTTCGCGGATGCCCAGCACGAGGATGGTCGTGACCACGGCCATGATCAGCAGCGAGGGGAGATTGAACCACGGATGACCCTGGAGCCCTTCCACGGCGGTGAAGGGGTCGGAGAGGAGTTGGGGGGGGATTTGCAGCCGGGGGCTGATGACCAGGAGGAACTCGTTCAAATAGCCGGACCAGGCCGAGGCGACCGTGGCGCAGCCCATGGCGTATTCGAGGATCAGGTCCCAACCGATGATCCAGGCGAAGATTTCGCCCAGGGTGGTGTAGGCGTAGGTATAGGCGCTGCCCGCCACGGGGGCCATGGCGGCGAATTCGGCGTAGCACAAGGCGGCGAAGGCGCAGCCCAGGGCGGCGATGCCGTAGGAAATCACCACCGCCGGCCCGGCGTCTTGGGCCGCCGCCCGGCCGGTCATGACGAAGATGCCGGCGCCGATGATGCAGCCCACGCCCAGCGAGGTCAGGGCCACCGGGCCCAGGACGCGGTGCAGGCGGTGTTCGCCGGCCGCCTCGGCCAGCAACATCTCCAGGTCTTTGCGGGCAAAAAGCTGTCTCTTCCAGTTCACGGCCGCTCTCTCGTGGGACCCCGCCGGCAGCAGCGCAAAAATGAATCTTAACCCCCAGGCCCGCGGCCGGTCAATCGGGGCGCGGCGGTCGCGACGTGCCGCCGCTGCAGATGCCGCAATTCCAGCAGCAACCACAGGCCCGTCAAGACCGACGAACCGAGGTCGGCCACCGGCAGCGACATCCAGACGCCGTCGAGGTGGAAGAAGCGGGGCAGGATCCAGACCGCCGGGATCAAGAGGAGGACCTGCCGGGAGAGCGTGAGGAACATCGCCTGGGCCGGTTTCCCCACGGCCTGGAAGTAGCCGGCGCTGACGATCTGGAAGCCCACCAAGGGCAGCATCAACGTGCACAGCCGCATGGCGTGGACCCCCAGCCCGGCCAGATCGGCCAGGGACTTCTGGTCCCGGCTGAAGAGCCAGAGGACGTGGGCCGGCAGGAGCATGGTCACGGCGAAGCCGCCCACCGCGATGCCGCTGGCGGCCAGCACGGCGGTTTGCAGCGTCTTTTTCACGCGATCGAAGCGCTCGGCGCCGTAGTTGTAGCCGATGATCGGCTGTGCGCCCTGGTTGATGCCGACGACGGGCATGAAGATCAGCATGAACACGCGGTAGATAATGCCCCACGCGGCGATGGCCAGAGCGCCGCCTTGGCCGCCGCCTTGGATGCAAAGCTGGTTGTTGATGAGGCTTTGGGCCAGGACATTGGCAATTTGCAGGGCGAAGGGGGCGGAACCGATGGCCAGCAGCCGGCCGCAGACCGGCCCTCGCAAGCGGAGCGTGCCGGCGCGGAGCCGCAGCAGGCTCCGGCCGGAGAGGAAATAGGCCAGCACCCAGGTCGTTGCGACGGCCTGGGCGACGACGGTGGCCAGCGCCGCCCCCCTCATGCCCCAATGGAAAACGAAGAGGAAGATCGGCGCCAGCACCGCGTTGAGCGACACGCTGATGAGCATGGTCAGCATGGCGATCTTGGGGTTCCCCTCGCCGCGGATCATGCTGTTCAGTCCGAAGCTTACGATCTGGAAGACGGAGCCCAAGGCGATGACGCTCGAGTAGGCGTGGGCATAAGGGAGGACGCTATCGTTGGCGCCGAAGAATCGCAGCAGGGGATCCAACCAGAGGAGGCCCAGGGCGGTCGACAGCGTGGCGGCGACCAGCAGGAGCACCGTGGCGTTGCCCAGCACCTGTTCGGCCTCGGGTTTGCGTTTCTCGCCGAGGCGGATGGAGATCAAGGCCGCGGCGCCGAAGCCGACCAGCATCCCCAGCGCCATCAGCAGCAGCATGAAGGGGAAGGCGACGGTCATGCCCGCCAGGGCCAGGGGGGTATCCAGCGCCCGGCTGACGAACACGCTGTCGATGAAGAAGTAGAGGGCCTGGGCCAGGAGGCCGACGATGGCCGGGGCGGCGAATTTCAGCAGCAGGGGGGCGATGTTCTCCTCGCCCAGACGCTTGGCTCGATCCATGATGACGCGCACCTGGGGTCCGTTCCGGGAAGCGGGGTTGGGGGTTGGTGGGGCGCCGAGGGTTTGGCCGGGGCCGGCGCAGAGAATCCCTGATTCTATCACATCGCGGCGCCGCCGTACTGCCCTTTCGGGGGGAACAATGGGTCTGTTTTTACGCCGTTTTTCACGTTGGGAAGAAAACGCTTGATCCACCGAGGTACTTTATGTATATTAATAGTAAAGGCCGATTAAGGATTTCGGCGCCCAGCGGAACAGATCGCCAAACTCTCCCCCACGGAACACCCATGGACGAAAACGGCGCCAAGCAGCAGGCCAAGAAAGTCGATTCCCTCCTCTTCGCCTTGATCCGCCAGCTTGCGGTGGACGACGACGACGACGTCGCGGAGCTGCCGCTGGCGCAACTGCGGGTCTGCGGCATCCTCTATCGCGGGCCGCTGCCCATGTCGGCCCTGAGCCACGACCTGGGCGTCTCGCTCAGCGCGATGACGCAAATTGCCGACCGCCTGGAGCGGGCCAACCTGGTGAAGCGTATCGCCGAGGACAACGACCGCCGCGTCCGCTGCCTGCGGCTGACGCCGCGGGGCGAGGGCATCATGCGGCGCCGCGAGGGTCTCCGCACCGGTCGCATCACGGCCGCCCTGGCCGAGCTCTCGGCCAAGAAGCAGAAGGAGATGCTGGCCGCCTTGCAAGCGCTGCTGGACGCCTGCCTGGCCAGCAAGGAACAGAAACTGCCACCCACCCTGACAAAGGCAATTGTATGAAAATCATCATCGGCTTCCTCGTGGCGATGGCGGCCGCGGCCGGCGGCGTGACCTATTTCGCCTTCGGTTTTTCCTCCGCTCCGTCCTCCAATTTCAAGACGGCGGACGTGGTCCGCGGCGATCTCCGCCCCTTCGTCCCCGCCACCGGCACCCTGGAACCGGTGCAGTCGATCGACGTGGGCGCCCAGGTGACGGGCATGATCTCCAAATTCGGCCTCGTCGCCGACGCCAAGGACCCTACGAAGAAGATACCGGTCGATTTCGGCGCCGTGGTCCATAAAGGCGACGTGTTGGCGGAAATCGACGACCGCATCTACAAGGCCCAATTCGACCAGGCGGCGGCAAGCCTGCTCAATGCCCAGGCCAACCTCGGCCAGTTGGAGGCCTTCCGCGTGCAGAAGGAGCAGGAATGGAAGCGGGCCAAAGACCTCTTGCCCACCAACGCCATCGCGGCCACCGATTACGACCTGGACGTGGCCAATTACAAGGCCTCCGTGGCCAACGTCGAGGTGGGAAAGGCCGCCATCGAGCAGGCCAAGGCCAACCTCGCCATGGCCCAAGCCAATCTCGACTACTGCTTTGTCCGCACGCCGGTTGACGGCCTGGTCGTCAGCCGCAAGGTCGACATCGGCCAGACGGTCGTCTCCAACATGAGCGCCTCCAGCTTGTTTCTCATCGGCTGCGACCCCAAGCGGATCCAGCCCTGGGCGTCGGTCAACGAGGCCGACATCGGGCGGATCTACGTCGGCCAGCCCGTGACTTTCACCGTGGACGCCTATCCCGGCCAGATCTTCCACGGCAAGGTCTTCCAGATCCGGCTCAACGCCACCATGACGCAGAACGTGGTCACGTACACGGTGGTGGTCGACACGGACAATTCCGACGGCAAGTTGTTGTACTACATGACGTCGACGATGGAATTCAAGCTCCAGCCGCGGCTGGGCGTCTTGCAGGTGCCCAATGCCGCGTTGCGGTGGAAGCCGCGGTTGCAGCAGATCGTCCCCGAGGCCCGCAAGGCGTCCTGGCACGGCGGCAGCAAGGACCACGGCAAAGATAAAGAGATCGCCGCCGCCAGCGGCAAGGATAAGGCGATCGCCGCCGGCAGCGGCAAGGATAAGGCGATCGCCGCCGGCAACGGCAAGGACAAGGAGAGCGGCAAGACCGGCGGCCGGCATCACGGCAAGGATAAGGAGGTCGCCAAGGGCGGCGATCGGGACCACGCCAAGGGCAGCGCCGGCGCGGCGGGGCCAGTCCCCGCGGGCACAGCGGCGGCCAAGCCGGCCGGCGGCCAGCAAGCCCCGGCGGCGCCCAAGACGCCGGAAGAGCGCGGCCGCATCTGGGTCAAAGACGGCGACTTCGTCCGCCCCGTTGACGTATGGATCGGCGCCAGCGACGGTGTCAACACCGAGGTCCACGGCCACAACGTCCAGGAAGGCATGAAGGTGGTCATCGGCGAATTGGCCGCCGGCGAACAGGACAGCGAAGACACCAACCCCTTTACTTTCAAGATGCCTGGCAGGGGCGGCAGGAAGTAGCCATGGAACTCATCCGCCTGGAGAACATCACCAAGACTTATTACCTGGGCGAAGTCGACGTCCCGGTGCTCAAGGGCATCTCGCTGTCGATCCACTCCGGCGAGATGGTGGCGCTGATGGGGGCCTCGGGCTCCGGCAAGACGACGCTGATGAACGTGCTGGGCTGTCTCGACCGCCCCACCTCGGGCCAATACTGGTTCGACGGCGAGGAGATGAGCCAGTTGACGCCGAACGAGCGGGCCCTGGTGCGGACCGCCAAGCTGGGCTTCGTCTTCCAGAGCTTCAACCTCCTGCCGCGGACCACCGCCCTGCAGAACGTCGTCATGCCGCTGGACTACGCGCCGGTCCGGCCGCACGGCTCCGTGCTGCGGCAGTGGGGCACCACCCTGCTGGAGCGCGTCGGACTGGCCGATCGCGCCGAGCACGAGCCCTCGCAGATGTCGGGGGGACAGCAGCAGCGGGTGGCCATCGCCCGCTCCCTGGTCAACCGCCCCCGCCTGCTGCTGGCCGACGAGCCCACCGGCAACCTCGACTCGCACACCAGCGTCGATATCCTGCGGATGTTCCAGCAACTCAACACCGAGGGGATCACCGTCATCCTGGTGACGCACGACCCGAAGGTGGCCGCCTATGCCACGCGCACCATCCGCATCAGCGACGGCTTGATCGAGGGGGACGAGAGCCACACGCCCGAGGCCGCCGAGCATCAGGACGTTTCCCTGGCCCGCTTCACCGGCGCCAGGCCCGCGCCGGACGGCGGCGGCGGCGCGCCGACCGCCGAGAACGACGGCAACGGCAGCGGCGTGACGAGGGCGGAGCGAATCATGGCCGCCGCGGCCGGGTCCGCGATCCACGACGGCGAGGCGATCCACCACGGCGCCGCGGCCGCCGACGGCGTCGTGCTGGGGGGCAGGGCCGCGGCCGTGGTCGCCGCGCCCGAGAGCGTGGTCGTGGCCGAAGTCGTCGCCGCGCCCCATCCCCAGCACTTGGGGGGCGGGCCTCTGCTGCCACCCACCCTGCGCACCGCCCTGGGAGCGTTGCGGCGAAACAAGATGCGCTCGGCGCTGACCGCCCTGGGCGTGATCATCGGCGTGGCCGCCGTGATCGTCGTGGTCGCCATCGGCCAGGGCTCCAAGACCATGATCCAGAAGCAGATTGCCAGCATGGGGGCCAACAACATCCTGGTGCTGCCGGGGGCGGCCGCCAGCGGCGGCGTCAGCTTCGGCGTGGGCAGCGTGATGACGCTCACCCCCGACGACAGCGACGAGATCGCCCGGCAGTGTCCCGCCGTCAGCGACACCGCCCCCATCGTCCGCGCCCGTGCCCAGGTCCTCTACGGCAACAAGAACTGGATTCCCAACTCCCTGCTGGGCACGACGCCCTCCTACCTGGCCGTCCGCGATTGGGAAGATTTCTCGGAAGGCGACATCTTCAGCGATGCCGACGTGCGCAACTGGAACCGGGTGTGCCTGGTGGGCGAAACCATCAAGCGCGAACTGTTCCTCGGCGAATCGCCCGTCGGCAAGGAAATCCGCATCCAAAACGTCACCTTCAAGATCATCGGCGTGCTCAGCCGCAAGGGGGCCAACATGATGGGCATGGACCAGGACGACATCGTCATCGCCCCTTGGACCACCATCAAGTACCGCGTCAGCGCCACCGGCGTGACCACCTCCGCCCAGGCGACCACTTCCTCGTCGTCCTCCAGCACGACGACGACCAGCAGCACCTGCAGCGTGTATCCCACCGGCGGGCCGTCGCTGTATCCCGCCGTCTCTCCGACTCAGGCCGCCGACATTCCGCAACCGGTCCGCTTCACCACCGTGGACCAGATCTACGTCAAGGCCGCCACCGAGGACCAGATCCCGCAGGCCATGGAGGAAATGACCGATCTGCTCCGCGAGCGACACCGCATCAAGGCGGACCAGGACGATGACTTCAACCTCCGCGACATGACCGAACTGATCAAAACCATGTCGTCCCAATCCGAGGTCATGTCCGTGTTGCTCCTCTCCGTGGCGGGCATCTCGCTGGTCATCGGCGGCGTGGGGATCATGAACATCATGCTCGTCTCGGTGACGGAACGGACGCGGGAAATCGGCCTCCGCATGGCCGTCGGCGCCCGCAGCTATCACATCCTCCGCCAATTCCTCGTCGAGGCCGTGCTGTTGTGCCTGGTGGGCGGCGGCATCGGCGTCGCTCTGGGCTTCGGCTTCTCCGCCTTGGTCCGCTGGCGCACCCACTGGCCGACCGCGATTTCCTATCCGGCGATCTTCATGGCGGTGCTGGTGGCGGCCGGGGTGGGCATCATCTTCGGCTTCTATCCTGCCTGGAAGGCCTCGCGGCTGGACCCCATCGAGGCGCTCCGCTACGAATAAGCATACCCGGACCGGCCGGTCTGCACACGACTGGACCACCTGAAATAGGGAGGACATCGCCATGGCCGACACCGCCAAAATCAGTCATGCTCATCCCATGCGCCGCATCGCGGTCTGGGCTTCCGGCGTGGTCCTCTTGCTGCTTGTGGTCTGCGCCGTCACGCTCGCCCTCCGGCCCGCTCTGCTGGCGCGGCCTGCCGTGTACCGCGTCCAGATCGAACCGCCCGAGGCCGCTCTGGCCGCCACGGGCAGGGCGGTGAGCATCGAGGGCGAGGGACCCGCCAGGACCGTGACGGTCGCCGAGCCCGACGGTCGTCGCGAGGTCGTGCTCGTGGCGACGCGCCGCGGCTACGAGAATCTGGTCCACTGGTTGACGCCCCGGCCCGGCGACGCGGAGACGGTTGATCTGCGCCTCCGGCGGCTCAAGGAGCCCGAAGCCACCCCGCCGCCCCGGCAGGAAAGTGTCCCCCCGAAACTTGCGACCCCGCCGAGCCACAGCGAAGCCGCCGCCCGCCCGGAAGTGGCCGAGTTGCCCCTCCAGCCGCCCAAGGACCCCGCACCGTCGCGCCCGCAAACGGTTGCCCCGCAAACCGCTGCCCCGCAAGCCTCGCCGAACCATCAGGAAATCGCCTTCGACCTCGGCCACGGCGTGAAGCTGGAGTTGGTGCGCATCCCTGCCGGAGAGTTCCTGATGGGCTCGCCCAAGTCGGACAACAACGCCTTGGGCGACGAAAAGCCGCAACATCGCGTGCAGATCACCAGGCCGTTCTACCTGGGCAAGTATCTGGTGACGCAAGAGCAATGGCAGGCGGTGATGGGCAGCAACCCCAGCGGCTTCAAGGGGCCGAAAAACCCCGTGGAAAACGTGAGTTGGGACGACTGCCAGGAGTTCCTCGGCAAACTCAGGAAGAAGTTCGGCGCGGGGCGGGGAAAGTTCCAGTTGCCCACCGAAGCGCAATGGGAGTATGCCTGCCGGGCGGGGAGCACAACCCGCTGGTGTTGCGGCGACAGCGAGGCGGCCCTGGGCGATTATGCGTGGTACAACAAGAACGCGAAAAGCAGAACCCACCCGGTGGGCGAGAAGAAGCCCAATGCCTGGGGGCTGTACGACATGCACGGAAACGTCTGGGAGTGGTGCCAGGATCTGTATGGGGGCGATTACTACGGCAGTTCGCCGACGAAGGATCCGGCGGGGCCGACGCAAGGCGCGTACGGCTCCTACCGCGTAGACCGGGGCGGCAGTTGGGATCTCGACGCCAAGGACTGCCGTTCGGCCAACCGCAGCGGCGACACGCCCGATAGCCGCTACAACCTCGGCTTGCGCGTCTGCCAGGTTCCGGAGAAATAGGGGTGCGAGTCCTACCTTCCCCCTTCCGCCCTCCCCCTTCTATTCCCCCCTCCGCCCTCCGCCCTCCGCCTTCTTCAGGCGGATCTTGTAGTTGCCGCGGGCCTGATCGTGCTCCAACTCGACCAAGCCCCGGCCCTGGGCCTCCTCCAAGAGGTCGGAGAAGTTGCGATAGCCGTAGTAGCCCTCGTTGAAGTCGGGATGCACGCGGCGGATGGCCTGCTTGACCATCGACCCCCAGAGCGGCTCGTAGTCGAGCTCCAGCGACTGCACGATCTTCACCAGCCGGTCGATGGCCTCCTGCTTCTTATCGCCATGCTCTTTCTTCCCACCCCTCTTGGCGACGGTGACGGCGACGGCCTTCTGCGCCTCGCGCGCCAAGTCGTCGTAATAGATGAACTCGTCGCAGGCGGCGATGAGCAGGTTCGAGGTGGAACTCTTCACCCCGCAGCCGATCACCCGCTTGTCGTTCTCCTTCAGCTTGGAGACCAAGGGGGAGAAGTCGCTGTCGCCGGAGAGGAGGGCGAAGATGTCGATGTGGTTCTTGGCATAGCAGAGGTCCAGGGCGTCGACCACCATGTGGATGTCGGCGCTGTTCTTGCCGCTGGCCTTGCTTTGGGGGATGTCGATCAGTTCGATGCCCTGGGCGTGGAACTCGCGGATGGCGTCGCGATAGTTGCTCCAGTCGCAATAGGCCCGCTTGAAGACCACCCGCCCCTTCTCCAGCAGCCGCTTCAGCACCAGGGGGATGTGGAAGCCCGGATACTTGGCGTCGCGGACGCCGATGGCCAGGTTTTCAAAATCGACAAAGACGGCGATCAGGGGTTCTTCGGACATGGAGGTTCCTCGAAGGAAAAAGGGGACAGTCCCCATTTGTGCGAAGCACCCTTCGGGCCGTTCCGGCAAATGGGGACTGTCCCCTTTTTCCGCCCGAAGATCGCCACGCTTTCCGCCCCCGCCATTGTCGCCGCTGGCGGGGAATTCCGCAAGGTGCGGGACGCCATTACGGAAGTTATTTGCCGGCAAGGAGTTGCGTCGCAAGCTCTCGGCCCCAACCCGCCTTGATCCGCTGCTGGTTCCCCATTATAATTCGCCCGCTCGATTCCGGGCACTTTGCGTAAAGACTGTTGTCTCTTCATGTTGCCGCGTTGGAACCGGCCGCTTCTAGGACCGACCAGCCGGCAGAGCAAGGATGCTAGTCTGCTAAGACCTCCGGGGAAGAACTCGGCCGGCCTCCAGTGCGCGGCGCGACGGCGCTGCGCAGGGGGGCCTCGCGCGCGCGCCGGCCTGCTGCTTGCCGCCCTTCTGGTCGCCCTGCCCGCCGCTCCGGCGCCGGCCGCCATCGACTTGACCCAATTCAGCGGGCCGCAGTCGGTCATCGTCGCCGCGGAGGCCGCCAACCGTTGGCGACAGGGCGATTACGAAGTCTGGGTGCTGCGGGGCAACTGCCGCATCGTCCAGGGCTTCACGGCGACACGCAGCGACGAGGCCGTGCTGTGGATCGATCACGCCGACGACCCTGCGCACGGGCGGACCAAGGCCATCGTCTACTTGGAAGGGCGCGTGCTCTTGGAAACGGTCCACGCCGGCAAGCCGGCCAAGCTCACCGACAAGACCTGGCTGGGCCGATTCTTTACCACCGGGCCGGTGGAAGTTCACGCCGGGGTGGTGGCCGGGCGGCCCGACGTGTTGCCGGCCGTCTATCAGCGGGGCATGGAGCGCCGCAATCCGGCCGCCGGCGCCGACGTGGTCCGCCGCGCCGGCGTCGAGCAGACCCAATACTCCCCCATCCCCTCGACCTCCGCCACTTCCTCGATCTCCTCCACCTCCTCCACCTCCCCGACCACGCCGAATCCGCGGCGCTCGCAGGCTGCCGCCGGACTGGCGACCATCGGCGGACAACCGGCCGCCCCGGTCGTGGGCACGCCCCTGCCGCCGGGCACGCGGCGTTTGCGCGTCTTCCCCCGCGGCGACGTTCCCGTCCAGGCCCAGTGGATCCCCGAGCCGCAGAACAACCAGTGGGTGGCGATCATCCAGTCGGGCGTGAACTTCATCGTCGAGGGCATGGACCAGTTCGGCTCCGTCGACGCCACGGCCGACCGCATGGTGATCTGGACCCGCAGCCAGCGCGAGCCCGATTTCAGCGGCCAGACGCCCCAGGACGAGCGCATGCCCCTGGAAATCTACATGGAGGGCAACGTCGTCTTCCGCCAGGGCGATCGCGTGATCTACGCCAGCCACATGTACTACGACGTGCCCAACCGCATCGGCACCGTGCTGGACGCCGACATGCTCACGCCCATTCCCAAGTACGACGGGCTGTTGCGGCTGCACGCCCAGATCCTCCAGCAGGTCAGCCCGGAGCGGATGCTGGCCCACGACGCCTTCTTCACCTCCAGCCGTCTGGGCGTGCCCGCCTATCGCATGCAAACCCGCGACGCCGTCTTCGATGACATCCCCCACCCGCTGCTCAACCCGTGGACCGGGGCGCCGATGATCAATCCGGCCACCGGCGAGCCGATGGTCGAGCACGACCGCATGGTGACCGCCCGCGACGACGTGCTTTACCTCGACCAGATTCCCGTTTTCTACTGGCCGGTCATGGCCACCGATCTCAACGAGCCCTCGTACTACCTCCGCCGCGTCCAGTTCGAGAAAGACAGCGTCTTTGGCACGCAAATCCGCGCGGACTTCAACATGTACCAGTTGCTGGGCATGCAGAAGCCGCCCAAGGGCACCGACTGGGACCTCAACCTCGACTACCTCAGCCAGCGCGGCTTTGCCTACGGCACCACCTACTTGTACCACACGCAGAACCTCTTCGGCATCCCCGGCCAGTCGGCCGGATTGATCGATTTCTGGGGCCTCGAAGACCACGGCTACGACGACCTGGGCCTCGACCGCTCCCACCTCCAGCCCGAGGTCGATTACCGCTATCGCTTCCTGCTGCAACACCGCCAGGAACTGCCCGACGGCTTCCAGCTCACCGTCGAGGGCGGCGCCCAGAGCGACCGCAACTTCCTCCAGGAATACTTCAAGCAGGAATGGGACGAGCTGAAGGACCAGACCACCGACATCGAACTGCGGCAACGGAAGGACAACATCTCCTGGAACGTCTTCGCGTCGGTGCAAACCGATCCCTTCGTCACCCAATCGGAATGGCTGCCGCGGGGCGACTTCTTCTGGCTGGGGCAGCCGCTGTTGGGCGACACGCTGACCTGGTTTCAGCATTCCACGGCCGGCTATGCCGACTATCGCATCGCCACCCCGCCCACCAATCCCGCCGACGCCCCCTTCAGCCACATGCCTTGGGAGGCGTCCAACGAGCACGGCGCGCGGCTGATCAGCCGCCAGGAGATCGATCTGCCCTTGCAACTCGGCCCGGTGAAAGTGGTCCCCTTCGCGCTGGGCGAGGTGGGCTACTGGGGCGCGGACCTCGACGGCCAGCCGCTGGACCGCCTCTATGGCGACGTCGGTCTCCGCGCCACGCTGCCCATGTGGCGCGTCGATCCCACGGTGGATAGCTCGCTGTGGAACGTTCATGGCCTGGCCCACAAAGTCGATTTCGAGCTGGAGTTGTCCGTCTCCGGCGCCAATCAAAGTTTGACGCAACTGCCGCTCTACGATCCGCTGAACGACTGGACGCAAGAGTCGTTCGAGCGCCGCTTCGTCACCAACACCTACGGCATCGGACCGATCGCCCCTCCGGGCTTCGCCGCCTTGCCGGCGCAGGTGGACGAGCGGCTCTATGCCCTTCGCGCCGGCATGGGCGATTGGGTCACCGCGCCGAGCATGGAGATCGCCGGCGACCTGGAGGCCCTCCGCTTGGGTGTGCACCAGCTCTGGCAGACCAAGCGCGGTCCGCCCGACGACCTCCACATCGTCGATTGGATCGAGTTCAACACGGATGTCACGCTTTACCCCGACCCCGATCGCGACAACTTCGGCCAGTTCGCCGGGATGTTGGACTACACCTTCCGCTGGCACGTGGGCGACCGGCTCACCGTGCTCTCCGACGGCATCTTCGACTTCTTCGACCTGGGGCAGAAGGAGGTCGTGATGGGGGTCTACCTCGACCGCCCGCCGCGGGGCAGCGTCTACATGGGCGTGCGCTTCCTGGAAGGCCCCATCAACAGCCAGATGCTCACCATGGCCTACAACTACCAGATGAGCCCCAAGTGGATCTCGTCCTACGGCTTCAGCATCGACATGGCCCAACCCCGGAACAATGGCGAGCTGCTCCGCATCACGCGGGTGGGCGAATCGTTCCTGGTCAGCGGCGGCTTCCACTACGACCCGGCGCGCAACAGCGTGGGGGCGGCCTTCACCGTCGAGCCCCGTTTCCTGCCCAAGGGCAGGGTGGGCATGGTCGGCGGCGCGCACATTGAACCCGCCGGCACTTATGGAATAGAATAGTATCCGGCACACGCCGTGTGCCGTTGGTCCGCACAGTATCCGGCACACGCCGTGTGCCGTTTGTCCGCACACGGCGTGTGCGGACTACTTTAACGACAATGAGCGAAGACGACCGTCCGCGACGATCCTGGGCGAAGAAGTTCCGCGACGCCTTCCGCGGCCTCAAGGTGGGCGTCCGCGGCCAGAGCAGCTTTCTTGTCCACTTCTTCCTGGCCGCCGGGGTCTTGGCCGCCGCGGGGGTCCTCCGCGTCGGGCGTCTCGAATTGTGCCTGCTGATCCTCTGCATCGCCTTGGTGCTGGCCGCCGAGATGTTCAACAGCGCGTTGGAGTCGCTGGCCCGCGCGATCACCGACCGTCCGCACCCGCTCGTGCGCGACGCCTTGGACATCGCCAGCGCCGCCGTGCTGGTCTCTGCCCTCGGCGCCGCCGCGGTCGGGCTGATCGTCTTCCTCCACCGCCTCGGCGTGCTGCTGGGCTGGTGGGGCTGAGAAGGGCCCCAAGCCCACCGGCTGCGGCCGGTGGGAACGGAAGTACAAACCCAGCAGTCACTTACGGCACAACGACGCTCAACCGCGTTGATTCTGAATATCCGCTTCGGTCCGATTCGGGCTTGACATTTTCGCATTTTGTGAAAATACTTGAGTGGATGGACGATAGGGAGCGGTGGCAGGGATGCACGTCATATCCGAGAAGAAGCTACGGGAGTTTTGGCAGCAGTGGCCCGAAGCGGAAATACCGCTCCGGGCCTGGCACCGAGTGACCGAACATGCTACCTGGGAATGCTTCGCGGACGTTCGGAAGGTCTACCCTCATGCGGACCAGGTCGGCCGCTGTACCGTGTTCAACATCGCCGGGAACAAGTTCCGGCTCGTTGTGGTGATTCACTTCAACCGTGGGAAGGTGTACATCCGACACGTGATGACCCACGAGCAATACGACCGAGGCACGTGGAAAAAGGATTGCTGATGGCCACTGTGAACCGGCGAGGAAATGCCAGAGACGGTTACTTGGCGCTGGTCGTCGAGTTTCCGTTGCGTCCCATCCGTTCGGATCGGGAGCTTGGGAAGGCGGTCCGCATGGTCGATTCGTTGTTGGACCGCCGGAAGCTCGCTCCGGAAGAAGACGACTACCTGGAGGTTCTTGGCGACTTGATCGAGCGTTACGAGGGCGAAGCCCATCCGATGGCCCCGGTATCCGACGCGGAGATGCTCCGTCACCTCATCGAGGCGAAGGGGGTTTCTCAGACGGAGATTTCCGCGGCGACGGGAATCGCCGATTCCACGATTTCCGAGCTTCTCAAGGGCAAGCGCCGCTTGAACCGGGGCCACATCGGCAAGCTGGCGCGATACTTCAACGTCTCGCCCGACGTTTTCGCGTTCTAGCGAGTCCTCGTGGACCGGGCTTACGTTTCCGGGGCGGTCGGTGGTCCGTCCCGTGCCGGGGTGTGCAGCCTGATGAATTCCCGGTTCATCTCCTCGATCTGGTCCTTCAGGTCCGTGTCGAAGTTTGCAGTATCGATCCTTGCCTCTTGCAACTTGGCCCAGCCCTCCCCGTAGACAGTCCGGTTAGGATCGGGGATGCCGATTACAACTCGCTTTACCTTCCTCTCAATCAGCCGCTCCACGCACGGTATCTTGCCGGGGCCACGGCTTGTGCATGGCTCAAGCGTTGTGTATACGGTCGCCCCTGCAACTATGTCCAAACGGAGCTTTTTCTCCAACGCCGTATACTCTGCGTGGTCCCCCTCCGCACGCTCCCCTCGGTGGCCCGTCGCGAGTACGTTACCGTCCTTGACAACGACCGCTCCGACCATCGGATGAACCCCGTCGCCTTCGGACTTGCTCTTGCGTGCCTCTTCGACCGCCATCACCATGAATTTCCGCTGAAGGTCGGGGTCTTTCGCGTCGGCACCGGTCGCCGCGGTCCGCTGCTCTGCCTTGGCCCCTTCGTCGCGGATCCGGGCAACCAGCCATTCGGAATCGAACCGCGGGGCCTCGCTTTGCAGATATAGCCGCACTGCCGGCAAGTTGCGGAGAATCCGGTCGAAATCTGGCTTGTCGACGAAACCCCGACGATCCGCGGCCTCGAACACACCCCAGAATACGACCGACGCCAAGTGACGCCCCAGTTCGTGATAGCTGGCCGCGGAGTGACCGGCGATGGGGTCGGGGGCTGTCGCGTAGTGCCCCCGAAACTCCGCAGCACGTTCAACAAGGCCGTTGCTCGCCGCAATTCCGCGGTCAAGCGCCTGCACGAAGGCCCGTAGCGTGTCGATTGCCAAACCGCCCCACGGATCGGGCCAGTCGGACTCTCTCACTAGGCTTTCAGCCGTGACTACAGCCCAGCAAACGGCTTCCGTTAGCCCCTCTGCCATGGTGTTCAAACCCTTTCTGCCCGGCCAGCCCGGCGAGGCCGCGAGGATGAAGTGCCAAGGCGCCCCGCCGGTCGTGAGGCCCAACGCGCTGCAGGCGTGGGGCCAGCCGGCCATATTGCATTTTACCAGTAGTACCAGGGTTCGTCCGTCATGGGCTGGGCTTCCGCGGGGTCGTCATCCACGGTCCCCATCGCGTATAGCCAGAATCCTCGTCGGCATGTTGGAAATCAACGGTGATGTCAAGTCTCAATCGCAACGAAGTCGGGAACTGAGGATTTCGAGGGGCGTTCGATAGCCGAGACGTTTTCGGGGGCGGTTGTTCAGAAGATGTTGGACTTTCTCGAACTGCTTTGCC
>JBKQVT010000112.1:0-25503 GCA_052139835.1 Thermoguttaceae bacterium
CCCCGGCATTTACGACGGTTCGACTGCAACGGTGATGGTGCAGTTGAGCAATCCGTATCAATGCCAGCTTGCGCTCGGCGCCGCCGAGGCCACGGCGACGGTCGTGCATCCGTGCATCGAAATGACCTCACCAGCCACGGGGACCGTGAGCGGCAACGACGCCAACGGCAAGCTGCTCGTCACGCCGGTCATTGTCGGGCAAAAGGTGTCGCTTAGCGCCACCGGCCTGCCCCAAGGGGCAACGGTGCAGTGGATGATCCCTGGCACCGGCGCCCAGGTTCCCTTCGCGGTCGCGGGATATTCCCAGTTGCTGACCAGCGGAAGCGTGACCCTCCTGCCAAACCCCCTGACGGGGCCGTCCGTGACGTATTACTGGACGCAGGGCACTGCGGCCCTGAAAACCTACTGCGTTATATGTGACGTCACCCTTCAGGGGCAGACAAAGCCGACCCCGGTCGACGCCTTTTTCAGCGTGGCCACCCCAGTGCTTACCGTCACCGGAACAACAACCCTGCAAAACCCCGCAGTGAAGGTCAATGGCGCTGTGCTGCAGTTCGGCGTAGACACCAGCGGCGTTACCCAGCACGGGATAAGATTCACCGTTTCTGGGCTCAACTCGGTTATGTCGGGGAGCCAGGCCGGCACCGTCCGGCTCGTCCAATTGTGGAGTGGCACAACCACGCACAGCGGCGGCTTGGCCCCGACGACCCAGCAGGGTTCGTACCAGGCTTGGTGGCTAGACAACCCCCCGAAGAACCCCAACTGCGTCCAGGTCGGCGGCGTGGACATAAACCCCAACGATCCGACAATGAACGTGGGCGGCCAGACCCCGGACGGAAGGTTCTTCGACAGTCCACTCGCGGAGCTTCCGCCCGCCGCGGCACCGGTTAAGAAAGTCACGGTTAACGACCAATTTAAGACGTACCTCATGTACCAGCCCACCGGGGGCATATGGGTGACGATCCAAGTGGTAAACTGGGGTTGGTCCGGAGAGGCAGACTGGGAGTGGAAAGGATTCGCCGACGGCTGGGGGTGGGTGGCGAAGGCGGGCCCGGTGCCCCCGTCCGTAAACCCGGTCGGCGTCAACAATACAACGCTGCCGACGTGGAGCAATTATTTCAAAAACCCACAAAATCCCGGCTTCACCCCCCTAAGCAACCTTGGGGGAACCGTGGTGGGCCCTCAGGGCACGCCGTTCCCCGCGAATACCGTCGTGACCGCCATGTGGAACAATGCCGTGCTAACGCGTACGACGACCGCCATGGGCAGCGTCTGGTTTCAGGCAGCGTTTGGGAACGCCAACGTAACTCTCGCCGCGACGGTCGGCGGCACACAATACACGTGCCAGGTGCAGATGGCGGGCCAGAGCGTGACCAATGCGACGTTCCGCTTGCAGTAGGAGAAACAACCATGCGTCCTTTACGAGAGACCGGGGGAATCGCGGCCCATGGGACAGCGGCGCCGGCAGGCTGGGGCGTAAGCCCGCCAGCGCGGTCCGGGGTCGTCCGATTGCTGGCGTGCGCGCTTGCGTGTTGGCTTGCGACGCTAGCCGGGGGCGCGCCGCCGGCAGACGCGCCAAACGAGGACAGGCCGTATCCGGCCGTGGTTGGGAAGCTCGGGGAGAGGTTCCTGAAGGAGGTCATTTTTTCGCTTTATATACACCGGCATTGGGTGTATGCCGCGACGGCCGGCGCGATCTACCGCGCGTCGCCGAAGGAAAAGAAGTGGGAGCGGCTGGCGTCCCCAAGGTGGCTGCCGCACATGGTGCGGTTCGCGAAGCAGCCGCGGTCCGCCTCGCTCGTTTACTGCTACTTTCCCGCCCCGAGCACCGGCGAGTGCGACGCGTTTCCGACGGCGCGCAAGAAGCTCGGCGTCTATCGGTTCGACCTTCAGGGGAAGAACTGGGAACTGGTGTCTTCACAATATGCATTCGCCGACGTCTACGTCAGGGATGATAAAGTGCTCTTTGCGCTCGTGGACGCGCCTGTGGCCCTGAGCGGCGCGAAGGAGCCCGTCCTCATAAGGCACATCGCAACGTCGACCGATTCGGGCGCCCATTGGAGGGACCTGTCGGCGGATTGGAAGGCTTGGAACCCCTTTCCAACCGAGATTTTCCCGGACCCGGACCATAAGGACCTTGTCTGCCTTAAGTGCTATCACCACCAGGGCAACTTCGTGTTGCAGGCAAGCGACCAAGGCTACAAGTGGAAGGTCGTCGGAATTGAGGACTGGCAGGCCAAGCACCCGTCCGACGACGACTTTTTCCCCAAAGAGTACTGGGGCTCGGCGGGGATCATGTATCGCGCCACATTGTCGAATTATTTCGGCTATCCATTCGGAAACCGTGCGGAGGTCCCCTCGATTCAGATCAGTGTCGGCGGCCCAAAACACCTCAAGCGGCATGAAGCCGCCGTCGTGACGGTCGAAACGACATTCCTATGTGAAGGCGCCGAAGTTACGCTCGTGGACTCGGAGCGCGGGCACCTCGCCTGGGGCCTCCACCGTATCTTGCCTGATGGGAGCCGCGAGATCGTTGAGGTCGCGATAGACGGCGCAAAGCAGTGGACGCAACCGGACGGCACGCGTTACATCGTGCCACCGGAGAAAGCGGTCCGCCCCGGTCCGGCGGAACTGAGGCTGCACAAATTGGGCCATCGTCAAAGTTATAAACGCCAACTCGATCTGTCGTCGATGTGCGACTTTTCAAAGCCCGGCACTTATCGCGTCCAACTTTTCTATAGAGACGGCTGGATTGCGGATCCGAAGAAGGGGGAGTGGGCGGGGGGTGTCACCAGCCCGGTATTTGAGGTTACGATCTCGCCATAGGAGCGCGCGGGATGGCGGCCGCACTCAGCGTTACCGTCAATTGGGGCGACGGCCAGGACGTTTCGAGGGGTCGAGGACGTTCAAGGACGCTTAAGGGACCTAGCCCAGGCCGTGCTTGGCGAGTTTGTCGCGGAAGGTGGAGGGCTTCATGCCCAGCGCGGCGGCGGCGGCGGTCTTGTTGCCGCCGGCCGTGCGGAGGGCGGCGGCCAACAGTTCCCGTTCCGTCTGGTCCATGGTGGCCTGGAAATCGCCGCCCGCGGCATTCTTGGCGGCCGCCGCGGCCTCGACGGCCGTCCCGCCGCCGATCTCGGCCGCCAGCACCTCGGCGGTGACGTGTCCGGAGCCCACCAGGTAGGCCCGCTCCAGGGTATGGGACAGTTCGCGGACATTGCCGGGCCAGTTGTGGCGGGTGAGGACTTCGACGGCCGCGGCGTCGAGCGCCGCCGGAGGCTCGGCGCCGATTTGCCGCAAGAGGTGCGCGGCCAGCAGGGGCACGTCCTCGAGCCGCTCCCGCAAGGGCGGGATGTTCACCCGCAGCACGTCCAGGCGATAGTAGAGGTCCTCGCGGAAGGTTCCCTCGGCGATTTTCTCCAGCAGGTTCCGCTTGGTGGAGGCGACGATGCGGACGTCGGCCTTGATGGGGGCGCTGCCGCCGACGCGCTCGAACACCTTTTCTTCGATCGCCCGCAAGAGCTTCGCTTGCTGGGCCAGGGGAATGTCGTCGACGTCGTCGAGATAGAGGGTGCCGCCCTCGGCGAGATCGAAGCGGCCGCGGCGGCGCTGGTCGGCGCCGGTGAAGGAGCCCTTTTCGTGGCCGTAGAGTTCGCTCTCGATGAGTTGCGGCGGGAAGAGCGCGCAACCGACCTTGACGTAGGGGAACGGCTGGCGGTGGGAGAGGCGGTGGATGAGGCCGGCGACGAGGTCCTTGCCCGCCCCGGTCTCGCCGCAGAGCAGGACGTTGGCGTCGGTGCGGGCACAGATTTGGATCATGTGCTTGACGCGTCCCATCACGGCCGACTGGCTGACGACCGCTTGATCCAACTCGGCGGCGGGCTCGGCGGCCGGGGGACAGCCGGCCGCCGCCGACCGCTTCAGGCGCTCGATCCGCGCCAACAGCGGAAAGACGTCCTCGTTGCGGAAGGGCTTGGTCACGAAATCGAAGGCCCCCAAGCGCATGGCTTCCACCGCCACGGGGATGCTGCCGTAGGCGGTCATCATGACGACCTCCATGGCGGAGAGCGGCCCCTGCTTGATCCGCTTCAAGAGCTCGATGCCGTCGAGGTTGGGCATTTTCAGGTCGGTGACGACGACGTCGAAGGGTCCGTTTTGCAACTGCTCCCAGGCCTCTCGGCCGTCGGCGGCGGCGACGACTTCGTAGCCCTGGGCGCGGAGGTCTTCCGCCAGGGTGACGCGTTTGATCTTCTCGTCGTCGACGATGAGGATTTTCATGGGGGAGGCGATAAGGGATTGCTTCGGATCGCAACGAGCGGGTGCGCAACGAAACCGCGGGGATAAACCCCGCGGCTCGCTGCTAATCGTCCGCGGCGTTCATGTATTCAATCTATCCAAAACGTCCCGGCCGAGGAAGCCCTGGCGTGGCCGGGCTAGGAACCTCCCGCCTTTTCCCGGGCGAGCGGGGTCTGGGTCTCGGCCCGGTTGAGCACCACGGTGAAGGTGGTGCCGTGTCCCAGGGCGCTGCGGACTTCCATGCGGCCGCCCATTTCGGCGATCAACATGCGGCACAGCCCCAGTCCCAGCCCGGTGCCCCCCGAGGCGGCCCGCGTGGTGTAGAAGGGCTCGAAAATCTTCTCCAGGTCGGCCCGCGGAATGCCCACCCCGGTGTCGCTGACGTCGACGGCCACGGAGCCCATCTGGTCCTCGTCCTTGCGTCCCAGGGCGTAGCTGCGCAGGGTGAGGGCGCCGCCGCGGGGCATGGCGGCCAGGGCATTGGTGCAGAGGTTGAAAAGGACCTCTTGCAGCGTGTAGGGATCGCCCTCGACCGGGGCCACGTCGCCCAATTCCTTGACGATGCGGACGTTGCCGACATGGTCGCTCCCCAGCACGTCGAGGGTGGCCGACACGGCGGCGTTGACGTCCGTGCTCTGCAAGGTGACGCCGTGGGGGCGGGCGAAGGCCTGCACGCGGGTGGCCGTCCGCTCGATGCGCTCCAGCGCCTCGGTCATCATCTGCACGTACTCGGTCAGGTGGGGATCGTCTTTGACCCGCTCGCCCAGGAGCCGCAGGCAGTTCTGCACGCCGTCCAGCGGGTTGGCGATCTGGTGGGCGATGCCGGCCACCAACTGGCCGATGCCCAGCATCTTCTCCTTCTGGCGGATCTCGGCGTGGGCGCGGTCGACGTAGCGGCGGATCGAGGTGGTGAAATAGACGGTGATCCACAGCGCGCTGTCGAAGGCCACGAAGACGCCCAGCAGGTACAACCCGTCCAGCGGCGCCGGCGGTCTCGGATCGGAGGGAAAATGCATGGGGAAACGGCCAATCCAACCGCCGTGTTCCAGCAGCATCACCGTGCCCACCATCGCCGTTACCAGGGCAGCGAAGAAATACGGCGCCGAGCCGCGGAGGTACATCCCGGCGATGATCATGTGGAAGAGGAAGTAGACGAGGAAGGGGTTGCGGGGGAGGTCGGAGAAGTACAACAGCAGCGTCAGGGCCACCAGGTCGAAGACGACCTGGAGAAAGATCTGGCGGTCGACGTTCCCCTCGCCCGGAGCGTCCTGCCCGCGGAGGCGGAACAGCAGGTTATAGCCCAGCATGGCGCAAGCGACGACATACAGCGGCGCCGGCCAGGCGATGATCTTCAACATGGAACTGGTCAGCCAGATCATGGCGAAGACCGACGCGCAGGCCAGCCACCGCAGCGAGATCAGCCAGCGGGCGCCTTCCGGGGGGAGCTTCATGGCGCGGGGGACTGGAGGCTAGGGACTGGGGGCTAGTGCGTCTTCCACCATGTTCTTGCCACAAGGCCGGTTGCTCGCTTGCGGTTTCGCAAGCGATGCCGACCGGCAGAAACTGTCTGTAAGCTGTACTGGGCGCCGGGGGCTGGGGCGAATCACCACGCTACTCCACGGCGTCCCAGGAGACGGCGGCGGTGCGCTCCTGGAGGTCGAGGGTCAGAAGGATGTGATCGTCGATCCGCGCGCCGTGGCGGCGGAGAAAGGCGCCCAGGCCCCAGGCGCGGCCGTCCTTGGTGGCCAGGGCGCCGATTGTTGCGCCGTCGGGGGCCAGCAGCGTGAAGCGGCCGCGGACCACCTTCTTCAGGGCCGCCGGCACGGTGATCACCGCGTAGGTGCTGGCCGCCTTGGAGAGCCGGTAACTCAGCCAGACCTTGCCGTCTTCGGTCCAGCCGTGGCTGTCCAGCACGCGGCGCACGGCCCGCTGCGAGCGGTGCGCCGCCAGCAGGGCGTCGAGCTGGGCGGCCGAAACCTCGGCCCCCAGCAGCCCGTAGACGCTGTGCCCGAGCTGCACGATGACCGGCGACCAGGAGACGAAGGCGTGGAAGCTGAAGCGGTTCATGCCCTCGCGGACACAGCGGTCTTCCATGTCGCCGCGTTCCATCACGGGGCCGTGTTTCTTCAGCACGTTGACGAGTTTCCATTCCACGCCGGTCAGGGCGTCGCGCCAATCGCGGGGCGGATCGGCGGCGATCCGCTGGCCTTCGATCTTCACGCCCGGCAGGTCCCGGCAGAACTTCCGCAACACGCCTTCCGGCGGCGGCTCTTTCCACATGCGGCGGTTGCGGCCCACGGCGGCGCGGAGCTGGCGGATGCTCAGGCTGCCGGCCACGGCCAGCACCTTGTCGATCGTCTTGGGCAGGCCGTGCTTGCCGATCCCCTGGATGCGGAACCAGCCGGAGCGATCGTCCAGCCAGGAGAAGCCCTCGATCAACTGGAGGGTTTGCCGCACCAGCTCCGCATCGACGGCGCCGGGAAACTTGGCGGCCACCAGCCGCTCGATCCGCTCGGCGGTGGCCAGGCCGTGGAAGTAGACCTCTTTTTTTGCCATGTCGGCCACCGCGGGCGCCACCTGGACCTGGTCCGCCCGCACCGCCAGCCGCGGACCCTGCTTCCGCTCGGGATCGATGCGGACGACGCGGAAATCGGTGCGGCGGCCCAAGAGCTTGGCCCCGGTGGCCAGCCCCTCCAGGGACATGCCCACGGTCGTCCAGCCGTGCTGGCGGAGTTCCGCCTCCAGGTCCGCGGCCGCGGCCGGCAACCGCTCCTCGACCAGCGCCAGCGCGCGGTCCATCACGGGGGCCAGGATGTGGGCGGCACTTCTGGCCTTCCGCGTCATCTTGGCGCAGATCTGCCGGATCCGCTCCCGCGTAATGCCGAAGCGCTTGCCGATGTGCGTCAAGGTGCGCGCGCGCCCGTCATCCCAACCGTAATAGCCGATGAGGATCTCGGCGTTGCGATCGCGGGCGGCAACGACGAAAATCTCGATCAGCTCCTCTTCCAGCGTCCGCGCGGGCATCTCCGCGATGCGCCGGGTCAACTGCCGCACCTGGTGGGCCAGGTAGGCGGGATCCGGCGGGTCCTGGGCCCGCCCCAGCAGCCGCGCCGCCAGCTCGCGGGCCGTGCGGGCCTCCATGTCCACCGCGTGCAGCAGCGCCGCGAAACGCGGATCGTCGCTGCGCACCAGGTCCGCGTCGGCGAGTTCGTCCAGGGCGGCCGCCGCGGCCGTCAACTCCGCCGACGGCGCCGGCGGAGTCCCCGCATTCCGCCCCCCCTCCCCGCGCTCGCCGCCGCCGTCCCGCGGCGATTCCAACGCGCTGAGCAGATCGACCAGGCACCGCGGACCAAACGCCCGCAGCGACATGATCTCGCCGATCGTGTGATCGCCCAGCGCCCCGGGGCGCTCGTCGAATCCCTCGCGCACGAGGCAGCGGCGGGTGCGATTCTCCAGCGGCAAGGCGGACAGATCGGTCCCCTCGGCCGGCCGGGGGAAATGGCGCGTTTGAAAGGCCCGGCGGACATGGTAGGCCGAAATCCGCTCCACCACGACCTGCGCCAGCGCGCAGATCGTCTCCGCCGGGAGGCGATCCCAAACCGTTTCGTCCAGGTCGCAGAGCTTCAACTCCAGGCCGCCCAGCTTTTCGCGGAACTCGGCGGGGATCGGCTCCATGAGGAACTCGCGGAGCGTATAGGGGGCCACGCGCTGCCCCGGACGCGGATAGCGATCGTGTGCCTTGGAAGAGACCATGGCGAGCGCCTCGAGGTGACGGGATGTCACGGCTTCCGATTATAACAAAAAAATGGAAGAAGAAAAGAGGCTGGTGGAAAAAGCGGGCACGAGAGGGGTACTGAATCCCCTCATCCTAATGGCTCACGCAGGGCGCGGCCCCCCAGCAAGTGAAAGTGCAGGTGCGGCACGACCTGGCCCCCATCCGGGCCGCAATTCAGTGTCACGCGGTATCCGCGGGCGAGCCCCCGCTGGGCCGCCAAATCACGCAGCACCACCAGCAGATGGCCCAGCAGGGCGGCGTCCTCGTCGCTGGCCTCGGCCAGCGACGGGATCTCCTTCTTGGGGATCACCAGCAGGTGCACCGGCGCCTGGGGATGGATGTCCTCGAAGGCCAGGCAGCGGTCGTCCTCGAAAACGATCCTCGCCGGAATCTCCCGGTCGATGATCCGCTTGAATATCGTCTTTTCACTCATGACGTTTCCTGCTCGATTTGGTCCAGGGCGATGGCTTCCTCGATCAACAACACGGGAATATCATCGAGGACCGGATACAACAGCGTGTCGTCCTGGCGCACCAGGGCGGCGGAGAGCAGGTCCTCGACCGGGCGGCCGGCCTGGTTCTTCACGCGCCCCGCGGCGATGGCACGATTCACCCGCGACAACAAGCGCGGTTCGGCCAGCTTCAACGGCACGTGATCCTTCGGACAGACCAACAGCGCGGCCAATTCTCGGTCGATCATCTTCGGCCCTCCTCGGGGAAAAGGGGACGGCGCTATTTCTTCTTCGCACCTTCGATGGGCGGTGATGGTCCTTGAATCTGCGGGGGAACGTTGACCGGCTCCGTGCGGATATCCACGGGCGGATTGAAATCCTTCGGCCATGGGGCGACTATCGCCGAGTCGCCGGCCCCGTTTTTCGCCGCGGAGGGCGACGGCGACGGTTCCGGCCCTCCGCAGCCGCCCAGCGAAAACGCCAGCACGACCGCCCAGAGCAACTCCCAGCACAGTCCGGGTCGAAGGTTGCAGTCCATCAGCAGTATTATCCTCGCTGTGGGCCGCATGGCAATCCACCGCCGCAGGTTTTACCGCCGATTGGTCCCCGCTGGGGGACTGCCCCCTTGCCCGCCTCAAAACAGCGAGCGCCACGGGCAGAGTCCTTCTGCACGTGGCGCTCTTCGCCGCGACGAACCACCTGCGGGCCGCGGGGGGACGGCGGCGGCCCGCAAAAACAACTCCCCTTGCCATCCCCACCATGGAGGGGGCAAGGGCCGCTATTTCACTTCCTCCAGGGGGACGGGGCGTTTTTCCGCGGCCGAGAGCAGGGCCGCTTCCAGCACCCGCTGGGTCTGATAGGCATCGTTGAAGTCGGGGATCGGCAGCGTGGGTTCTTCGCCGGCCAGGACGCGGAGGATGTCGTAGGCCTGGTTGGTGAAGCCGTGTTCATAGCCGATGATGTGGGCGTCGGGCCACCAGTTGGCGACATAGGGATGATCGCCGCCGTGGGTGCACATGATGGTGGTCCAGCCCTGCACGGCCCGCGGCAGCGTGGCGTCGTAATACTCCAGTTCGTTCATCCGCTCGAAGTTGAACTTCACCGAGCCCTTGGTGCCGTTGATTTCGAAGCCGTTGCGGTTTTGGTTGCCGGTGGCCTGGCGGGCGGCCTCGAAGCTGGCCACGGCGCCGCCGGAGAAGCGGGCCAGGAAGAGGACGGTGTCGTCGACGGTCACCTTCCCCTTGCCCCCTGCCCCGCCGCGGCCGGCCGCGATCCCCCCGGCCGCCAGGCCGGAGGGCAAGGTCCGCTCCTTGATAAACGTCTCGGCGATGGCCCCGGCGACCTCGGTAATTTCCTGGCCGGTGACGAAGCGGGTCATGTCGATCAGGTGGGCGTTGAGGTCGCCATGGGCGCCCGAACCCGCCAGAGTCTTGTCGAACCGCCACAGCAGCGGCACCGCCTCGCCGGCCCAATCCTGCAAGTAGGTGGCCCGCACATGGCGGATTTCCCCAAGCTTCCCCGCCTTGACGAGTTGGTGGGCCAGGCCGACGGCCGGGCAGCGGCGATAATTGAACCAGACGAAGGTCTTGACCTTGGCCTTTCGGGCGGCCTCGACCATGGCGCGGGCGTCGGCCAGGGAGCCGGCGATGGGCTTCTCGCAGGCGCAGGGCTTGCCGGCGGCGATGGCCGCCTGGGCCACCGGGGCGTGCATATAGTTGGGAGTGACCACGTCGACCAGCCCGATCTCCGGCGCGCGGACGACCGCTTCCCAGTCGCTAGAGGCATGTTGCCATCCCCAGTTGTCGGCGAAACTCTGCGGATTCTCTGCCTTCTGGCCGAAGACCGTGTGCAGCACCGGCTGCAAGGTGGGTTTGAAGAACTTGGCCACCTGGCCCCAGGCATTCGAGTGTGACCGCCCCATGAAGCCCTGCCCAATGAGGGCCACGTTGACCTTTGCCATGTTCGACTCCTTTTTCTTGTCGGCCGATGGCGTTTATATCCGATTCCCGGCCTTTTGCAAGGGGCCGGCGGGCGAAAAAGGGCGACTGTCCGCTTCGCCCGGCCAAAAATCCCCAAATCATCTGGCATTCGGGCCCGCGAGGCGGTACGATGCAGGCGGAGGAAAAGGAAGTCGGCAATTGGGGTCTGTCCCCTCTTTCCGGCCTGGAGGCAAGTCGATGCGGAACCCAAATCAGGAGAGTCTTTCATGTCGAACACGCGGATTGTGAAGCATGCCCGGCTGGCATGGTTGGGGCTGGTGCTGGGACTGGCGGGCGGGCTGGTGCTGGCGGTCTTTTTGCCCAATACGCCCTTGCGGGCCTCGGCCACGGATCGCAGTGACACCTTCGCCATGGCGACCGTCTCGCTGGATGAATCGATCGAAGCGGTCTGTTTTCTCGACTTCCTCACCGGCAACCTGGGCGCGGCGACCGTCTCGAAGATGAACGGCCAGTTCGTCGCCTTCTGGGGCTGTAACGTCAACAAGGACCTGGGGGTCGATCCCGCGAAGAGTCCTCGTTACATGATGGTCAGCGGTAATGCCGACCTGCGACGTGTGGGCGGTGCACAATCGGGGCCGAGCAGGGGCATCATCTACGTGGCCGAGGTCACCAGCGGCAAGGTGGGGGCATACTGCATCCCCTGGTCGCCGGCCGTGCGCAACCAGGCCACGCCCGCCCGCGGCCAGATCAAGTGCCTGGACGTCACTCGCTTCCGCAACGCGGTGGCCCGCGGCGGCGGGGAGTGAGGCCGCCGCTGGCGCGTGTGCCACGACCATGCTTCGCATGGTGCCCGGCTTGCCCGGCAGTGCCCACACGGTTTTTCACTGCTGGGCAAGCCAGCAGTGGCAGCCCGCGAAGCCATGCAAATCACCGTCAATGACGCACCTCGGCAGGCGCCCGAGGAAATCACCGTCGCCGCGCTGCTGGCCGAAATGGGCTTGTGCGGCAAGCCGGTGGCCGTGGAAGTGAATCTCCACCTCGTGCCCCGCCAGCGCCATGCCGAGCACCGCCTGGCGGCGGGCGACAAGGTGGAGATCGTCACGTTGGTGGGAGGAGGATAGCGCGATGTCGATCCCGAACGGGGGCGATCGCCTGGCGATCGGTTCGCACACGTTTTCCAGCCGCTTGTTCGTCGGCACCGGCAAGTATGCCAGCTACGAGTTGATGCGCGAGGCGCTGGGGATCGCCGGGGCCGAGTGCGTCACGGTGGCGGTCCGCCGCGAGCGGCTGATCGATGCGTCGGGCAAGAAAATCCTCGACTACATCGACACCGCCCGCTACACGATCTTGCCCAACACGGCCGGTTGTTTCACGGCGGAAGACGCCGTCCGTGTCGCCCACCTGGGGCGCGAGATCCTCAGCCAGATGAACAATCCCGGCGCCGACTGGGTCAAGCTGGAGGTGCTCGGCGACAAGAAGACGTTGTGGCCCGATCCGCTGGCCACGCTCCAGGCGGCTGAGAAGCTGGTGGCCGCCGGTTTTCAAGTGCTGGTCTACACCAGCGACGATCCCGTGCTGGCGCGGCGGCTGAAAGAGGCCGGCGCGGCGGCCGTCATGCCCGCCGGCAGCCCCATCGGCTCCGGCCAGGGGGTCCTCAATCCCAACGCCATCCGCATCTGCCTGGAGTATCTCAAGGACGGCGACCCGGCCTATCCGGTGATCGTGGACGCGGGGGTGGGCACGGCCAGCGACGTGGCCGCGGCCATGGAACTGGGCGTGGACGGCGTGCTGCTGAACACCGGCATCGCCCAAGCCCAGGAGCCCTTGCGGATGGCCCATGCCATGCGGCTGGCCTGCGAGGCGGGCCGGCTGGCCTACCTGGCCGGGCGGATCCCCAAGAAGCTCTACGCAACGGCCAGCAGCCCGACCGAGGGGACGATTGCGGCCGGGAAACCCGCCAAGTAGAATGGCGGTAGGCGGCACGGAACCCGCTCCCACCTAGAGAAGAGCGACACCATGACACTCCGCACCCTGGCCGGCGCCGTGGCGCTGGCCGTGATGAGCCTTGCCGCCGGGCTGTTGCCGGCTGCCGCGAGGGCGGATTCTGCCGCGAATGCGTCGCGGGCCGAAGTCCAGCGGCTGGTGAGCCAGTTTCGCGGGGCAAGCAAGGACCCGCAGAAGCGGGCCCAGCTCGTCCAGCAGGCGATCCAAGCCGGCCCGGCCGCCGCCGGCGGCATCATGCGGGCCATTTCCCGCGAACTGGCCCCCGACGTGAAACGCTACACCGCCAAGTTCTCGCAGAAGGCCGCCCCCCTGGCGCAAAAACGCCTAGCGGGCGTTAAGGGCGCCGAAGTCAACGCCTTGCGCCAGACCGTGCTGGGCCTGAAAGACGAGCCCAACTTCACCCACGAGACCATCACCGCCAAGGCCGATCCGGCCATGAAGCGGCTCCGCGAGATCTTCCTCGTTGGCCGCCAAGAGGTCCTCGATAAGACCCCGGCCTTGCAAAAGGACCGCCAGAAGCTGATCGACGCCACCCGCCTCTGGGACCAGTGCGCGGCGTGCGTCTACCAACACATGACGGCCAGCGCGCAGAAGCCCCCCGAGGCGCCGACGTTCGAGCGGTATCTCTGCAGCGAGGAGGAATCGGCGGCCATGCTCGCCGGGCCCATGGACGCCGCCACCCGCAGCATCCTGGCGGCCAACGCCGCCAAGGCGGCACAGTTGGAGAGCGAGGAGTACCGGGCGATCGTGGAAGCCAACGTCACCCGCAACCTGCTGGGCCTCTCCGCCCTGGAGATCGACCTGAAGCTCTGCGCCGCCGCCCACGATCATGCCCACGACATGGATACGCTGAAGTTTTTTTCGCACGAGTCGCCGGTGCCGGGCAAGACGAAGTTTACCGAGCGCGCGGCGCGGATGGGCTCGACGGCCTCCGGGGAGAACATCGGCCTGGGCTACCAAGACGGCGAGGGCGCCCACCAGGGATGGTTTCACAGCCCGCCCCATCAGACCAACATGCTGATGAGCGGGCACAAGCGGATCGGGGTCGGCCGATCTGGCGGCCTCTGGACGGAGATGTTCGGAGACTAAGCGGGGCGTAACAAATCGCCCATTTTTCCCCGTCTACGGACTCCGCATTTTCTTCCGCCGAGGTCGCAAGATTGCTCCCTCCGCGGTAAAGGGTAATTTCCTCAGAAGACGCCATAATCCTCATCTAGACCTAGGGGTGGAAGGCGATATGATAGAGGTTAGGGAAGACAAGCGAATTAAGGGATTTTCGGGGACATACGATGCGTTTTTATCAGTTCGTTTTGAAAAATGTGTTCCGGCGTAAGGTCCGTTCGGCACTGACGGTGACCGGCATGGCGGCGGCGGTTGGGATGGCCGTCTCTCTGGTGGGGATTGCCGACGGCTTCAAGAAGTCGTTCGTGAGCATGTACGAGGCGCGGCAGGTCGGCCTGATCGTTTCGGACAAACGCGAGTGGAATCCCATGTTCGGAACCATGCCCGAGGCCGTCGCTACGAAACTCCAGGAGATGAAGATGGACGGCGTCACCGGAGTAGCCGCCGGACTGATCGATATGATCGACATGGAGGACCAGGGGCTCAACCACGTCGTCTTCCAGGGTTGGGCGCCCGACTCCTTCATGTTCGAGGAGATCCGCGGCACGATCATCGATCCGCCGGCGTTGGCCAGTGGGAGCAAGAGCCTGGTCGACCTGCTCCAGCGTCAGAAGGGCGTGCTGCTGGAAAAGACCGCCGCCGACGCCTTGGGAAAAAAGCCGGGCGACAAGCTGATGCTGTTCGGGCACTACGAATTCGAGGTCGTCGCCGTCTATAAGGCCGAGGCCAGCCTGGAAAAAGGCCACATCATCATGATGCTGGACCAGTTGCAAAAGCTTCAGGGCAAACCGCGGCTGATCACCGGATGTACCGTCCGGCTCACGCCGGAGGTCCGCAAGGACGACGTCCGCCGCAAGGAGCTTTGCCGCAAGATCGAGCAGGACATCGCCGCCGAGGTCGGTGCCGCGGGCAAGATCAAGGCCCTGCCCCCCGATGAATACAATTTGAACCAGATGCGCATGGCCACGGGCATGTCGTTCGCCATCGCCCTGGTGGCCGTGGGCATCGGCGCCCTCTTCATGCTCAACACCATGGTCATGTCGGTCTTCGAGCGAACCCGCGAGATCGGCATTTTGCGGGCCATCGGCTGGCGCCCCGGGCGGATCATGCGGATGATCTTCATGGAGTCGCTCCTCCTGAGCCTGGCCGGCTTCGTGTTGGGCACCGCCGGCGCCGCCGTCTTGACTTATTTCCTCAGCCGCTTGCCGCTGACCAGCATGATCAGCAGCACCACCTCACCCTTCGTCATCCTCCTGGCATTCGGCATCTCGCTCCTGGTCGGAGTTCTCGGGGCCGCCTATCCGGGCTACCGCGGCGCCATGCTCATGCCCACGGAGGCCATCCGCCATGAATAACGTCATCCCCATGTATGCCAATAACGTCCTCCTGCGTACCGAACACCTCACGAAACTCTACACCGACGGCCAGGTGAGCGCCCTGCTGGACGTGAGCGTCGAGATCCACCACGGCGAATACGTCTCCATCATGGGCCCCAGCGGCAGCGGCAAATCAACGCTGCTGAACCTGCTCGGCGCCCTGGATTCGCCCACCTCCGGCGAACTCTACTTCGAAGGCAAGCCGCTCTCCAGCATCCGCAACCTCAACAAGCTGCGGGCGCAGAAGTTCGGCTTCATCTTCCAGTCGTTCTACCTCCTGCCCGTGCTCACGGCCGTGGAAAACGTGCAGGTTCCCATGTTCGAGGGCAGCCGGCTCTCGGCCTCCGGCCGCGTGAAAAAGGCGGTCGAATTGCTCGACATCGTGGGCCTGGCGCACCGCCTCCACCACTTGCCCGAACAGCTCTCCGTGGGCGAGCGGCAGCGGGTGGCCATCGCCCGCGCCCTGGCCAACGACCCCGTGCTCCTCTTGGCCGACGAGCCCACCGGCAACCTCGACTCGAAGTCGGCCATCGGCATCTTCGAGCTCATCGAGAAGCTCCACCGCGACCGCAACATGACGATCGTGCTGATCACGCACGACGACGCCCTCGGCCAGCGCGCCGAGCGGACGGTGCGGATCCAGGACGGGCGGCTGAAGTCGGACACTCGCCGCGGGGCCACGCCCTCGGCCTCGGCTGTCAGTCACGGCAGCGTCGCCGCGCCCCTGCCCCCGCTTACGAGCGTGCCGGTGTCGAATCTCGGCAGCGGACCCCGCGCCGCCGGGCGGCCCAAGAGCGTCCTGCCGCCGTTTGCGGTGCAATAGAGAGAGGGGCCAGGGACCGGGGACCAGGGATCAGCAGCGAGCCGCGGGGTTTATCCCCGCGGTTGCCCTGCGCCGGACGAATCGCCTGCGGTTCCACCGGGTGACGCGGCTCTCGACGCGGAGTTGGTCTTGGGTGTCGGCGGTGGTAAAATAAAGCGATGACAAGTTCTCGCCACCACAATGGATTTCAAAGCCATGCCTAAACTGGACTATCGCAATATCGAAAAAGACGCCGCCCGGTGCGGGGGCCAACCGGTCGTGGCCGGCACGCGGATTCGCGTGGCGACCGTCCTGGCGTGTTACCGGCAGGGCATGGGCGTCGAGGAAATCGTGCAGCAGTACCCCTCGCTGAAGCCGGCCGACGTCCACGATGCCTTGGCCTATGCCCACGATCACCTGGACGAGATCGACGCCGAAGTTCTGGCGGATGATGAAGCGTCAGTCAAGGCTCGCCTCGCCCAAGACGGTCCTGCCCGATGAGCGCGCTCGGTTTCTTCACCGATGAAGATGTCTACGGAACCGTTGCGCCGGCTCTTCGTCGCACCGGGGTCGATGCCGTTTCCGCACCGGAGGCCGGCCGCCGGGGGCAATCCGACCAGTCGCAGCTTGAGTGGGCCGCCGTCGAGGGCCGGGTGTTGATTACTTTCAACGTCGCCCATTTTGCTGAACTACACGCGATTTGGATGCGGCATGGTCGGCACCACGCGGGCGTCGTCGTGTCAAGCCAGCGGCCGATCGGGGACGTGATGCGACGCCTCCTTCACCTGGCCAACACGTTGGATGCTGACTCGATGGGCGACCGTCTGGAGTTCCTGGGCGACTGGTAGATTCCCGGCCAGGGGTCGGGGACTAGCAGCGAACTGCGGGGTCTATCCGCACACACCCGTCCTTGGTCGTGCCGGAGCCTTTCAAGCTCAGAACGCACCGGAGCCCGGCACGCTCTCACCATTCCTCCAGGTCCGGAGCGGGCGTGATGACCGGTCCCGACCGCGTCACGTCCCATACCGTAATCGCGCCTTTGAAGCTGCCGGCCGCAAGGTAGCGCCCCGACCTGCTCAGACCGATGCAGTCGATAGGATGCGCGGCCTCGACGCTGGTGCGCGTCTTACGCGTGACGGAATCAAAGACGTCGATGGTCTGTGGCCCCGTTTTCAGCGCCAGCGTGGCCGTGTCGGACGCGATCGCCCTGCCCTCTCGGCCCAACTGGCGGGTATCCAACTCTAGGTTCGGATGTTTTGCGGAGTGCGCCTGAATGGACCAGAAGTCCAGTCGCAAAGTGACAAGAGCCGGTCGTCTCTTGCCCCGCGATTTCAACACCTCCAAGAACGTCACGAAGGTCCTGGCGTCGGGAGTGAATCCCGCCGCATCGAAGGCAGACTGCGACGGCTCTCGGTCAAGAATCACCTCCGCCTGCTTCTTCGACAAATCGTACATGAGGAGTTGGGAATCGACTTGTGCCACCAGCGCCTTTCCATCCGGGGTGAACGTCAGGCAAGCCGCGAGGGTTTTCACGGCAAAGGTCGCCGCGACGCGTCCGTCCGCGGTGTTCCAGACGCTTATCGACTTCTGCCCGTCAATATGCGCCGCCAATCGCGTCCCGTCCGGCGAGAGAGCCAGGCATGCGTACCGGATATGGACGAACCTGTCTCCCACCGCCAGCTTGAGTTCATTGATGTCTTTGATCTCTCTGACGAGTTTTCCGGACCCGACATCCCAGATGCGAAGGTGCAGCTCGGAAGTACTCCCCTTCTTCGCGGGCGTCTTGGCGTCGAGCACCGCCAAGGTCTTTCCGTCCGCGGAGAAGGCAATGATGCCTTCGTAGATATCCACCCTGCTTGCCCCGTCGTCCAGGGTGTGTTTAACCTCGCCCTTGACGACATCCCAGATGTACAGACCGCCATGCATTCCGCCCACGGCCAGTGTGGTTCCGTCCGGCGAGATGGCCAAGAAGTACGGCAATGGGGGCCTTGCCGACTGCCACTGCCCGATCACCTTCGGCGCCTCGTCGGCCAGGGCGCGGCCGGATGCCGGCAGGATAGCCAGAAGGCCGATGCAGACAAAACGAGTCAGACCGCGGCTCATGGCGGGAAACATAGGTCACCTCCGATTTAGGAACGGCGTCGGAACATGTTGAATGTTTTCTAGGGAACACTAATCCCCGCTGATCGACACTTATGGAATCCATCAGCGAAGATTAGCGAAGATCAGTGTTCCTCTGTTATCTCGGGGCTTTTGAAACCTCGATCAAGTCATTTTGGCGCGGAAGCCATGCAGCTATCGACGCTCGGGCCGCTGGCCTGCGAGCGTCGCTCGGGCAATCATTTCTGCCCCATCACGTACGCCCGCCACTCCTCGGCGAGCTGCTTCTCGTCCCAGCCGTAGACCTTTTCGATTGTCGCCAGATCGATCCTGCCGAGCCCCGCATAGAAGCCCTCGTTTGGTCTGGTATCGTTGACTCGGGCCTCAGGGCGCTCACGGAGCAGCTTGCCGAATTTGGCGGGTTGACGAGCCAGAAGTTCCGCGAGCGTCCATAGTTCGGCGCATTGTGGCCCCTGTACAGAGGAGGGATTTACCTGCAAAAGCCTGCGCAGCGGCGTAACGCGCTCGGCCGCCATCCGCTGGCGGACGAGCATGGTCCAGTCCCGGGCGTTCCTGTCGAGGCGCCGGGCCGCATCACGGCCCTCGGCCGTCCGCGTCATGCTGGGGGATCCGAACACGGCGGTTTCCGCCCAATTGAGAAACCCCACATCCATTGCACAAAACACACCGCCCCCCAGTTGAATCGTGTACATTTCCGCCACGTCATCGATCACGAGGCGTCGCGTCGGCTCCGGTTCTCCCATCGTAATCACGCAAAAACCCGCCCAAAGTCCCACCGAATAATGTGTCCGGCCCGCGACGAATGCGTCCCAAGAAGTTTGCTCGTGAAGTTGAAGGTCTTTCGGGGTGCGGAGGGGACCACCGTCCAAGAAAGAGGTCTGCTTCTGCTGGGTGAGGCTGAGTCTCGTTCGCCACCAGGTCTCCCACGCCGCCTGGTCCTTCAACAGGACGACGTGCGCGAAGCGCTTGTTCAGGCCGGAGCGGAGCGGCTCCGCGCAGCGGGTGTGGAAGAACTTCTCCAGTTTTCGCACGTCTCGGAGGTAACCGTTCTGCGCCTCTTCGCCGCCTTGCCAAGAAGAGGAAGCGGCCCGATCGCCCGGACTGGTGCCGCCGGTGACCATCCAGATCGTCACGTGCTGCGACTGGACGGGCCGGAGGCCCAGTCCGCTGGCAACGGCGACTTTCTCCAAATCGTTGAAGAGCCGATCGCGCGGGTCGCTCGACCACTGAAGGTGCAACGTCCCGTGGAACCTTGTCCATTTTCCGGGCACGAGCGGCTCGGTGGAAGACTGTTTGACGGCGTCGACTTGGGCGGGGCTGAGGCCCAGGCGGCCAAGCTCCGCGGCCACCTCCGCCGTGACCTCGAAACGCCGTCCCCCCTCGGCGACGCTGTCGGCGATTTGTTCCGCAGAGACGCCCCGAGCGCCCATGCGCCGAATATCATCCATGTTCAAGCGGGTGTCCTTGTCGTCGTTGGCCGCCGCGGCCGCAGCGCCCGCCCCGGCCTTGCGTTTCCCAACTTGGGTCAGGGGGGCGTCGCCGGCGGCGTTTCCCTGGCCCATGACGTCGGCGCGCCACTGGTCGGTGAGTTGCTTCTCGTCCCACCCATAGATCTTCTCGATCAACGCCAGGGTAAATCGGGCCCTCTCGTCGCTCCATCCCTGGGCCCCCCACCTCGCCGCTTCAACGGGGACCTCCCGGTTGATTTCCATCACAAGCCTCCCAAACTTGGCGGGCTGCTTGATCAAGAGCCCGACGAGCGTCCAAGCCTCGGCGTAATGCGGCAGCGACATCGTCAAGCGATCCCTCTTCAACAGCTCGCCGAGCGGAGTGGCCTGGCCGGATGCCATACGCTGCCGGACCAGCAGGGCCCAGTCCTTGGCGTCTTCGCCCGGCCCCTGCGATTGCGCGGTCCAGACCGTGTCGACAATCCCTCGCTGCGTCAGGCTCGGGGACCCGCACGCGGCAGTCTCCGCCAAACTGATGAGTCCGCACCCCAGCGGGCAGCCGTATGGCCCGAACAAGCGTCCCACGTACATTCTTGCCGTGCCGCAGGCCACGTAGCGGCGGGCCTCGTCGCGAGATAGCCCCGCCAGGACAATCACGCAAGAGTAGACGTCGCAAAATGCCTGCGGCCTGCGGCCCGAGTCCGGGGAACGGAGCGGATCGGCGTACACGCCTTGCAGCCGCGAATACCCGAGCCCTTTCAACTTCGAGACCCCCTGCCACCAGGCCTCGTACTCCGCCCCGTCCCCCAGCAGGACGATGTGCAGGCGTCGCTTGTCCAGGCCCGAGCGGAATGGTTCCGGGCACTTGGCGTGGAAGAACTTCTCCAGTTCTTTTATGGTCGGCAGATATTTCTGCTGCGCGTCCTTGGCCGCCCAAAGCGTAGCGTGCTGCGACTGGACCGGCCGAACGCCCGTCCGGCTCAGGGCAGCCGCCTTGCTCAACTGGCGGAAAACGTAATTCGGCTCTCTGGGCTCAAACTCCCCTTTCCCCGGCACCAGCGGCGTGGTGCACGCCTCCTTGATCGTCTCGACCTGGGCGGGGCTGAAGCCCAGCTTGGCAAGCTCGGCAACCACCTCCGGCGTGACCTCGAAGGCCCGCCCCGCTTCGGCCACGTCGTCGACGACCTCCTCCGGCGGCTTGCCCCTGCCGCGGAGACGCTCGACGTCCTTCATGGTCAGCCGGGTATCTTCCTGGCGGGCCTTGGCCGCCGCAGCGCCGGGCGCCGCCTGCGCCCCGCCTTCGTCCGCCAGGGCGCGGCCGGATCCCGGGAGGATAGCCAGAAGGCCGATGCAGACAAAACGAGTCACACCGCGGCTCATGGCAGGAATCATGGTCCCCCTCCCTATGGTTAAACACTTTAGCGCCGTTCCGGTTCCGGACGCAAACCCCGCTGGTAGTTAAGATGCGCGGCGCGGCGAATTTTTCACGAAACGTTTGGTTAACCTACGTTTCGCGTGCCTGAACTATCAATACCCCCCCCTGCCGCATCTCCTCGATCGCCCGCTGGCTGTCGCCGTGCTGAAGGTCCACGCCGCGACACGCCGCCGCCAAGAGGTGCGTCGGAAAGCCCAGCGACACCGCGTCCAAGGCGGTGTGCTTCACGCAGTAGTCGGTCGCCAGGCCGCAGACGTAGACCGCCGTGACGCCCTGCCCCTTGAGGTATTCGCCCAGGCCGGTCGACGCGCGGCGGCCGTTGTCGAAAAATCCGCTGTAGCTATCCACGTTCGGATCGGTCCCCTTGCGGAAGATGCGGGCGATCCGCGCGCGATCCAATCCCGCGTGCAGTTCCGCCCCCGGCGTGTTTTGGACGCAATGCACCGGCCAGAGAATTTGCGGCAGGCCGGCCAGCTCGACCTGCTCACCGGGACTGCGGCCGGGATGATTGGCGGCGAAGCTGCCGTGATTCACCGGGTGCCAGTCCTGCGTGGCCACGACCAGGTCGAACCGCGGCTGGAGGCGATTGATCGCCGGCACGACCTCGTCGCCGTTGCGCACCGGCAGCGCCCCGCCCGGACAGAAGTCGTTCTGCACGTCCGCGATCACCAGCGCATTCACTGCCGTCCTCCGGCGCCGCCGCGGGCTTGCAAGATCATGGCGGTCTTGCGCTCGTGCAGACCCAGTTCCAGCCCCACGGGATAGCGATGCGGATTGACCGGCCGCTTCACTCCGGCGTGGAATATCTTCAACTGCTCTTGCAGCCGTCGGCGCGATTCTTCCAGGCTGGGCAGCGGACCGACGGGCGTTCCAGCGCGGACCACCGGCACGAGCAGGTCCCCGGCCGCGGTGCCCGCCGCAATCGTCTTGCGCCGCGTCATATCGAGGGGATGGACCAGCGTGCAATCGCCGCGGGGGGGCGATTGCTCGTCGAAGATGGCGTCGCCGACGGCCTCGCCGCCGGCGAAGAAGCGCCGCACCTGGAGGATGCCGGGGGTCGAGGTCTTGATGGCCTCTTCGGAGAGCTTCACTTTATACTGCCAGCCGCCCTGCCCGTCGCCCAGGGCCGAGAGCTTGTAGACCGCGCCGAGGGCCGGCTGGTCGTAGGCGGTGACCAAGCGGGTGCCGACGCCCCAGACGCCGATCTTGGCCCCCTGGTCTTTCAGGCTGGCGATGATCTGCTCGTCCAACTCGTTGGAGGCCACGATGGCCGCCTCGGGAAAGCCGGCCTCGTCGAGCATCCGCCGCGCTTGGATGCTCAGCCAGGCCAGGTCGCCGGAATCGATGCGGATGCCGATGAGTTGCTTTCCCTGGCGGCGGAGTTCCCGGCCCGCTTCGATCGCATGACGCACGCCCTCCAGCGTATCGTAGGTATCGACGAGGAACAGGGCGTTGTTGGGCATGGTGCGGGCATAGGCGCGAAAGGCTTCGAGCTCGTCGTCGAAGCACATCACCCAGCTATGGGCGTGGGTGCCGCTCACCGGGATGCCGAAGAGCCGGCCGGCCAGGACGTTGCTGGTGGCGGAGCAGCCGCCGAGGTAGGCCGCCCGGCTGGCCGCCAAGGCGCCGTCGATCCCCTGGGCGCGGCGTAGTCCGAACTCCAGCACCGGCTCGCCGCGGGCGGCCAGCGCCACTCGCGCCGCCTTGGTCGCCACCAGCGTGGGGAAGTTGATGAGGTTCAGCAACGCGCTCTCCAGCAGTTGGGCCTGGAGCAGCGGGCCGGTCACCCGCAGGAGCGGTTCCTGCGGGAAGACCAGCGTGCCCTCGGGCGTCGCGTCCACGTCGCAGGTCACGCGGAGACCGGCGAGGTAATCGAGAAACGCCGGCTCGAAGAGCGGCCCGCCGTCGTTGCCGTGGAGACCCTCCAGGTAGGCCAAATCTTCCCGGTCGAAGCGGAGGATCTCCAGGAATTCCACCGCCGTGGCCAGGCCGGCCGCCACGGTGAAGCCCCCGCCGAAGGGATGCTCGCGGAAGAAGAGGTGGAAGACGGCCGGGCGGTCCTGGATGCCCGTCTTCCAGTAGCCGTAGGCCATGGTCAGCTCGTACAGATCGGTCAGCAGCCCCAGGGCAGGCTTGTAGACGGCGGCAAGCAGATTCATATCCCCCCCTTGTATTTTACCCACTGGTCCACAGAATATAGGGCAACGGGCAGATTGGTCAAGCGTAGTTGCCGCGGCGGAAACCACGTCCATTGGGGAGCAATTCACGATCATGGCTGCATCAAAAATCGTCAAGAAGGACAATGTGGGCGCGATCCTCAACCGCGCCTTGGACGCCGGCGGCGGCCTGTTGCGACTGACCCCGACCTGGGTGCCGCGGAGCTTCCTCCATCCCGGCAAGCGGATCAAGCTGGCGCCGACCGACTGGTATGCGCTGGGCACGCACCGCGGCGGCATCGATGAACGCTGGTTCGCCAGCACCACCGAGGCGGCCAACGAAGGCCGCGCGGCCGACGAAGGACTGAGCTACTGCACGTTCGAGGGCGAGCGGTTCCTCCTGCGCGACGCCGTGGCCGAGGCCGGCGCGCGGATCATCGGCCGGGAAATGTGGGACAAGTATCAGCGCTGGCCGGTGTACTCGAAGTTTTTCGACAACATGGGTCCCATCCCGCACCACATGCACCAGCAGGCCCGCCACGCCGCCTTGACCGGCCAGCAGGGCAAGCCCGAGTGCTATTACTTCCCCCCGCAACTCAACGCCGCCGAGAACCACTTCGACTACACCTTCATGGGCCTGGAGCCGGGCACCACCAAGGCCGACGTCCGCCGTTGCCTGGAGAACTGGGACCAGGGCGACAACGGCATCCTCGACCTGTCGCGGGCCTACCGCCTGAAGCCGGGCACCGGCTGGCTGATCCCCGCCGGTGTGTTGCACGCCCCCGGCTCGATGTGCACCTACGAGCCGCAATGGGGCTCCGACGTCTTCGGCATGTTCCAGTCGCTGGTCGAGGGCCGCGAAGTGCCCTGGGACCTGCTGGTCAAAGACGTGCCCAAGGACAAGCAGCGGGACCTCGATTTCATCATCGAGCAACTCGATTGGGAGAAGAACGTCGATCCCTGCTTCAAGCAGCACAACTACGTCGAGCCGATCGTCGACCCGGCCTGCTCCGGCCCCGGCCACACCGACCGCTGGATCGACTACGGCCATTTCAACGGCGAGCAACTGGTTTCGGCCAAGGAGCTGACCCTCCAGCCCGGTGCCAAGTGCGTGTTGCGGGACCCCGCGGCCAGCGGCTGGATCACCGTGCAGGGCGGCGGGCGGATGGGCAAGTTGGCCGTGCAGACCCCCGTGATGATCCATTTCGGCCAGGAGCCTTGGGACGAGGTGTTCATCACCGCCGAGGCGGCCAAGGCCGGCGTACAAATCGAAAACACCGGCGGCGAGCCGCTGGTCGGCCTCCGCTATTTCGGCCCCGGCGTCCACGAGGACATGCCGCAGATCGGCGACCATCGCAAGAAGTAGCGCAAGGAAAACCCCCCGTGGACCATCCGCACGATTATCCGAAGCTGCACAACGCGGTCTGGCCGGGCCTGGTGGGCAAGGGCGACGGGGGCGAGCCGCCCATCGGCCTGGACCAGATGCTGGATTTCACCGCCGCCGCCGCGGTCGACGGTGTCCACTTCGACGGCTTCGACATCTTCCTCTACCATCCCCATTTCAACATCGACGGCGGCGAGGAGGAGATCCGGCGGCTGGCCCACAAGGCCCAGGCCCGCGGCCTCATGGTCGGCACGGTGGTGGCCCCGGTCTATGCCGGCACCGGCGGCGGCTCGCCGCTGGCGAGCGACCAGGACCGTGGCAAATTCCTCGGCCAGGTCCGCAAGGCCTGTCGCGTTGCGCAACGGTTAACAGAGTTTGGCGTTGGGCGTGGCAAAAAGGTCCGCCTCGACTCGGCCTGCTCCGTGGAAGCCTGGTACGAAGACCCCGAGCGGAACCAGCGGCTCATCGCCGACACCTTCCGCCAGGCCTGCCAGATCGCCGAAGACCACGGAGTGCGCCTCGCCGTCGAAGGGGAGATCTGCTGGGGCGGCATGCACAGTTGGCGGCGGATGCTCGAGATCCTGGAAACGGTCGATCGCCCCCAGACCCTGGGGTTTCAGGCCGACATGGCCCACACGTTGTTGTATCTATTGGGCTACAACGCCCCGGAAGACGCCCTGTTGCCGCCGAATTTCGCTTGGACCGATCGCCAATCGCTCGACGCGGCCTACGCCCAATTGACCGCCGCGCTGCGTCCCTGGACGATCGATTTCCACGTCGCCCAGAACGACGCCACGGTGCACGGCTCCGGTTCGCACGACAAGACCGGCCGGCACTGCCTGCCGACCGACGCGGGCGGCAAGCTCGATATTGTCTGCAACGCCGGTTTCTGGATGCGCGAGAAGGGCCACATCACCAAGAAGTTCCGTCACATTTGCTGGGACGGGTGCATGTTCCCCAACGCGGTCATGATGGACCCGCGGACCTGGAACGACATTTTGGCGACCATGGTCGAAGTGCGGGACGCACATGGATGGTCGGAGGCGTAGGACAGGATTTCATCCTGTCGCGTTCGGCGCGGGTCTCCTGACCGCACCCAAACAACGAATGAAGGTTCAAGGTTCAATGATCAATGTCCGATAGAATTGAACCTTGTACATTGAACCTTGAGCCTTTCCATTTCACAGACAACCACC
>JBKQVT010000113.1:0-8755 GCA_052139835.1 Thermoguttaceae bacterium
CCTGACGGGCGGCGCGGCCCGCAAGCCGGTCTCGCTCGACACGAAACCGTCAAACCGGTCTGGCGACCGTACGTAACCGAACAAGCGGCAAACCGCATTTGATTCACGGCCTCTAAGGCCCAAGACCCAAGACCTTCACCCGCAGACAGCCCAACCATTGGGTCTCATGCTCGATAATCGTCTGGCCGACGCTGTTGGGCGACTGGGCCCGCACGATCAAGCCCGCCATCAGCGGCTGGCCGCGCGTTTTGAAGATGCCGGCGACCGACGACCAGGGTGTTTCCTTGCCGCCGTCGCCGGGCAAGCGGGCGTTGGCGAACAGGGCGCGGGCGAAGCCGCGGACGCTGAGTTGGCCCGGCCAGCGACGCACCAGGGGCCGTTGGGCGGCGACGACCTGATCCAAGCCCGGCAAAATGGCTGCGCAGAGCTGTGGCCATTGCTCTTCGGGGGGCAACCGGCCCGCTTGGCTGACCGGCGCCAGGACCAGGGCCGCCAGGCGTACAGGGAGATTGTAGAGTTCCAGGACGGGCCCGGCGGCGGGCGGCCCCTCCTGGCCCAACGCGGCGACGTCGATGGTCAAGTCCGGTCCCGGCGGCGGCCGCTTCGCCCGCCGCCGCGCCACGATCCGCCACAGGACCATCGCCACAACCAGCAGGAACAGGCCAAAGCCAACGGCCACCCACGCCTCCATCGACAGCGATCGGGCCGCGGTCTTCAGCCGTTCCAACAGCGTGGCCAGTTGCATTACTTCTCGGCAGCCGGGCGGCAATAGGCCAGCGACAGCAAGGCGTAGCCGGTCACCAGGCAGGGCTCATTCTCAAACCACCTCTTGTCCTCATTGACCCACGAGCCGTTGGGCCGCTGCCGCCGGACGAACTGGGCCAGGAGATCCTGCCGCCAATTGTGCTTCACGCCCTTGGCGTCTTCGATTTCCTTCAGGCCGGCGGCGTCGAGGGCCTTGGAGAAGGTGTGATAGTAGTAATAGAGGCCGGCACTGCCCATGCCGGGGTTGCTGTCCAGGTCGTAGTGCATTTGGCACCACTTCACGGCGGCCTTGACGCGGGGGTCGTCGGGCTTCACGCCGGCGTAAATCATGCTCTTCAGGCCGGCGTAGGTCATCGAGCCATAGCTGCGCAGGCCGCCGTCGGCGGTCTTGCCGGCCTCGCTGTCGCCGCCGGCGGCCGGGGTGTAGTAGAAGCCGCCGTCGGGGTTCTTGGCCGCGAAGGGCGTGGTGTTGTCTTCGCTCTCCAGGTTCTGGCAGCGGGAGACGAAGAGCAACGCGCTTTGCACCGCCGGGTCGTCCGGCTTGGCGCCCGCCGCCTTCAGGGCCTCGAGGAAAAATTGGGTATTGGACAGGTCCGGCCGCTTCTTCCTGCCGTAGCCGGCGCCGCCTCCCTTGAAATCGCCCTTTTCCACCGGCTGGTCCTTGCCGCCCCACTGGATGCCCCTGAGGAACTGCTCGGCGTTTTTCACGATCGTGTCGTAGCGATGGTCGCGGTTGGCCTCCTGGAAGCAGACCAGGGCCAGCGAGGTTTCGTAGTTCTGCACCATGTCCTTGGGGAAGTAGATGCCGCCGTCGGCCTGGACAAACTTCTCCAGGTACTTGAGGCCCTTGGCCACGGCCGGGTCGTCGGGCCCAAGACCCACGCGCATCAGGCCGGTGACGGCCACGGCGGTCACGCCCGGCCCCATTTGCGCCGCATACGAGCCATCGGCCGCCTGCTTGCTCCTGAGGAACTCGACGGCCCGATCCACGGTCTGCTGATAGGTCTTGGCGTCCATGGTGGGCGCGGCAGCCGGCTCATCGGCCACCACCAGCGACGCCGCAATGGCAAGGGAACTCACAAACAGAACGGTTCGGCAGCAGGATCGGCACGGCATGGGAAACCTCGTTTCAGGGTTCAGGGAGCGATGTGCTCGACGCAGATCAATTGTAAACAACGCCATAAACTGTTCCATAGGGCGGAGGAAAACTATTGCCGGCCCCAAAAAGCGCGGAACAGCGCCCACAGCGGAGCACGCCGTGTGCCAAATCGGCCGATGGAGCGCATCTTATTTGCCGGCAATGGTTTACTATCGTGAGGCGGGCCTCGATGCGCCGGCACGTGTGGCGAGAATCTGGCTGCCGATGGCGAAACTTTCGCCAAGACCGCATGGCGGTGGCACGCCGGACGCGCGGCGTGTGGCCGCACCGCCCTTACCCCGCCATTTCCCGAAAAAAGGGGGAAACAGCAGAACCCGCGCAACCGCGGGGATAGACTCCGCGGCTCGCTTTCCGTCACTTTCCCGGCGGCAGGGGCATGGGAGCGACATTGCCCGCGCCGGGCGCTGCGCCCGCCTTCGGCATGTCTTTCTCCATCTGCTTCTGAACTGCCAGGACCGACTCGGGGATCTTGCCGCCGATCTGCGTGAGCAAGTTGGCGGCCAGACGATCCCGCGGGGCCTGCAACAGCGACTTGGTCAGCTCGGTCTTGGCGGCGTCGTTGTGCCCCATCATCAGGTACTGGTAGCCGAGGAGGAACCGCGCGGCCGGATCGTTGGGATTGGCCGCAACGTGCTTCTCCAGGTTGCGAAGCTCGTCGGTATACGGCTTGACGTCGCCGTAGAAGGCGAAGAGCGTCTCCCAGTGCATGGGCTGGCCGAGGCTGGCCGCCGCGTGGGCCTCCATGGCCGCCCCGCGATAATCGCCGGAGGCGAACATAGACAGCATCAGCAGATTATGGACATCGGCGTTTCGCGGGTCTTCGACTGCCGCATGGCCCGCCAGCCGGATCGCATCGTGATAATCGCCCCGCTGAAAGGTTTCGCGGGCGGAGGCGAGATACTCGGCGCCCAGGTTGCCGCCTTCGGCCGCAGCGGGAGCCGGGTTTTCCTGGGGCACGGGGGCATTATCCACGGCCGGCGCCGCATAGGCCGCCGTATACGGGCCCACCTCGTAGCCGGCAACATAGTTGCCATAGCCGTAGCCGGGGTATCCATAATACCCATAGTCCCAGGGGTATCCGTAGTCGCCATACCATCCTCCCAGGCCGAACCAGGGGAACCAGTAGTATGGCCAGATTCCGCCGGCGTAGTAGTGGTTCCAATTCCAGCCGTTGTGCCACCATGCCCCGCCGTGGCCGTAACCGTAGCCGTAGTGGCCGTAGTTGCCGTGGGCATACGCCCCGCCGTAATTGGCGCCGTGGGAGATGCCGGGGGAGTAGCCGTGGGACATTCCGGAGAAAGAGCCGTGGCTCATGCCGCCTCCGCCGCCCCAGCCCCCGCCGCCCCAGCCGCCTCCGCCCATGCCATGCCCGCCGCCACCACCACCGCCGCCGCCACCGCCGCCGTGGGCCAGGACCATCGGGGACATCAGGGCGGCCAGGGCCGCACTGAGCAGGCAGACTCCGATTAGACGTAGTTTCGAGGACATTGCTGTTCCTCCTTCTTATCTTCTCTGACAACCATCAGTCCGGGCACACCCCTCTGCCGACGTCCGGCTGTCCGAAACGCGCCGGAGAGGGTCCGCGGGGTCGGCGTGCCCTGAAATTGACCCGGTAAATCCGTTACGGACCGCAGTCAAGCGGCCCACTGTAATTGTACATCGCTGCTAGCTTTGGCAAGGAGCCTGTTTGCGTTTTTTTCACGGGAATCGGCATTGTCTCACCCCGGCCGCGGAAAAGGAGGCAAAATGGGGCAGAAGGCGGAGGGCGGAAGGCGGAAGGATCGAAAACTGAAAACTCAGCCTGTGGTTAGTGTTCAGTTTTCAGTGTTCAGTTCCCAGCCTCCAGCCCCCGGTCCCCAGCCCCTCTTCAGCGGCCGAGGGCTTCCAGCACCGCGCGACGGAGGTCCAGGGGCCGCAGCCAGCCGCGGTCATCCCTGCCCAGCGGCGCGTGATGCGGCAAGATCGCGAAGGCCCGCGTCTCGTCGGGGCTGGGGCCGGCGTGGGCGCCGCTCTCGTGAGAGAAGCTGACCGCGCGGGCCTGGCAGGCCCAGCCACCCAGGACCAGTTGGCCCGCCTCGGGGTGATGACACAAGGCGGTCAGGTCGGCGGCGGCCTCTTGCAAGAACGGATGTCCCGCGCCGAGCACGGCGGCCGCCTCGTCCGGCAAGTGGAAGCAGCCCTGGGAGGTCCAGGCCAGCGCCTGGCCCGCCCCGTCGGCAGCCAGGACCAGGGGAATCTTGGCCTCGGCCACCAGCCGGCGGGCGACCGAATCGCGCTCGGCCGGCGACGCAAAGGCCGGGCAATAGACCTGCCCCAGCGATCCCATGGCCGCGACCTGGAGGCCGTCGATCGGCTGGCCCTCGTCGGTGTCGGTCGCCGGCTCCAGTCCGCGGAGCAGCGTGGCCGGGGCGAGGGGGACAGTCCCTGGGCTGGGGGACTGTCCCGATTCTGGTACCACGCTCCGCGTGGTCGCTACGAAAACGGGACTGTCCCCTTCCCGAGAATCACCACTGCCGTGGAAGGCCGCTTCCACGGCCTCTTGGAGCGTGCGGCCGGCCAGTTCGTGGTAGGCCGCGGCCGCTTCCTGGCCGTGATCGGAGTAGATCCACACCTGGTAGTCCCGGCGCTGAGCTCGCCGCGCCGCCCGCCACGTCCGACGGATGGCGTGATCGATCCCCCGCAGCGACCAATGGGCGAAGGCGGAGGCCGGGCCGCGACGATGCGCCTGCTCGTCGTAGCCGAGGAAGTTTAGGTGGATGATCGGCAGTCCCCGGACCATATCCAGACGGGCCCCCATGGTCATCAACTCGCGGACGAGGATGCCGACCGTCACGCGCGACAATACTTGGCCCAACTCCTTCCACAGGTATCGTCCGCCCAAGAGTCCGCGGACGCAATCGCGCAGGGCCAGCGCCAATTCGACCAGCATCATGAAGGTCACGCGGACGACGCCGTCGAAGTAGAGCAGGAAGAAGACGACGAAATGGAGGGGATGGAATGCCCGCCACAGCGTCCGCCAACCCCACTGCGAGGGGCAGAAGTGCGGTTCGGCGGCGCCGCCGGAGAAGTTGTCGCAGTAGGCGCTGCCGCCGCGGAGCAGGCCCTCGCCCAGGAGGCTCAGGCGCGCCTGGACCTTGGCCGCCGGGGCCGGATCGAACATGCGGACCGGGCGGCCCGTCTCCCGGTCGCGAAAACAAAAACTCGGCACCGCGCAGGGGACCCCGTAGAACAACTCGCCTTGGACCGCCGGGGTCGCGGAGGGCAGGCCGGAATAGAACGTCAGGAGCCGATACTTCTTCCGCCGCAAGAGCCGGCGGAGGAAACGCATGCGGCGGCCGTGCAGGGCGCGTTCCAATTGCGACCGCGAGAGACCGTCGATCTGGATCAGCACCAGGCCCGGCTGACCGCTGGGCGCCGGCTGGCACGGCAGCCGCAGCAGGCGTACCGCCCAGGGGTCGCGGCTCAAGGCGCGTCGCACTCGTCGCCAGACTTCGTGGAACGACATAATAGTTCCGGTGAAGCGGTCGTAACTTACGAAGGGGTTTGGGCTTTAGGTCTTGGGTCTTGGGTCTTGGGGTTGGGGGTTCGAATCTTGTTGTAGCCGACGGACCATAAGCCAAAACCCAAGACCTAAGACCCAAGACCGAATAACCACTCCTTCGGAGGGGGTGGTGGGGATGTGAAAACCTGATCTTTTCCTTTCTTGGTCATCGGAGTACCATACTCCACGGATGATATGAAATTATCCCTCACGGTACGCGTCAAGATAGAGAAGGAGATCATGATGAGCAAGCGGTTCGATTTCGTTGCGATGGCGTTGGGGACGATGACGGCGGGGTTGATATTCTGGGGGGTGTGCAGCCGTTTGGCGGCCCAAGATCAGCCGCCGCCCCCGCCGGTGCCCGGTGGGGAAGGCCCGGCCCTGGGGGCCGCGGACCCGAACGCCCCCGAAGTTCTTACGCGCGGACCAGTCCATGAGGCATTCGCCGAGGTCGTCAATTACAATCCGAAGTCCGGGGAACTGGTGCCGAAACAACCGCCGGCGCCGATCGAAGAGATACCCCCCACGGAAAAGCCCGCCGGCAATTATAGCTGGATTCCCGGCTATTGGGCCTGGGAGGCGGAGCGCGACAATTACATTTGGATCAGCGGTGTCTGGCGGCAGCCGCCGCCGGGCACGACCTGGGTGCCCGGCTATTGGAGCCAGGCCGGCAACGGGTATCAATGGGTCAGCGGCTATTGGGGACCGGCCACGGTCGCCGGCGTCCGGCAGACCGTCGCGGCCGAGTATCTGCCTCCGCCGCCCCAGTCCGCGGAGGTGGGGCCAAACAGCCCCACCCCCGGTGAAGACTGGTTCTGGGTTCCGGGGTGCTGGCGGTGGGTGGGGGATCGCTACGTGTGGCGGCCGGGGCGTTGGGCCTTGGCCCAGGCCAACTGGATTTGGATCCCGGATCGTTACGTCTGGTCGCCCGCCGGATACGTCTTCGTCCCCGGGCACTGGGACTACGTCCTGGATCAGCGTGGCATCGCGTTTTGCCCGGTCTATTACCGCAACCCGTATTACATTCCGCAGGGCTACTACTTCTCGCCGAGCATCTGCATCGAGGCCGGGGTGCTGCACGGCTACCTGTTCTGCCGGCCGGCCTGGGGCCACTACTACTTTGGCGACTACTACGATCCGGCCTACGTGCGGTTCGGTTTCTCTCCCTGCTTTGGCATCGACGTCCGCTTCGGCTATGACCCGTTTTACGTCCATGATCGCTGGTATTACCGGCACGATCCGATGTGGGAACGCCACCAGCGGGAGGACTACGAATATCGGCGCGGCCACCCCGACGCCCGGCCGCCGCACACCTACGCGCTGGCCGTGCGGTGGAACGGGGGACCGGGTGGGGTGAGGGTCAGCTTCGGCACGCCGATATCGCACATGGCGGCCGGGGGCCATGGGAACATGCGCATGGAACACGTCTCCCAGGAGCGGCGCCAGCAGATGGTCCGAGAGCAGCGGGAAACCCGCCAGGCCCAGGCCCAGCGCGGCAGGGCGGAGGAAAGGGCCCGCGCCGACAATCACGGCGGGATGCCGACCAAACCGGTGCGGACTTCGGCGGGGGTGGTAGCCAGGCCCGGAGGGACGCAACCCAAACCGGGAGGGACGCAACCCAAACCGGGAGGGACGCAACCCGGTGCCCGGCCCGCCGCCCCGGTCCTCGGCCGGCCCGCACAATCGACGACCCCCGCACGCGGGTCGTCCAACAACAAAGACAAAGACAAGAAGAACAACTAGGATCGCGGCACGCCGCGTGGTGAGCCGGTAGCGAGCCAGTAGCGAGCCGGGGGGTTTATCTCTTAAGTTTACCCACATCTTCTGCTATACTCCACCGGACGGAAAGGATTTCCCGGGCTCAGTTTAGCGAAAGGATGAGGGTCATGGACGACCGGCAAGTGTTGGAGCGTAGTTTCGGCGAGCTGCATTTTGGTTCGGCGGAATTGGGCGATGTGCGCAGAACGCGGCGACTGGTGCAAGTGGCTGATCGAATGGTGAAACATCCCGGGGGTACGCTCCCGGACAAGCTCAGCGACCCCGCCGGTCTGAAAGGTCTGTACCGGCTGGCGGCCAGGGACGAGGTGACGCACGAGGCGGTGCTGGCGCCGTCGCGGGAGCGGACCTTGCGACTGGCGGCCGAGGCGTCCGGTACGGTCCTCCACATCCATGACGGCACGGAACTCGACTACAGCGGGTTGCACTCGCTGAAGGATTTGGGGCGGATCGGCGACGGGAACGGCCGCGGTTACCTGGTCCACAACACGCTCACCATCGTCGCCGAGACGCGGGAAGTCCTCGGCCTGGCCTACCAGAAGTTGATCAAGCGTCCGCAGGCCCCCAAGAAGGAAACGCGAAAGCAATGTCGCGAGCGTCCGGATCGCGAGTCGCGGATGTGGAAGCACGCCAGCAAGACCATTCCCGCGGCGCCGCCGGGCCGGCGCTGGGTGGAAGTCGCGGATCGGGGGGCCGATCTCCTGGAATTCATCGACTACCAGGAATCCGCCGTGAAATCGTACCTCGTGCGATCGAAGCATAATCGCTGTATCGCCCTGGAAAACAGGGGAGAAACGAAGTTGCACGACTACGTGCGGGCCTTGCCCCCGACGGATACCAAGACGGTAGAGGTGCCCGCCACCACCAAGCATGCGGCGCGCGTCGCGACGGTCGGCATTGCCTGGGCGGAGGTCACGTTGTTGATTCCCCGGCAGCCGCGCGGCGAGGTTCGCGGGGTGCCGCTGAAAGCCTGGGTAATTTGCGTGCGGGAGATCAAGCCGCCCGAGGGTGTGGAGCCGGTGGAATGGATTCTGTTGACCAACGTACCGGTACGCAATGTGGAAGATGCGCGGGAACGGATTTTCTGGTACGAGTGTCGTTGGATCATCGAGGAGTATCACAAGGCGATGAAGACGGGGGCGAACATCGAGGATATGCAATTCAGCAACGAGGAGCGATTGCAGCCGGTCATTGCGTTGCTGTCGGTGATCGCGCTGTTTTTATTGAACCTGCGTAACGCCAGCCGTCGACCGGACGCGCAGCAGCGCCCGGCGAGCGAACTGCTGCCGGTGGAATTTGTCACCGTGCTCGCCCTGTGGCGTTACAAGAAGATGCGAACTGATCTGACGGTGCACGAGTTCTACTACGCCCTGGCCCGGCTGGGCGGCCACCAGAACCGCAAGCACGATCATCCGCCCGGTTGGCTCATTTTGTGGCGCGGGTGGACCAAACTTCAAGCGATGGTTGACATTACGACCGCCTTCGAACGACAAAGATGTGGGTAAACTTAAGGG
>JBKQVT010000114.1:0-48755 GCA_052139835.1 Thermoguttaceae bacterium
GGAAATCCGGGCTTTTGATCCGGGGGTGATGCCATGGCGTGCATTTCATCGCGGTGGGCTCGGCTGTTGCTGATGATGCACGCCCTGCTAGGCGCAGTGCTGCTCGGTGCGGGCCTTAACCTGGCGACTGCGGCGGATAGCCGGTTGACGCGGGGCCGGCCCGAGACCACGGTCGAGCCGGCGTGCCCACCGAACATCCCTTGCCCGGCGCTACCCGAGACAGCCGTGGCCGCGTCGCCCATTTAAGCCGTGTTCCCCTGAGTTGTGCCGTCGCCCATGTCACGGTGAGGTAAGACCCCCTTTTTCCTGGAGGATCACATGAAACCTTGCCGTTTGTGCGTTTATCCGTTGGCGTGGATCGCCGTTTTCACGATGGCCGGGGTGTCGCTGGCCGCCGTGGCGGCGCAGTGGCCGCCTGACTTCGGCTCGGAGCCTCGCCTCTGAGATCAGTTCAATATTGCGCTGGTGCGCGTTGTTAAGGTTAGCGCGGACGAAAAAGGGAGGCCCACCGTCGTCCTACGAACCGAGCAATTGTACACGGATCGGTATGAGAAATTCACAGCGGACAGGACTGTTCCCCTGTCAGCCATCTGGTTTGGATACGACTGGCCTGCGGGATCCATGGAGCCCATTGCCAGGCCCGTCCACATCAAGGTGGGCGACGAACTCGTTGTGGGGGCAGCCCATTGGCATGCCCCCGAGCATACCATTGTACTGGGCACGAAAGTAAACGGCCCGGCCGCCAAGTTTCCCGTCCTCCAGACCATTGAGCAAATCGCCAAGATTCGCGCGGCCGGGGGCCGCGAGCCGGGGTACGGGAACCCCGCAGAGCTCGGGCGAATCGCCGGGCTCCGCGCGGCCGGGGGTGAGGCGGCCCTCAAGGGCGGCGTGTCGAGCGCCGACTCCACGGTTGTCCGCTACTGCTTCTCAGTGCTGGAAACCATGCCACCGAAAAAGGCCGACGAGGCGTTCGCCGATCAACTGAGGGCCTTGCGGGCGGACGGCTCGCGGCCGATGCCGGTGCGTCTGACAGCCAACCGGCTCGTGCCCCGCTATGCCGCCGCGCCAGAGCAGGCTCGGGCCGAGGGCGCGCAATGGCTGCGCACGATCTTCTCCACAAGCAAGGCCGGCGACGAGTTAGAGTTGCGGCCCGTCGCGAACGAAGTCATGGCCACGTTCTCGAAGAGAGAGGATCGCGTCGCCTATTTCCTCGCGGTCTTGAGGGATGAAACGAAGCCGCGGCCGGTGCGGGTGGCCTCGGTGGGGGCGCTGGTTAATTGGAATTGTTTCGACTACAAGCAACCCAGCGGTCAGGTTTCGTCGGACGTGTTCTCGGCGCTGCTTTCCCTCCTGAAATCGGAGGACGGGGAGCTTCGAAAAGCCGGTGCCTCGGCACCCTGCTACTTCATCTGCTCGCACATAACCTCGCGTAAAGATCGGATCGCGAGGACGAAGGAGGCGCTCTCGGCGCTCAACGCCGCGTTCGACGTGGAGCGCGACAAGGACATCCGGCGTTACATGGAGGCGTATAAATGGCATCTCGGAAACATCTTAAACCCGCCTGACAAGAAACGCGACCACCAGCGTCCCGTGCCGCCGCCGGCCGCGCAGGGCCCGCCGGCGTGAACTGCGGTGCATTTTGATAGGGCTCTTGGAGAAGCAAGACACACCAGAGGTCTGCCATGAAGAAGTGCGCATTGCGGTCTATTGTTGTCATCTCCTTGCTGCTCGCGTCGGCTGCCGTGCCCCAGGCCCAGGCCGACGTCAAGCTGCCCAAGGTCTTCGGCAGCCACATGGTCCTGCAGCGCGACCGGCCGCTGCCGATCTGGGGCTGGGCCGACCCCGGCGAAGAGGTCAGGGTAACACTCGACGAGGCGACCGCCGCGGCCAAGGCCGACGCCCAGAGCAACTGGAAGGTGGTGCTCCCGGCCGTGAAGGCCGACGGCAAGCTCCACCGCATGACCGTCAGCGGCAAAAACAAGATCGAGCTGGACGACATCCTCATCGGCGAAGTGTGGCTCGGCTCGGGCCAGTCGAACATGGAGATGGGGCTGATGATGTGCCGCAACGGCAGGGAGGAGGTCGCGGCGGCAAAGCATCCGAACATCCGCCTGCTGCTGATCCCGAGGACCGCGGCCAAGGCGCCGGCCAAGGACGTGCAAAGCCAGTGGGTGCGCTGCCAACCGGACACCATCGTGGCCGGAGGCTGGAATGGCTTCTCCGGCGTGATTTACTATTTCGGCCTGCGGTTGCACAAAGACCTGGACGTGCCGATCGGACTGATCCAATGCGCCTGGGGCGGCTCGTATATCGAACCTTGGATGAACATCGGCGACAGGGGCGGCCGGCCGAGCGGTGAGCTGTACAACGGCATGATCGCCCCGGTGAAGCCGCTGGCTATCCGCGGCGTACTTTGGTATCAGGGCGAAGAGAACGTGGTCGCCAAGACCGGTCCCGCCTATGCCGGCAAGATGAAGTCGCTCATCCTCGGCTGGCGCCAGGCATGGGGCTACGATTTCCCCTTCTATTTCGTCCAGATTGCCCCCTGGCTGGGCAGGTACGAGCCGGGACAGGTGCCCATCTTGTGGGAGTGCCAGGTGGCCAGCCTCAAGATTCCGAAGACGGGCATGGCGGTGACGACCGACCTGGTGGACAACATCAGGGAAGGCCACTATGCGAACAAGCTCGACCTGGGCAACCGGCTGGCCCTCTGGGCGTTGGCCAAGGACTACGGCAGGAAAGACCTCGTGTACTCGGGGCCGCTCTACAAGTCGATGAAGATCGAGGGCAGCAAGATCCGTGTCTCGTTCGCCCACGTGGGCGGCGGCCTGAAGTCGCGTGACGGCAAGCCGCTCAGCGAGTTCGAGGTCGCTGGGGCCGACGGCAAGTTCGTGCCCGCCGTGGCCACGATCGACGGCGAGACGGTCGTCGTCCAGGCCAAGGAAATAGCCGTGCCCACCCAGGCCCGTTTTGGCTGGCGGAACGAGGCGACGCCGAACCTGATGAACAAGGAGGGGCTACCCGCCTCGCCCTTCCAGACCAACAACTGGCAGGGCGGCACCGGCGAGTGAGCGCGGGGTGAGGGCCGAATCGCCCTGGCCCAAAGCGATTCCCCGAATTCAGGGCACTGATCGGGGCATACGAATCGGCGGGGCTTCTGAGACTCCAGGGCAACGCTCGTAAGTCGTTGCCCTGGAGTTACTTACAATGTGGAGCGGAGGAGGATCGAACTCCCGACCTGTACATTGCGAACGTACCGCTCTCCCAGCTGAGCTACCGCCCCAAGCGGGACACTCCCATTCTATCGGGTGTCTCCGGCCAAACGGTCCATTCTATTGGTGAAAGGGGTGGTTGTCAAAGGCGGAAATTCGCCTTCCCCCCGCCCGCTATTTGATTCCCAGGCCGTCGATCCACACCTGCATCGGCAGCGAGCTCATGGGGTTGAACTCGATGGTGATCCAGTTCAGCGTGGTGGGGAGCTGGCCGTCGAGCCTCCAGCGCTTGTCGTTGGCGGGCGGATCGAGGGGGGCGCGGCGGTACATCCACGTCGCCCGCTCGTCGGTCAACGGAATGCTGTCGCCGGCCGGCCTGAGGATGGCGAACTTGTCGTCCGATTCGTAGAGCGTGACCGTGGGACGCATCCCTTGCCACGCATGCACGACGGGGTTGAGGTATTTGCTCCAGAAGACCAGGGCGGTCTTGCCGGCCAGGGGGATGTTGAGTTTCTTCTCCCGTGGATACCGCAGGGCGATGGGATTGCCCGAGGGCATCACGCGAACCAGCACCGAGGCATGGCCGGCGAGGAACGATTCCTTGTCGTCGCTGAAGGTGACCTTGGTGGTGGCGTTGGGCACCGGGCGGGCCGGCCCGACGGGGGCGCAGACCTGCGCGGACCAGGCCAGCGCGCGGGGTTCGACCTCGGTGAAGCTCCAATCGGCGGCCTGGCCTTCGGTGCCGAGTTCCGCAATGTCGTCGATGACGCGGAAGTTGCGGAAACCCAGGTCGCTATAGCGGCCGTTGGTCACGGTGACGCCGACGCGGTAGAAGCCGGCGTCCTGGAAGGCGTGGCTGACGGCGGCCGAGCGCGGGGCGGGGCTGCCGTCGTCGAGGTCCCAGCGGAAATAGAGCTTCTTGCCCGCCGGGTCCGTGCTCTTGGCGGCGTCGAACGTGACCGGCTTGCCAACCATGGCTTGCGACGGTCCGTCGAGGACGCAGTGCGGCGGCTGGGTAATCTGCGGATCGTCGGCGTGCATGACGAGATTGTTTACGTTGCGAGCGATCAGCAGGTTGTCTTCGCGGTTGTCCAGCACGTTGCCGGCCATGTCGATCCAATCGACCTCGTCCAGGTACACGCCCATGCGGTTGTCGCGGACGACGTTGTTTTCCAGGATCCAGTGATACATCTGGGCGCGTCGGGGTTGCGGATTTCCCACCAGCACGATGCCGGCGCCGTTATTGCCCAGGCACTTGTTGCCGCGGCAGATGCTGTGGTTGGCCTGGCCGAGGAGAATGATGCCGCCGGAGCCGCCGCGGGGCTCGGCTGTGGCCGCGGACAAACCGACCGGCGCGTTGTGCTTCCCGCCGGCCTCGCCGTTGTAACAGACCTCGTTGTCTTCGAGAATTGTTTCATCGGAGAGCCCCACCCAAATGCCGTGGCTGCCGTGGTTGGCCTTGTTGTGGCGATAGGTGTTGCCGGGCGATTGGGCCTCGAAGCAGTTGTTGTGGGCGTACGAGGCGTCGTTGCGCTCCAGCAGGTTGCCGCGGCTGACCCAGCCGTTCAGGGCGCGGATGAAGACGCCGTCGCCGCCATAGGTGATGTCGTTGTCCAGGAAGCGGTTGTCGTCGGAGCCGCCCTCGATGAGCATGCCCGCCGAATCGCGGGCGTGGGTCTCGCCGGGGGCGATCCGCAGCCCATAACTGAGTTTGTTCCGCTGGACCAGGTTGCGGCAGGCGGTGAAGGTCCAGAGGCAGGTGTTGGAGCAATGGGAGAAATCGTTGTCTTCGATGACGTTCTCATCGGAATCCAACACAGCGCAGGCGTCCCAGTTGCGGTTGGCTTGGCACTTGCGGATCGTCGAGTGCTTGACGTGATCCAACACGATTCCGCCGCTGCGGTCGAGTTGGCCCCAATGCCAGCCGTACTCGGGCCAATGGAAGTTGTCGGAAAGGTTGCAGTTCTCCACCAGCCAATCGCTGCCGTTTTCGATGACCAGGGCGGTTCTCCATCCTTTAACGTTGACGTTTTTGAGGGTCACCTTGGAGACGTCCTTGGCCGAAATGGCCACGTCCTGGTAATCCTGCGGGGCGCCCTTGGGGAGGCCGATCAGCCATGCCCCGGCGCCGTCGATGGTGATGCCGGAGGCCTTGATGACGATGCGGCCGTAGGTCTTGGCCGGATCGAGGGTGGTGTCTTTGGTGATTTCCAGCACCGGCCGGGGATCGGGTTTCGGCGGCTGCTGGGCCGCCGCGATTCCGGCCGTCGAGAACCAGGACGCCAGACATGCGCACGCGCAGAGATTCATCCATCGGCGGGTCATCGTTCGATTCCTTCAAAAGGTGAAATGTCAAAAGTGTCGTTCCGCGGCGGCGCGTCCTTCCCCCTTCCGCCCTCCGCCCTCCGCCTTCCTTAGCGGAGCCCCAGGCCGTCGAGCCACACCCGCTGCGGTCCCGGACCCCAGGGGCTGAACTCGATGGTGATGAAGTTCAGCTTCGCGGGCAGTTGGCCGTCGAGCCGCCACTGCTTGTCGTTGGCGGCGGGATGGAGCGGAATTTTATGGTATCTCCATTCCACCCGCTCGTCGACCATCGAATAGTTCCGCGGATCGTCGTTGGCCGGCCGCAGAATCGCGAACTTCTGGTCCGATTCATGGAGGCGGATGACGGGCAGCAGGCAGCCTCCGTAGAGGTTGGTCCACCTGCTCCAGAAGACGAGGTAGTTCTTGCCGTCCAAGGAGACATCGAGGTTCTTCGTTCTCGGGTAGAGCAGGCTGGTCATATTGCCGGCGGTGGTGATCCGCACCAGCACGGAAGTGGGGCCCGTCAGGTGCTGCTCCTTGTCGTCGACGAATTCGAGCTGGGTCTTGGCATCCGGGACGCCTTGGGCCAGCGCGCAGGGGATATAGACCTGCTGCGTCCAATAGAGGCCCTCTTGGGGATAAACTTCCTGGAAGGCCCAATCGGCGGCCTTGCCCACGGCCCCCTTGACGCCCAAGGGCGGGATGTCGTCCACCACGTGGAAGTCGCGATAGCCCAGGTCGGAGAAGCGGCCGTTGGTCACGGTGACGCCGACGCGGTAGAACCCCGCTTCCTTGAAGGCGTGGGTGACGGTGGGGTTGAACTCGGGGTTGCTGCCGTCATCGAGGCTCCAGCGGTAGATGAGCTTCTTGCCGGCCGGATCGGTGCTCTTCGAGGCGTCAAAGAAGACCGCTTTGCCTGCCGTAGCGCAGGACGGCGCCTCCAGCACGGCCCGCGGCGGGGCGGTGATCGTCGCATCGCCGACGTGCTCGATGATGTTGGTGGCAGTGTCGCCGATGAGCAGGTTGTTTTCCTTGTTGTCCATGATGTTGCCGCCCATGTCGATCCAGTCGACGAGGTGCAAGTAGACGCCGATACGGTTGTCGCGGATTTCGTTGTTGTCGAGAATCCAGTGGTAGAGCTTGGTCCGCCCGGTTGGCCCGTTGCCCCAGAGGACGACGCCGGCGCCGTGGTTGCCGATGCACTTGTTGCCGCGGCAGACGGTATGGTTCGACTGCCCGATGATGATGATGCCGCCGGCGCCGTTGCGGGGCTCGAAGGTGGCCAGCGGGTATCCCCAGCCGGCATTGCGGTTTACCTTGGGATCGCCGTTGTAGCAAACCTCGTTGTCCTCGATGACCGATTCGTCGCTGAGCCCGATCCAAATGCCGTGGCTGCCGTAGTTAGCCTTGTTGTGGCGGAAGGTGTTGCCGCCCGCTTGCGACTCGAAGCAATTGTTATGGGCGTAGGAGGCGTCGTTGTGCTCGAAGACGTTGCCGCGGCTCACCCAGCCGTTCAAGGGACGCAAGAAGACGCCGTCGCCGCCGTAGGTGATGTCGTTGTCGCCGAAATAGTTGTTGTCCGAGCCGCTCTCGACCAGCACGCCGGTTGAATCGCGGGCGTGGGTCTCGCCGGGGGCGATGCGGATTCCATAACTGAGATCGTTCTTTACGAAGCGGTTGCGGCAGGCCGTCACCAGCCACAGGCAAGTGTCCGAGGTGTGAGAGAAGTTATTGTCTTCGATCACGTTGTCGTCGGAATTGATCAGCGTGCAGGCGTCCCAGACGCGGTTGGCCTTGTTCTTGCGGAAGGTGGAATGATCGACGGTGTCCAGCACGATGCCGCCGCGGTAGCCCAGGCCGCCCCAGCCGTAGGCCGGCCAGTGGAAGTTGTCGGAGAAGTTGCAGTTCTCCACGGTAAAGTGGCTGCCGTGCTGGATTTTCAGTCCGGTTTCCCAGCCTTTGACATTGAGGTTCTTGAGCGTCACGTTGGACACGTCCTTGGCGGAGATGCCCACGCCGGTGTAGTCCTTCGGATCGCCTGCGGTGGCGCCGATCAGCCATGCCCCGGCGCCGTCGATGGTGATGCCGGATGCCTTGATCACGATGTGCCCGTAGGTCTTGGCCGGATCGAGCGTTGTGTTCTGGGTAATTTCCAGCACCGGCCGCATATCCGGTTTTGCCGGCTGCTGGGCCGCGACAATGCCCGGAAGCGAAAGCCAGCCGAGCAGCAACAACGGGGCACCAAGATTCGCCCATCGGCAACGCATGATTCGTCTCCTTCAAAGGGTGTGAAACATCGAACGTGTGATTCTTTCCGCAACGGACTGGTTTACTCCGGGCCGGCGGCTAGCGGATCGCCATGGCGTCGATCCACAATCGCACCACCTCCTGCGAGCCGGCCGGGCCGAACTCGATGGTGAGGTAATTGAGCGTGGCGGGAAGCTCGCCCTGGCGTCGCCACATCGCGCCGGCCGGCGGCGTAAGGGGAATGCTGCGGTACATCCAGTTGGCCCCCTCCTCCCGCTCGCCGTGCATCCAGTTGGCCGGGTCCATGGCCGGCTTGAGGATGGCAAACTTCTGCGGCGATTCGTAGAGCGTTATCACGGGATTGAGCCCCGGCCAGGAGTGGATGCCGCCATTGATCAGCTTGCTCCAGAAGACCAGCCGGGTCTTGCCTGCCAGCGGGATGCCGGCCTGTCTCGATTTCGGATAGATAACGCGCACTTGATTGGCGACCGGCCAGTAGCGCACCAGGACCGAGGACTTGCCCGCCAGGCAATCCGCGTCGTTGCTGAACTCGATCCGGGACTGGGGCGTGGCCACCACTTGCGCCGGCGGGGCGGGAGCGTTATTGGGGGTCTTGGGGTCCCAATAGAGGTTCTGGCGGGGCACGACTTCCTCCCAGTCCCAATCGGCGGCCTGGCCCTCGGTGCCGAGTTCCGGGCAATCGTCCACCACGCGGAAGCCCCGCGAGCCCAGGTCGGAGAAGCGGCCGTTGTTGACGGTCATGCCGACGTTGTAGTAGCCGGGGGCCTTGAAAATGTGCGCCACCCGCGGCGTGCTCAGCAGCGTCCCGTCGCCGAGGTCCCAGCGGAACGTGAGGGGGTTGCTGCCCGGATCAGTCGTGCCGGAGGCGTCCAGCACGAATTCCTTCCCTTCGACGCCCACCGAGGGGCCGACCAGCGCGGCCTTGGGCGAGCAAGTGATCTTGGGATTGTCGGCGTACTGGCTGAAATTGGTGACCGTGCCGCCCTGGATGAGGTTCCCTTCCCAGTTGTGGTCCAGCACGTTGCCGGCGATGTCGATCCAGTCGGCGAACTCCATGTAAATGCCCCAGCGATTGTCGCGGATCTCGTTGTTCTCGATGATCCAGTGGGCGATGTGGTCGCTGGCCTTGACGGAGGGGATGCCGAAGATGGCGATGCCGCCGCCGTTGTTGCCGATGCACTTGTTGCGGCGGCAGCGGACATGGTCGGCCGAGCTGCCGGCGAAGAAGATGCCCGTCGCCCCCACCTGCGGTCCCCCCGGCACGTAGGTGAACGTCCAGGGCGCGTTGTGCAGGCCCTTGAGCTCGCCGTTGTAACAGGCCTCGTTGTCCTCGACGATAGTGTCTCGGGAGCCGCCGAGGAAGAGGCCGTGGCTGCCGTGGTTGGCCTTGTTGTGGCGATAGGTGTTGCCGGGGGATTGCGATTCGAAGCAATTGTTATGGGCATAGGAGGCGTCGTTGCGCTCGAAGACGTTGCCGCGGCTGCCCCAGCCGCCCGTGCCGCGGATGAACACGCCGTCGCCGCCGTAGGTGATGTCGTTGTCGGTGAAGTGGTTGTCGTCCGAGCCGTCCTCGACCAGCACGCAGGCCGAATCGTTGGCGTGGACAACGCGGGGCAGGCAGCGGATGCCGTGGCTGAGGTTGCAGTTCTTGACCTGGTTGCGGCAGGCGGTCCAGAGCCACATGCAGGTGTTCGAGCACCAGGAGAAGTCGTTGTTCTCCACGAGGTTGTCGTCTGAGTGGATCAGCTCGCAGGCGTCCCAGTTCTTGTTGGCCTTGTTCTTCAGGAACTTGGAGTGATTGACGTTCTTGAGCACGATGCCGCCGCGGCCGTTGTAGTCGCCCCAATGCCAGCCCATAGCGGGGACGTGGAAGTTTTCGGAGATGGTGCAGTTTTCGACGGTCCAATTGCTGCCGTCTTCGATCTTCAGGCCGGTTTGCCAGTTCTTGATATTGAGGTTTCGCAGCGTGACGTTGGAAACGCCCTTGGCCGAGACGCCCACGCCCTGGAATTGAGCGGGGTCAATTGGGGGAGGGACGCCGACGAACGTGGGGGTCAGGACCTCGAAGGCCTTGCGCTCGGCCTCGCGGAGGACGCCCACGACCGAGGCCCCAGCGCCGTCGACGGTGATGCCGGAGGCCTTAATCACAATCCGGCCGTAGGTCTTCGCCGGATCGAGCGTGGTGTTTTGGGTAATCTCCAGCACCGGCCGCGTATCGGGTTTTGCCGGCTGCTGGGCCGCGGCGAGGCGCGGAATGGAAAGCCACAAGAGCAGGCACAACAGCGCGCAGAGACTTGCCCGGCGGCAACTCATGACGTGTCTCCTTCAGGGGGGGGTGGGAAAGCTGGGTGGGATCTAGGGGCAGGACCGTAGCATCCTGAATTCTAGTTGCCGCCGGATCGCCCCGCAAGCGGCCGAGGAAAATTCCTCACGCGCGCCGAGAAGATGCAGCCGTAGGGTGGGCACGGACCACCCTGCCACCGTCCACCATTTCCCACCGGACACCGCCGGTGGGCGTGGGACGTGGACCGCTGGTCCCGAATCCCTTCCTTCCCCCTTCCGCCCTCCGCCCTCCGCCTTCCTCCTACCACTCCACCGAAATGGCCGCGGTAGTCATGCCGGCGCCGACCGCACAGAGGATCAGCTTGTCGCCCGGCCGGAGGCTTTCTTCCACGTCGATGAGCGTCAGGGGGATGCTGGCGCTGGAAGTGTTGCCGAGGCTTTCCACGTTCAAGGCGAAGCGCTGGAAATCCACTCCGCAGCGCTTGGCGGCTGCGCGGAGAATCCGGCCGTTGGCCTGGTGCGGAACGACCCAGCGGGTCTCGTCCAGCGTCCAGCCGGTCTGGGCGATCGCGCGGCGAATGATGTCGGCGAAACTCTCGGTGGCAAAGCGGAACAGCGCGTGGCCGTCGATGCGAATCCAGGGGTCGAAAGTCCCCTCGCCGTTGCCGCGGCCGTCGCCGTTGCCGTTGTGAATGGCATAGCCGGGCGCCGCGCGGCGGGCCATGTGCTGCCCGCGCGTGTCGGCGCCGAGCATCGTGTGGCGGATGCGGTGGCCGGTAGTGCCGGCGGAAATGATGGCCGCCCCGGCGCCGTCGCCGAAGAGAAAATAGGCGTTGCGATCCGTCGGGTCCAGCAGCCGCGACTGCATCTCCACTCCCACGGTCAACACGTTGCGGGCCATGCCGGAGAGGATCATGCCGCGGGCCATCGAGACGGCGTAGAGCCAGCCGCAGCAGGCGGCGTTCAGATCGAAGGCGGGAACGTTGGGCAGGCTGAGGCGGTCCTGGAGGATGCAGGCGGTCGAGGGCATGGCGGCGTCGGGCGTGGTGGTGGCCACGATGACGGCGTCAATGTCCTTGGTGGCGATTTCCGACTTGCGGATGGCCTCCAGGGCAGCCTTGAAGGCCATGCCCGAGGGCCGCTCGTCGTCGGCCGCCCAGTGGCGGCGGAGGATGCCGGTGACCTGGTAGATGTACTCCGAGGAGATTTCGGGGAAGCTTTGGATTAGCTCGGCGTTTTCCACCACGCGCGGAGGCAGGTAGCCGCCCACGCCCAGGATGACGGCTCCTGGCGACGGCTCGCCGCGAGGCGGCGCGGGCGAGGCTTCTTCGCAGACGATCGCCGCCGGGGCGCCGGCCGCCGGCGCTATCCATTCCCGCATCGACGGATCGGCGGTGGCGATCTCCAGCACCGGCTGGCTCAAGGGGACCGTTTCGCCTTCCATGTGAAGGAGCCGCAACGCCAGGCCGTCGCAAGGGGCCTCGAAATCGAAGACCGACTTGGCGCTGTCGATCTGGGCCAGCACCTCGCCTTTCTGGAAGTGGTCGCCCTCGGCAATGCACCATTCGATGATGGTGGCCTCGGTCTCCGCGGCGCCTTGGGCCGGCAAGAACAGCGGCATGCGAAAGAGCGGCTCATCCATCGGATGTTTCTTCCATGAGTTGACCGATGACCGCCGCGATCCGCCGGGCGTCGGGCAGGCAGCAGGCCTCCAGTTCCGGGGCAAAGGGGACCGGCACGTCCGGGGCGGCCAGCAGCCGCGGCCCGCACCGCAGCGACGCGAAGCACTCGCCCACGGCCAGCGCGATGATGCGGTCGCCCAGGCCGCGCGTCTCGCCCGCCTCCTGCACCACCAGCAATCGTCCCGTTTTGCGAATCGAGGCGAAAATGGGGGCCAGGTCCAAGGGCTGGAGCACCAGCGGGTTCCACAGATCGACCGAGCAGCCCGAACGCCCCGCGGCCTCGGCCGCCTGGTGCGCCATGGCGCCGAAGGCGACCAGCGTCAAGTCGCTGCCTTCCAACCATCGCCGCGGCCGCCAGACCGCGGCCAGGTCGCCGTCGAAGTCGATGTCGCCGCCGCGGCTCCAGTAGAGCAGCTTGTGCTCGAAGACGAGGCAGGGATTGGGGTCGTAGAAGCCGGCCAGCAGGGCCTCAAAGGTCTCCTGCGGAGTGGCCGGGTAGAGCAATTTGAGCCCTGGGAAGCGCGACCAGAGGCCCTCGTATTCGCCCGAGTGAAAGGCCCCCACCGTCAACCCGCCGCCGCACGGCAGACGCAGCAACAGCGGCGCCGGCTGTCCGCTGCGGAAGAACCAGCTCCCGGCGTTCAGGCCGATTTGCGTGGTCGCCTCGGTGGAGAAATCGGCGAACTGGAACTCGACGATCGGCTGCCCGCCCGTCTGTGATGCCCCCAGGGCGAATCCGACCATGGCCGATTCGGCCAGCGGCATGTCGATCACCCGCTCCGCTCCGAAGCGCTCGATGAGCCCCTTGCAGGTCTTGAAGGCCGAGCCGTAGAGGCCGATGTCCTGGCCGGCCAGGAAGGCGGCCGGGTTGTGCGACAAGAGATATTCCAAGGCCAGACGGACGGCATCGCCGTTTTTCACGCCCCGCGCCGCAAACGGCTCGACCCGCTGCGGCGCCGCGAGGGCAGCCGCACCGGCCGAAGCGGCAACGCCGTCGCCGTTGCCATCGCCGGAGCCGGCCGCATGGTCGGCGTAGACGGGCCAGCCGCGCGGCGGCTGCGGCCGGGCCACCGCCATCGCCTTGGCCACGGCGTCGCGCACCTCTGCCTCGACGGCCGCGTCGATCGACGCCACCTCCGCCTCGGACAGCCCACAAACGTCCAGCAGCTTCTGCCGCGTCCGCGGCAACGGATCGTCCTGGCGCCATCGGTCCATGAGCGAGGCGGGCACGTAGAGCCCCTTGTCGTAGGCCGCGTGGCCGTGCAGCCGCAGGGTCATGCACTCCAGGATGGCCGGCGCCGGCTCGTCGCGCATGGCGTCCAACAACTCGTTGACCGCCGTGTAGACCTCCCACGGATCGGTGCCGTCGATCGTCCGGCCGGTGATCGCGTAGCCGGCCGCCCGGTCGGAAAGCCGCCGGCAGCGATACTGGGCGCTGGTGGGGGTGGAAAAGGCGTAATGGTTGTTCTCGATCAGGAACAGCACGGGCGTGCGCCGGACCGAGGCGAGGTTGATCGCCTCGTGGAATTCGCCGGTGCTGCTGCCGCCATCGCCGATCACGGCCAGTCCGAAGACCTCTTCGCCGCCGCGGCGGGCCGCCCAGACGCCGCCCACCACCAGACTCAACATCCTGCCCAGGTGGCTCATCATCGGGAAACGCCGCCGCGCGGCGTCGCCGTGATGGACGTTGCCCTCGCGGCCGTGGGTGGGGCTCTCGGCGTTGGCCATGTATTGGCAGAGCAATTGATGGGGAGTGGCCCCGAGGAGCAAATGGGCGGCGAGGTCGCGATGCAGCAGCGAGACCACGTCGCGGCCGGCGCGCAGCGGCAAGGCGGCCATCGCGGTGGCCTCGTTGCCCACGCCGGTGGTCACGGTCCCCTTGACATAGCCCTTCTGAAACAGCTCCAAGAGCCGCTCCTCCAGCCGTCGCGACAAGCACATCAGCGGATAGGCGACCAGGTACAGGGCCTCGCGGGAGAGCCGCCCGGGCCAGCGAACCAGCTCGGGGAGTGGCAGATGCGCGTCATCGATGCGCAGCGACGGTCCGCCCGCCGATGCCGCCGGCAGCCATGTTCCCCCACCCGGAGTCAGCCGCCGCCGTTGGGTCGGCGCCGCATCCGCCCGGGGTGGATCGATGCGATGAAAGGCCACGTAAAGGGTTCCGAGCCGAATGTCGCGTAAAAGAACGATCTAAGATCGGATTGTACCGGGCCAGAGGTACCTTGTCACGGGCAGCTTGGCAGGCTTTCCAAGGGAGGCCAAGGGCCCAGCTTCCTTGCTGGGCTGCGGGATTTTGGTGGGTATAGCCACTTTGTGCAATCTGCGTATTTCCCCGGGGGATTTTCCCAGTGGGGGTCCCACCGCCCCTTCCCAGCGGCCGCGACCCGCGATGCTGGTGCCCCGTGGGCTTGCTCCCCTAATCCCTAGTCCCTAGTCCCTGGCCCCTTCCGCGAGGTATATCATTGACCGAAGTCTAACACGATGCTAACACACACCTAACATGGGGTGGGTAACGTAGGGGTTTGCAAAACCCCGGGAACCTGCCTTGTGTTGCCGACCTGTGCCTTGCCCGAACCGGCCGCGCGTGGTGCCGAAATGCTGAAAAAAACCGTGCTGGTGGTCGAGGATGAGGAGGACATCCGCGAGCTGGTCAGTTATCACCTCCTGAAGGAAGGCTACCAAGTGGCGGGCGTGGCCTCGGGTGAAGAGGCCCTCGCCACCGCCACCGCGCAACCGCCCGACCTGATCCTCCTGGACCTCATGCTGCCCGACCTCGACGGGCTGACCGTCTGCCAGCGTCTCCGCGCCGAGCCGCGGACCAAGGCGGTGCCCATCGTCATGCTCACCGCCAAGGGAGAGGAATCGGACATCGTCGGCGGGCTGAATCTCGGCGCCAACGATTACGTGACCAAGCCCTTCAGTCCCAAGGTGCTGATGGCGCGGGTGCGGGCAGTGCTGCGTCATCGTCCCGAGCCCCCGCCCGAAGAAACCCCCGACGACGAGACCAAGGAAGTCCTCCGCATCCACGAGCTGACCATCCACCTTGGACGCCATGAAGTCCTGGTCGATGACGAACCCGTGTCGCTCAGCTCCACGGAGTTCCGTGTGCTGCGATTTCTGGTGAGCAAGCCGGGCTGGGTCTTCAGCCGGCAGCAGATCCTCGATGCCGTCCACGGCGACAACTATGCCATCACGGACCGGGCGGTCGACGTGCAGATCGTCGGACTGCGGAAGAAGCTCGGCTCGGCCGGCCGCCACATTGAAACCGTCCGCGGCGTCGGCTACCGCTGTAAGGAGTAGGGCGGCGCATCGCTCAGCGAGCCGCCGGGTTTATCCCGGCGGATGCGCGGCGCGCCGCAACCGGGGGGATAAACCCCCCGGCTCGCTTCGGCGCTTCCGCCCCGCCTTCTCATCGAGAACTAACCCGCTACTCACACATCCTTAACAATCCACAACTAGCATTCTCTTGGGTAGGTTCCGAACCGGGAGCTTCGCGGCACGCAAGCCCTCGACACACCTCAACTTCAGGAGAACCCGCGATGAGAATCTCTGTCTGCACGAAGCGTGTTGCCGCCATTGTCTTTGCGTCGATCTGCTTGACCCTCTTGGCCGCGGCCGGCGCGGCTGCCGCCGAGCCCGCGGACTCGGCGGGCACGGTCAGCAAGGACATCAAGCCTTATGTGCCGGTTTCCGGCATTTCGGGCAACCTCAACAGCGTCGGCTCCGACACGCTCAATAACCTGATGACCTATTGGGCGGAAGCCTTCTCGAAGCTCTATCCGAACGTGAAGATTCAAGTGGAGGGGAAGGGCTCCGCCACGGCCCCGCCGGCCCTCACGCAAGGCGCCGCCCAGCTTGGGCCGATGTCGCGGAAGATGAAGACCGAGGAGGAGGACGCTTTCGAGGCCAAGCACGGCTTCCGGCCCACGCGGATCGACGTGGCGGTCGATTGCCTGGCGGTCTATGTCCACAAAGACAATCCCATCCGCGGGTTCACGCTGGCGCAACTGGATTGCATCTTCTCGCAGACCCGCAAGAGCGGCTATCGCGACATCGCCAACTGGGGCGACGTGGGCCTGACGGGCGACTGGGCAACGCTGCCGATGAGCATCTACGGCCGCAATTCGGCCAGCGGCACCTACCTCTATTTCAAGGAGCACGTGCTGGAAAAGGGCGACTACAAGGACACGGTCAAGGAGCAGCCCGGCTCGGCGGCGGTGGTCAACGGCGTGGCCAACGATCGCGGCGGCATCGGTTACTCGGGCATCGGCTACAAGACCTCGGAGGTCCGCGCCGTGGCGCTGGCCAAGAGCGACAAGGACAAGCTCGTCGAGCCGACCTTCGACAACGCGCTGAGCGGATCCTATCCGCTGGGGCGGATGCTTTATATCTACGCGGCCATGAAACCCGGCGAGCCGCTGCCGCCGCTGACGAAGGAGTTTCTCAAGTTCGTGCTCTCCAAGGAGGGACAAGAGATCGTGGTGAAGGATGGCTACGGCCCCCTGCCCGCAACAGTCCAAGCCAAGCAACTCACGATCGTGCAATGAGTCGCCCGCAAAGCCGGGGGACTGTCCCCTTTTGGCAACTGCGTGGTGATGCCGAGGAACCGTCATGTTTGCGCTCAGCAAAGCCACGCTTCGACGAGTCCAGCGGCGCGACAAGGCTGCCCGCTGGGTCGTTACCTTGGGCGGCATGGCGGTCATCGCCAGCGTGATCGCCATCGTGGTGCTGATTGCCGGCACGGTCTTGCCGCTGTTCCAGCCGGCCCGCACCCGGCTCATCACCACGCTGCCGTTGCCGGCGTCGATCGCGCCGCGGGACGTGGCGGCGGTCGGCGTCGAGATGGGGCTGGACGAGAAGAAGCTGCTGGTCGCCCACCTCTTGGGCCGCGACGGGACGGTCACGTTTCTCGATCTGCACACGGGGGCGATCTTGCAGCAGGTCGCGACGCGCGGAGAAAAGGGTAGCACCGTGGCGGCCGTCGAGTGTTCGCGGCCGGGGGAGTATTCGCTGGTCTGGTCCGACGGTACGATCTCGCTGGTGGAAGCGGCGGTGGCGGCGGACCCGCGCAGCCCGCGGGGCAAGCCCGTCTGCACGGTCCGCGTTCGGGCGACGATTCCGCCGGAAAAGGGCCCGTTGCCGGTCCGCGCCATGGTGCGGGCCCCGAAGGACAAGGAAGAAACCGTCACCTCGGCCGCGCTGTTGGGCGACAATCACATCCTCCTGGTCCGCCAGGTCCGCGAGGAAAACCTCGCCGGCGAAGTCACCGCGAAGACCCGGCGCACGGTCCTCCCCAACGAGACCGGCGGGACCATCGGTCCGCTGGCCCTGGACGCCGCGGGGGCGAATCTCTACGCGGGCACGTCCGACGGCCTGCTGCTCTGGTGGCGGCTGGACGACGACGGCCGGCCGGCTGCCCAGGCGGTGACGACCGCCTTCCACGACCAGCGGGCGGTCACCGCGCTGGGCGTCCTTCTGGGCGACGTCTCGCTGGCCGTGGGGGACGACCGCGGCCAGCTCACCACCTGGTTTTTCGTCCGCACCGGCGCGGGGGAGTCGCGGAAACTCCGCCAAATCCACACCCTTTCGGCCCATGGGGATGCGGTCCGCCACATCCTTCCCGCGCGGCGGAGCAAGGCCCTCTTGAGCCTCGACGACGGCGGCACCGCGGCGCTGGACTACATGACCACCGAGCGCCGGCTGGCCACTCTCGGCGGCACGCCGCCGCTGGCGCAGGTCGGCCTTTCCTCCCGCGCCGACGCCGTGCTGGGACTGGATGCCCAGGGACGCCTGACCGCCTGGCGCATCCTCTGCCCCCATCCGGAAGTCAGTTGGCAGGCGCTCTTCGGCAAGGTGCAGTATGAAGGCTACGACGAGCCGGACTACGTGTGGCAGACCACCGGCGGTGACGATTACGAGCCCAAGATGAGTCTCGTGCCGCTGCTGTTCGGCACGCTCAAGGCGACCGTCTACGCCATGTTGTTCGCCGTGCCGCTGGCGTTGGCGGCGGCGGCCTACGTGAGCCATTTCACGGTGCCGGGCTTCAAACAGTGGATCAAGCCGGCGGTGGAGATCATGGCCGCCCTGCCCTCGGTCGTGATCGGTTTCATCGCGGCGTTGTGGTTGGCGCCGATCATCGAGCGCCACCTGATGTCGCTGTTGATCTTGCTGCTGGTGTTGCCCGCCGCGGTCGTGGGGTTCCTGTTCTTGTGGCAACTGCTGCGGCGCTACGACTGGGCGCGGCGGATCGCCCACGGCCGCGAGTTCCTGTTGGTGGCGCCAGTCATCTTCCTGAGCGTGGCGGCCTCGCTTTGGGCCGGGCCGCGGCTGGAACACGTCGTCCTGGGCGGCCTTGCCCAGCATTGGGTCCATCAACACCTGCACTGGCCTTGGCTGGAATCCCTGTTGGCAGGCGGCAGCCTCAAGGGATGGCTCAAACTGCACCTCGACCTGGACTACGATCAGCGCAACAGCATCATCATCGCCATCGGCCTGGGATTCGCCGTCATTCCCATCATCTTCTCGCTGGCGGAAGATGCGCTCTCCAACGTCCCCCACAGCATGACCGCGGCCTCGATGGCCCTGGGGGCCAGCCGCTGGCAGACGTTGCGGCGGGTCGTGCTCCCCTCGGCCAGTCCGGGCATTTTCGCCGCCGTGATGATCGGCTTCGGCCGGGCGGTGGGCGAAACGATGATCGTGCTGATGGCCGCCGGCAATACGCCCCTGCTGCACTGGAGCCCGCTGGACGGCATGCGGACGCTGTCGGCCAATATCGCCACGGAGATTCCCGAGGCCCCGGTCCCCGGCCTGGGCTCGCCCGGCACGCTCTATCGGGTGCTGTTTCTCTGCGCGGTGTTGTTGTTCGTGCTTACCTTTGTGCTGAACACGGCGGCCGAGTTGGTCCGCCAGCGGTTGCGGAAGCGTTATGGGCAATACTAATACCTTTTGGCGCCAGGGCGAGCCGATGGTCTGGACCACCGCCGCCGCCCTGGCCTCGATGCTCCTCATGACCGCCACGCTGCTGGTGGTCATCATGGTCAACGGCCTGGGCGTCTACTGGCCGTCCGCCCTGGAGGAAGTCACGCTGGCCGACGGCACACGGTTCCTCGGCATCCCCATCGCCAGCCAGACCAATCCGGACAACGGCGTCCGCAGCACGCAGTTCAAGACAGGCAATCGCGAACTCGACCCCCGGCGGCAGGATTTTCATTGGATCTCCGCGAAGACCATCCGCCGGGTCGATTATCCCTCCGGCGCGGTGGTGCTGGAGCGGATCGAGAACGGCGACTTCTACGGCTTCCTCCGGGAACTGAAAACGCCGGCGCTGAAACTGCCCGCCGGCGGCGCGCCGGGCGAAAGATTCCACGCGGCGCTGGCCGCCCTCCAGCGGCGACGCCGCGAGGTCCTGGAGCCGCTGGCGGCGCGGCTTTCCACCCTGAGCGATCAGCTCGACCAGGTGAGCTATGCGGCGATGAAGGTGGACTACCAGAGAGATCGCGCGGCGGCCGAGGGTGGCCGGCCCGAAGCCCTCGCGGCGCTGGATGCCCGGCGGCAGGAACTGCAAGCCCGCGGCGACCGGATCGGCCGGCAGTCGCAGGAAATCGTGGCCCAGCAGCAAGTGCACGAGGCGGCATTGCGGCGGAACGTGGCTGTGCTGGCCGACGGGCAAGGCCGGCTGCGGACCATCGCCCTGGCCGACGTGGTCCGCGCCTATGAGCCCAACGCCATGGGCCCGGCGGCGAAAGTGGGCCACTACCTGGCCAAAATCTGGGAATTGCTCACCGCCGCGCCGCGGGAATCGAACACCGAAGGCGGCCTCTTTCCCGCCATCTTCGGCACCTTCATGCTGATCTTCCTCATGGCGATGAACTGCTTTCCCCTGGGCGTGCTGGCCGGCATTTACCTGGGCGAATACGCCCGCGAGGGCTTCCTGGTCCGCCTGGTCCGCATCGCGGTAAACAACCTGGCCGGCATCCCTTCGATCGTCTACGGGATTTTCGGCCTGGGGTTCTTCGTCTACGGCATCGGTGCGCAACTGGACCAATGGTTCTATCCGGAGCGCGTGGCGGCCGGCAGTCCCACCTTCGGCACCGGCGGTATCCTCTGGGCCAGCCTGACGCTGGGCCTGCTGACCGTCCCGGTGGTGATCGTGGCCACGGAGGAGGCGATCCGGGCAATCCCGCGGAGCGTCCGCGAGAGCTCCCAGGCCCTCGGCGCAACCAAGTTTCAGACCCTGGTGCGGGTGTTGCTGCCGCTGGCCTCGCCGGGCATCATGACCGGTTTCATCCTCGCCATGGCCCGCGCCGCCGGCGAAGTGGCCCCGCTGATGATCACCGGCGTGGTCAAGCTGGCGCCGACGTTCCCGCTGGACGCCAAGTTTCCCTTCTTCCACTTGGACCGCAAGTTCATGCACTTGGGGTTCCATATTTACGATATCGGTTTCCAGTCGCCGAACGTCGAGGCCACCAAGCCCATGGTCTACGTGACGACGCTGTTGCTGGTGCTGATCGTGCTGGTGATGAGCAGCCTGGCCATTTACATGCGGAACCGCATGAGAAAGAAACTTCAGATGCGGACGATTTGAGAAGGAGTTAGAAGTTAGGAGTCAGGAGTTAGAAGTCAGAAGCATGGAACGGCCACCGCTCCGCGATTCTAGCTCCTAACTCCTAGATTCCAGGTTCTTTTGGAATATTCTCGATGAGCACCCCGCAGATTTCCACCTCGGCCGACGTATGGCGCAAGCCGGCGCCGAAGATGACCCCACCCCCGCAGAAGGCTCCCATGGAATCGACCGTCGCCCGCGCGAGCATCGTCGACGTTCCTATCGTCCGGGTGACGAATCTCCACGTGTACTATGGACGCACCGAAGCGCTGCGGGACGTTTCCCTCGATTTCCTCCGCCACCAGGTGACCGCGCTGATCGGTCCCTCCGGCTGCGGCAAGTCGACGCTGCTGCGCTGCCTCAACCGCATGAACGACCTCATCGACGACGTCCACGCCCGCGGCAGCATCGTCCTGGACGACCAGGAAATCCTCGACCCGGCCACCGACGTCATCGAGTTGCGCCGCAAGGTGGGCATGGTCTTCCAGAAGCCGACCCCGTTTGCCAAGTCGATCTACGAGAACGTGGCCTACGGGCTGCGGATCGGCGGCGTCCGCCAGCGGCAGGTCCTTGACGAGGCGGTGGAAAAGAGCCTCCGCCGCGCCGGGCTCTGGGAGGAGGCCAAGGACCGTCTGCACCAATCCGCCATGGGACTGTCCGGCGGCCAGCACCAGCGGCTGTGCATCGCGCGGGCGATCGCCGTCCATCCCGAGATCATTCTCATGGACGAGCCTTGCTCGGCGCTCGATCCGCGCTCGACGACCCGCGTCGAAGACCTCATCGGCGAGCTCCGTGGCGAGTATACCATCATCATCGTGACCCACAACTTGCAGCAGGCCGCCCGCGTCTCCGACCATACGGCCTTCCTTTACGAAGGTGAGTTGATCGAATGCGGTCCCACCAAGCAGGTCTTCACCAAGCCGGCCAAGAAGTCCACGGAAGATTATCTCACCGGCCGGTTTGGATAAGGGGCACGACGACGCGGCAGCCCAGCCCGCCCAGCGCGGCGTGCAAACGTGCCAAGGTCGCGTCGTCCGGATAGGTGCCGATGATGGCCCCGCCGGAGCCGGCGAAATGGGCCGTCGCCCCGGCGCCGCGGGCACACGCGACCATGGCCGCCTGGGCGGCCGGCAGCCGGCAGATCGAGCGGCGCACGTCGAAGTTGGCGTCCAGGAATTGCCCGAAACGCGCGGCGTCGCCGGCCAGCAGAGACGCGCGGGCCTCGGCCGCCAGCTCGGCCAAACGAACCATCGCCTCCAGCACCGCCGGCTCGCGGGCTTGAAAACGCCCGCGGAGGTCGTCATGGAAGACCTCGGTCGGCCCGCCCGCCGCGACGCTGTAGGCCAAGTACAGCGGCGGCAGCAGGGCCGGGTCCATCGACTCGTAGACCCCGCACCGCAGCCCGGCGTGCTCCTCCATCCGCGCACGGGCGAAATCCATGTACACCAGCCCTTCGTAGACCTGGACGACGCGGTCTTGCAGGCCGGCGGCCACGCCCAACTCCTCGCTCTCCACCGCCAGCGCCAGCGACGGCTGCACGCGGCGGGGGATTTCCACCCCGTAATACTCCATCAGGCAGCGAAGGGCGGCCACGATGATCGCGCTGGAACCGGCCAGCCCCACCTGGCGGGGAATGTTGCTCTCGTAGCGGAGCGTGAAATTGCCCTCGTCCAGCCGGCGGCCTTCCTGCCGGCAATACTCGGCGAACCGCTTCACCGTCGCCTTCACCAGCCGCAGGCCGCCGTAATAGCCGTGCAGGCGGACCTCGCGGACCAGATCGTCCAACGAGCTGTAGCGGCCTTCATCCTCCCGGCCGGGCACCAACTCCAGCCGGTCGGATTCCGTCAGCGTCGCCTCGGCCCAGAAGTTCCGCACGATGACCGACAGCGTCTTGCCGAAATAGCCGTCCGACGGGTTGCCGACCAGGCCGGCGCGGGCGTATGCTCTCTTGCGGATCGTGGTCATGTCGAGGATCATCTTAGCAGATGGATTCAACATCAGCGAGCCGCGAGCTGGAAGCGAGCCGCGGGGTTTATCCCCGCGGTTGCCCGGCGCCGCTGGAAAACGCCGCCAAACCGCCGGGATAAACCCGGCGGCTCGCTGACCGGAGACCAATACCATGCTGCGATGGCTGACCCCCGATTATCGCGTGGCGAAGGTGGAGGCATTGTCGTTGGATCTCCTTCGGCAGTGGGGGATCGATGCTCTCTTGTTGGATGCCGACTGCACGCTGAAGCGGTATCGGGCGACGGAGGTGACGCCCGAGGTGGCGGCCTGGCTCCGCGCGATGCGTACCGCAGGGATCGGCCTGTGCCTGATTTCCAACGGCTATGGTCGGCGGATTGGTGAGTTTGCCGGGCGGCTGGACTTGCCCTTTGTGGCCAGGGCGATGAAGCCCCTTCCGATGGGGTGCCGAACCGCCCTGCGGACCATGGCCTTCCCGCCCGCCAGCACCGCCCTGGTCGGCGACCAGGTGTTTGCCGACGTCCTGGCGGGCCGGCTGGCCGGACTGAAGACCATCCTCGTCGAGCCGATCCATCCCGAGGAGGAGCCCTGGTACACGCGGCTGAAGCGGCCTGCCCAGCGGTGGGTGCTGCGGCGGACGGCAGTTCCTCTTCTCCCTCCGGCGCCAGGTTAGCCGATTGGTCCCGGAGAAAGAGGGGGAGGGAGCCGGGGAGAACTTGGCCCTCCGCACCGGGAAATTCCGAAAAATCGATGCAACCCTCCCAAGCGGCCTGCCGATAGGTCCTATAGGAACGGCCCGCGGGCCCGCCGCGCCACTCCGCACTGGTGAGTTGCGCCGGCCCCCTGGCGTCCTGTCCCAGGAGGAGCAGAAGCCATGCAAGTGAAAGTCTACGTCCCCAAGCTCATCGAGATTCCCAGCGAGTATCTGCCTGCGCTGGCCAAGCGGGCCGCCGACAGCTTGGGGGATCGGGCCAGCGAGGTTCCCGCCACCCGCGGCCACCTCGTCCGCCAGGCGATTCAAGACGGCCTGCTCCGCGAGTTCGACAACCTGGTCGGCGAGGACGGCACGGTGGACCTGGTTTGCGATCCGGGCATGGAGATTCCGTTGGAGCTGGAAAACAAGACGCTCACCCTGACGGAACTGCTCGATGCCTTGCAATACAAGCGTGCCTGGTCCGACGTGGGCACGTCTGCGGAGGCGGCCTAAACAGGTCCCCCTCTCCCTCCGGGCTTCTACGGTTCGGCCGGGGGCGGCGGCGGGGGAAGGGATCCCTTGCCGGTCTCGTTGTGGTTGCCGCCGTTGGTTTCGGTCGGGGGCGGCGTCGGCGACACCGGCGGAGCCTCGCTGCCGCGGAGCTTTTCTTGGCTGCTGCGCGGCTTTTCTTGGCTGCCGCGCGGCTTCTCTTCGCCGCCGCGAATGCGGACCTTGCCCTGCTCGCGATACCGCTTCCACTCGGTCACCCAGCGGCGGCGCTGGGCCGCCGTCTGCTCCGGCTGATAGTAGAGTTTCATCCCCGTGATGTCCTTGAGGTTCCAGAAGGCGAGGACGCGGAAGGCCAGTTTCTCGTGGTCCAGATATTGGACGAGCTTCCGGTCGGCGCCGTCTTCGAGGTCCTTGTTCGTGTAGCCCCAGAGCATGCGATACAGGGCGGCGGCGTCCTCGGGGCTGAAACGCCTTTCCATCGCCTCGCGGACGGCGGTCGCGGTCTTCGGTCCCCGCGCGATCGCCTCGCGGAGTTGCTCGACGCAGCCGGTCGTGGGCTCATACCAGGATTGCCGTTGGTCCGAATCGTTCAGCGCCGCGACCGCGGGCTCGAAATCGCCAAGGCAGCCGAGGCAGCGCCGCGCCAAACGCGCGACTTCGCTGCGGCGATGACCGGCCAATTCCTTCAGGCCCGATTCGGCCGGCCGCCCGACTTGAAGCGACTGGGCCAGGACGATCCGCCCGCGCTGATCCAAGTCCCGCAGCGGCTCCGGCTCGATCCACTTGGGCAGGTCCTTGTTCTCCAGCGGTTGTGCCTCGGGCGGCGCCGGGCCACCCAGGACCACGCGGGCCGGCGCCATGATGCGGAGCGGCTCCTGCTGGTTCTTATCCTGCCAGCGGACCGCGCCATGACCGACGTACAACTCGGCCACCATGCGCGGGGCTGCGGTCTCCGGATTGTTCCCCGGGATATGGTAGAAAGTGACTTCCACGGCGGTGATGCTCCCCGAATCGACCAGGGTCAGCACGCCGCTGCGGCCGCCGAAAGTCAATTGCACTTGCCGCCCGCCCTGGGCCACCGGCTGCAACACCACGCGCCCAAAGACGATCTCCAGCGCGGGCGGGGCTTGCAGGTCGCCGGGCAGCACTTGCACCTGCGTGCCGCCCACCAACTGCACCGTGATGCCCGCATCCAGCACGATCTCGGGGCGATAGTTCGGCATGGACAACAAGCATTGGGTGGTCATCGCGGGTTCGCCGGGCAAGACCCGCATCCACTCGTGGGTCTTGGCGTCCCGCTGGAGCAGCACCTGCTCCTGGGAAACGTAATGCCCGATCCGTTCCGCCGCCGCGGGCGGAGGAGCTTCCTTTTCGGGCTCGGCGCCCTCGGGCGTGGCCGGGACGAGTTCTTCTCCGGCGGGGCCCACCGGCGGTTTCGACACGCTCCGGGCGATCGCGCCGGTGCCGGGCGCGGGGGCTTCTCCCTTGTCGGGCGCGGCAGGTGGCTGCTTGCCATTTTTGCCGGGTTCCGGCGTCGGGACGGCGCCGCCCTTGGCGGCCGAAGCAGGGGGATTGCCCGGCTTTTCCGCCGACGGGGCCGTTGGTTTCTGCCTCGCGTCCGCAGCCGCCGGCGCCTTCGCGGCCTCCTTTCCCTTGGCCGACGTGCCCTCGCCGGCCGCATGACTGGTCTTCTCCGGCGCCGTCGTCGCCTTGTCCGGTCCCTTGTCGGTCCTGGACTGCTTGGCCGGATTGGACGCCGTGGACCTGGCGGGGTTCCACCGGTCGAAGAAGCCGAAGGCCAGCAACAGGGCCCCGACGACGCAGCCGGCCAGCAACAGCAGCGCGGCCGTGACCAGGAAGCTCCGCTTCCGGGGAGGCTCGCGGAGATACTCCGGCACCATGGGGCGGGGCCGGACCTGGTGCAAGGCCGCGTCGCCGACGGCGGCGCCGTCGCCGGAGGATCCCCCGGCCTCTTCGCGGCTGGCCGCGGTCGCTTGGGCGGCCGCCTGCGGCAGTTGATACATCCGCTGCCGGCTCTCCGGATCGATTTCCACCGGCTCCCCCAACACCGCGGCCAAGACCTGGTGACAGGCGGCGACCTCGGCCAGGTGGATGTCCGACTCCAGACAGACCTTTTCGAAATCGGGCACGCGATCCGGCGGCAAGGTGTTGTCGAGGTACTCGGCCACGGTGTTGGCGTCCAGCCCCGGTCCCCGCTCCGAAATGCTGGGGGCCGCCAGCCGCAGCCGCCGCATCACGTCGCGGATGCGATGCAGCAGGCTCGTGGCGTACTGGCTATCTTCGATTTTCTTGGCGATATCCTGGGCGTCATCCGCTTCCAGGATGCCGTCCAGGTAGGCCAGCATGGTCCGCAGTGTTAATCGCATGATTCGACCCCTTGGCGGTGATTTTGCCTGCTCCAGCCCGATCGTTCCGGAGGGCAGACATTCGTGTCTGTCCTCCTGATTGGTGGCGGCCCGAGGGTGGTTCCGTGCAAAAAGGCGAAAATTTCACCCAGAGGAGGGGGAACCTTGCCTCTGGGCTGTTTTGGCCTAGGTTTACGCAGCGGCAACCGCCCGCTAGCCACCACCGGGAGGATAGCCGCACGCGGTGGGCCATGCCCACCCTATGGACCACTGGGGTGCTGGCCATGACCCAACGCGGACTATGCCCGTCGCTGGACTTGCGAAAGGTCCTCGCGGCCGCGCAACTTCCGGCCCTGCCGCAAAGCGCGCTCCGCCTGCTGGAGCTGTCGCGGGACCCGGCCACGGGCGCGACCGAACTCAGCGTCCCCATCGAAGCCGACGGCGGGTTGACCAGCCAAGTCCTGCGTTTTGTGAACTCGTCCTACTTCGGGTTTTCGCGGCGGATTGCCAGTTTGAAGACGGCCATCACCCTGGTGGGAATCCGCACCATCCGGGACTTCGCCCTCTGGAGCGCGGTCTTCAGCCTGATGCCCGATCCAAAATGCGGCCCCTTCGACCTCAAGGGCCTCTGGCAGGATTCGTTGCGGCGGGCCCTGCTGGCGCGGGCGACGGGCAAATTGCTGGGCATGGCCGACGCCGAAGAACCCTTTGCGGCCGCGCTGTTGCAGGACATGGCGATTCCCGTGCTGGCGGCGGCTGCCAGGGAGCTTTACAGCGGCTTGTTGCAGGTCCGCGCGGAGCGGCAGATGCGGCTTTCGGACCTGGAAAAGGAGGTCTTCGGCTGGTCCCATGCCAACGTGGCCGGGCTGATGGCCCGCCACTGGAGCCTGCCCGGACAATTCGCCGAGTTGATCGAATGCCATGTGGCGGTGGAGACCTTGGCCACCCAGCCCGCCCGAGAGCCGGCCAAGCTGGCCGTGGCTCTTTCGGCGTTGTTGCCGGCCGCCAGCGATCCGGTCTGGGGTGAATGTGCCGCCTTCGAGGCCTGCTACGAAAAGGTGGCGCCGTCGGGGAGTCCCTCGCCGGCGGCGATGCTTGGGCAAATCGACGCCGAATTCGCCCGCTTTGCCCCCGTGTTGCGGGTGACTGTGCCGGCCAAGTCGTTATTGGACCGCTATCACGAGGCGGCCGTGCCGGTGGCCTAAGCCGTGTTGGCCAAAAAGTCCACATTGTGAAAATTCTTCCTTAGCGCTTGGCAAATGGCCAGTTGCGCTGCGACTTGATCATTGGTATTTGGGTTTGTCGCCTTTAGCTGTTAAAATTGAGGTGGGCAGGGATCCGTCGCAGTCTCCTTTTCCCTCGGCCCCACGGGTAAGCCGCATGACGATGTCGAAGGACCGAATCCGCCGCATGAAGCTCCAGCACCAGGCCGAGGGCTATCTGGAACTGGGCATGTCGCAGCAGGCGCTGGACGTGCTCTCGCGGCTGGGCGATTCCGGCGACGCCGATCTGCACACCCTCTATCTCCAAGGTGAGGCCCTGCGCGGTTTGGGCCGATATGCCGAGGCCGTCGGCACGCTGGGCCGCGTCACCGCGGCCGAAGCGGAGAACGTCCGCGCCTGGCTGGCCTTGGGCTGGTGCCACAAACGCACCGGACACATCGACCTGGCCATCGACGCCCTGGAGGCCGCCCGCAGCGCCGATCCCGAGGAGCCCCTGATCCTCTACAACCTCGCCTGCTATTGGAGCCTGGCCGGCGGAAAGCGGCAGGCGCTGGACTATCTGGAGCGGGCGCTGGCGATGGACCCCGCGTATCGCCGCTTGATCGACGCCGAAACGGATTTCGATGCCTTGCGATCCGATCCCGCTTTCCAGGCCGTCTGCGACGGCTCGCAGACGACCCCCTGAGGGAAACGAAAAAGGGGCAGCCGCGCCGCAGCGCGACTGCCCCTCGGCTTCGTCCTTCCTCATTTCCCTGCCGCGGCCATCGACCGCGGCCAGCGTCTGCCGCCGTTAGAAGCAGTACGTCATGCCCGCAAACGCCCCGTGCACCAAGAGGCTGCCGTTGCGGTCGATATCCTGGATTGCCGGGATATCGTTGAGGTAGGGCGGGATCTGGTTGTCGGCCAGGCCGACGCCGGTGATGGCCACCACGCGATATCCCACCCGCGCGCTGAGACGCTGCGTAATCTGCCAGTCCAGCCCCACGTCGATCTGGCTGAGGACCGAGAAGATGTTGGCATGCGACTCGACCGGGTAGGACAGGCCGGGATAGATGGTCTGGTAGCCGTTGTAGGAGGTCCCACCGTCGTTCATGTTGGCGCGGAATTCGTTGGTGACGTAGTTGTCGAAGATGCCGAACTTCGGCGTCACGAACAGGCTCAAGCAGTGGCAGAGCCGGTACTGGACGTTGAAGCCGATCTGCCCGCCCATCAGGTTGTTCTCGGTCTGATCGCGGAAGTAGGCCCAGGTGTCGTAGATATTCGAGTCGGCGCCCCAGACCAGGTTGTCGCGGAAGCGGAAGAAACGGACGCCGGCCAGCAGATCGACGCTCAAGGGGCAGCCGCACTCGCAGAGCAGATGATGGTGGACCACGTTGAGCTCGAGGTCGTCGAACTCGTCGGTCCGCTGCAACGTTTGGCAGCTGGAGTGATCGAACCATTGATCGGCGGTAGTGTCGCTGAAGTGCACCAGGCTGCTGGTCAAGGGCGAGGCGACGTAGGGCTGGACGGAGGTGCTGGCGCAGCCGGTCATATCGGCCAGCGACCAGAAGGTGGCCTCGATGGACCACTGGTTGCAGCAGAAGTAGCGGCCGAAGGTGACTTCGCCGCCCCCCTCCCAACCCACGCTGGCCTGTTGTGTGTTCATGGTTTGGTTGGCCTGGTTGGCGAAGCTGCCGCCCTGGTAGCTGGTCCATAGCTTATTGGGCCGGTCGCGGGTCATGACCAATCCCAGCACCGAGCCGTACCACTGGCAGCCGTTGCAGGCGTTGCAGCCGTCCCAGCCGCAGCCCAGCGGTCCGCCGGCCGTAACGCCGCTGCCGCAGCCCAGGTAGCTGGGCGTGTAACACGGCAGGCCGCCGGCGGTGGCGGGGGTGGGGCCCAACGGGGCGGCATTGTTCGCCGCCGGGGTGGGCGCCAGCATCGGTTTGGGCTGCTCGGCCGGCATCGGCGGCATCCCCCCGCCGGCGTCGGCCATGGCCGTCGGCTGCGAAGGATCGGCCGGCACTAGCGTGTAGCTGTTGGCGGCCAGGGGGCCCTGCGGGGCCGACTCGCCCTGGTATGCCATCGGGGCCACCGTGGGCCCGGCCGGCGACGACGGCTGTGCCGGCGATAACGGCAGGATGTCCGGGGCGCCATACAGACCGTACTGGGCCCAGGCCGGTGCGGCCATGCAAGCCGCCAGAAGCACAAAGACGGAAACACGGAACCGTTTCATACGAGACTCCTTTCCAAATTCATGGATCCATTCCCTATCACTCGTAAAAACGGATCGTCCCGGCGGTGGCCGGGGATTCGGCGAAACCGGGCCTTGGCGGCTCATTTTGCATTTCCGGCCCCCGGGCAATCGCTGCCACCGTCGCCACCAAAAAATGCCCTCTTTCAACCACGGCGCGGCTTCTCGACACAACCGGAAAAAGCCCGTGCTGCAAAGCAAAAATCCCGCACAAAGCGGCCAAGCGGAGCCGGTTGTGAATGGAAAACCAGCCGTCGCTGATTTGCCGTTTTTGCGGGCGCAGCGGGCCCCGGCGGCGGCAGAATGGGACGCAACCATTCACACGGCGGGCGGAGGAACCGCGGATTAACGCAGATAGACGCGGATATACGTTTACGCAGTCGTCTGCGTTCATCCGCGTTTATCTGCGGTTCCCTCTCCGGGTCTTTCACCCGGCCAGCCGCCACCCTTGGAACCGGCGCCGGTCACTCCTCGATGACCTCTTTGACAAGCTGGACGAAGTGCGGAGTCTTCTGCGATTCGCTTAAATCGGCCGCCTTCTTGTCGGCCTCGGCCCGCTGGCTGTAATCCAGCAGGGCCACGCGCTTCAGCGACTGGTTGAAAACGCCCCAGAAGGCCTTCAGGCGGACCTCTTTGGCGACCTTGGCGCGGGTCTTTCGTTTGGCGGGGGCCTTCTTCTTCGCCGCCGGCTTCTCCTTACCCGCGACGCCCTCGGCTGCCTCGGCGCCCGCGGCTGCCTCGACGCTCTCGGCCGCCTCGTTCTCCTCACGCAACTCTTTACGATTCAATATCTTACGAGCCATTTTCCGTCCTCATCATGGGGAACCTGACCAAGGTCTTCTTCAAGAGGCCCTTATGATAGCGGATTTGCCGCCGGCTGGCCAGCGGAGGAGAAGAAACGGGGCACCGCCGGGTGCCACGACCATGCTTCGCATGGTGCCCGGCTTGTCCAGCAGTGCTGCCGGCGTCAAGCACGAAACACTGCTGGACAAGCCAGCAGTGGCACACACGCCCCGCTACCCCTCGCTCCCCTTGATCGTAAGCTCGATCGACGACTGCCCCACCTTGTGGCTCTTGACGTCCTCGACGGTAAGCTGCAACGTGTACTTGCCGTTGTAGATCCGCTTCGGCAGGTGGAGGTGATAGGGGATGAAGAAATCGTGCCGCGGGCTCTGGCAATACTCTTCCGTGCCGCCAAGGTCTTGGTCGGCGATCCGCTGCCCGCGGGAGTCGAATACCTGGTAGCTGCTGTGCAACGCGGTGTGGAAGCCGCGCGGCGTGGGCTCGACCGTGTAGTTCTCCAACTCGGCGTAGAGGACCACTTCCTGGTCGGGCGTGAATTCCGCCTTGCGGAAGGGGGTGATCAAGCCGAAACTCCGCACCTCGGTACAGAAGGCCAGGTTGTGGACCACCAGGGGGGCCGACTCGCCTAGCCGCATCAGGGCTTCGTCCAAAATCCGCTTGGTCTCGGCTGCCCGCTGCACGCCGTCCGGGGTGTGGTCGGTGTCGAGCCAGACGGCCAGGCCGTAGAGCTGCTTCGACCAGTAGTCTTGGGCGGCCGGCGAGGCGTCGGGGATGGGGCTCAGGGCGTCGTCGCGCCGCCCGGCCAGCAGGTAGAGCACCCGCAGGTAGGCCTGTTGCGCCACGGCGGCGTCGGACTTGGCCGCGGCCTTGGGCTGCGCCTCCAACTGGTGGATTGCCGCGGCCAGGTCGTCGTGCCAGTCGGCCGGCAGGGCCGTATTGTAGGACGTTTGGACCACGGGGCCACTTGGGCCGGCCGGCGCCGGATGGCCCGCTGGTTTCGCGGCGGCCGTGTTTCGTGCCACGGCCGTGTCGGCCTTCTGTGCCACGGCCGTGTCGGCCGTGTGAGCCTTCGGTGCCACGGCTTTATCGGCCGGGCGGGCGTCTTGTGCCACGGCCGTATCCGCCGGGCGGGTCTCGGCAGCCGGCGGGCCTTGGGCTGCTGCGGGCTGAACCACCACCGCCGATGGCGTCGGCGTGGCAGCCGCGACGGCCGGCGGGTGGCTGGCCGCTGCGGCATCCTTGTCCTGCTGCTGGGCCTGACGCCGATAGGCCGCCACCGCCTGGAATTGCTGCATCATCAAGGGCCAGAGGGCCGGATCGGTCTGCTTCAACTCGGCCAGCATCTTTTCGCGGGCTGCCGGGTCGATGGCCCCCATCTGCTGGAGTTCCGCCATGACTTGTTGCAGGGCCTGGGGATCGGGGCGGGTCGAATTGGCCGTCGCTGCCGGCGCCACTGACGCCGGCGCGGCCGGCGGGGGCTTCGCCGCGTCATGGGAAGACCACGGCGACGAGGCGCAGCCGGTCCAAAGGGCCAGGGCAATCGCCATGACAAGATGGTTCACGCAAGGGCGCAAAGATGCCAAAGGGGGAAGCCGGGACACGACATCCCCAGTCTCATCCCAGCCCATGCTTTGCGCCTTGGCGCCGTTGCGTGACATTTTTTGAAGAGGCGAATTTTGTCGCGAGGTTCCCACAGAAGAGGGGGCGCAGGATACCGGAAACCCTCCCGGCGTGCAAGAGGGTTTATTTTTCCTGCCGGGCGGCCAGACGGAGGACCAACCGCTCCAAGAGGTGGCGGGGGGGGATCGTGCTATCCCCCTTCAGGTCGAGATCGGTCTCGAGGAGCCAGCGGTAGAGCTGCCCCCCCCGCTGGCGGCCGAGGCGGCGAAGCTGCCGCTCGGCCCTTGGCAAGGCGAAGGCGCGGACGCCGGCCTGCTCCAGGGCCTGACCGAGCGCGATGCGCCGCCCGGCCGCCTCGGCCTGGAGGACCAGCCGCGTGGCGGCGGCGAAGCGGCGGAGCGAGGCGGAAATCTGTGCCAACAGGCCGATGGCGTTCTCGCCGGAGGCCAGCAGCCGGTCCAACTCGACCATGGCCGCCGCCGGCTTGCCGTCCAGGGCGGCGTCGAGCATCTCCCAGGTGGTCTTGGCACGCCACCCGCCGACCATGCGGCCCACCATCTCCGGCGTGATCGTCCGCGAACTGCCGGCCATCGGGGCGAGCTTGGCCAGTTCCTGGTCGATCAGCCCCAGTTCCGGACCGATGGTTTCCACGATCAGCTCCGCGGCGGCCAAGGGCAACTCAACGCCGTGGGCCTGCTTGGCCCAACCGCCCAGCCAGCGGGCCAATTGCGCCGCGGCCGGGACGTTGCAGTCGATCGCCAGCCCGTCGGCGGCCACCGCCTTGTAAAGCCGCGTGTTGCTCGGCCAGGCCGCGGTCTCCAGGGCCAGGATGCCGGTGCGGGCGGGCCGGGCAACGTAGTCCTCCAGCGCCGCACGGTTGCCGCTGATGAAATCCTCCGCCTCCTCGACCACCACCAGCCGCCGGCCGCCGAACATGGCCACGGTGCCCAACTCGCCCAGCACGTCGCGCAATTGGGCCTCGCCCCCGTCAAACACGCTCAGCGAGAAGTCGGCCTCCTCGCCGCCCAAAACCGCCTCCCGCAGCTTCAGGAGCGATTGCCTTCGCAAAAAGGCGTCGCCTCCGAAGACGACGCAGACCGGCTGGGCCAGGTATTTCCCCGGCTGGGCCAGATAATCGACGGCGTGGAGCGTCTTCGCCATGCCGACAGTATAAAGGCGGAGGGCGGAGGGCGGAAGGCGGAGGGGAAGGATAAAGGCGAGCCGCGGGGTTTATCCCCGCGGTTTCCTGATGCCGCTGGAAAGCGCGACCAAACCGCCGGGATAAACCCGACGGCTGACAGGAATCCTTACTTCGGCAAGAAATCCTGCGTCACCGTCACTTCGCGGATGTTGTGGCTGTCGGGCTCGAAGACGCGAATCTTGATCTGAATCCCCCGCAGCGGAACGGGAAACGGCGCCGAGGTGATCGCGTCGGCGGGGCCGTCCACCACGCCCTTGCCGCTAACGTCGAAGCCGTTGGTGCCTTGGCAAGGGGTGTCGCCCTGGCCGGGGTTTACCCCGCCGGTCCCCAGGTTTTCATAGCTGGTCGACCAGGTGTCGTAGGTGGGCAGGCCGTTATTGGCCGTGAGCCCGGAGAGCGTCTGATTGGTCTGATAGGGGCCGCTGCCCCAAGCGAACGTGGATGCCTGGGGCGAAGGCGACACGTTACCCGGGGTGGGCGCGGGGGCGCCGAGATCGACATAGGCGCCCGCCCCGGGGTCCCACGCCTTCACGTCGAAGCCGATGACGTTGGTCAGGATCAGGTCGTCGGTCCGCGTGCAGGTGCCGCCGGCAGCCCCTCCCGTAACGGGTCCGTTAACCGGGTCCAAGCCGTTGATTCCCTGAAACGGGTGCGACTGGCTCCAGTAATCCACCTGGCCGGCGCCCTGGGGCGATGGTGTGCCGCCCGGATCGAATGTGCTCGTCCCCACGTCGCGGAGCGTGGGCAACCCCAGGGCTCCCCAGTAGCATGAATAGGGAAATGCGGCGAGGTTCGGGTTGTGGGCGAAGCGACATTCCCGCCGCGTGAGGTCGCCGAGCGTGTTGGCCACCAGGCTGCCGCTCGTGCCGCCCGAGAGGTGCACGGAAATGTCGTTGCTGGCGTAGAAACCGGCAACATTGGCGCTGGGAAGGACGCCATTAACGTTCAGTCCCGGCACGACCAACAACACCCGCCGGTAGAGGTTGTGCCCGCGCATGAACCAGGCGATCTCGGCCGTCTCCGACTGGATCGTGGCGCCGTTGTATTGTCCGCTGAATGGCCGGTTGCTGTTGCGGCTGGTGAACATGAGGATGTCGCCGGTCTCGCCCACCGTGCCGGCCACCGTGCCGCCTGTGACGGTCGTGGTCGCGAAGCTGCTGTCGCTGGAGCCGGTGAGGCTGTTGACGGGCGTCGGCGAGGGACAGTTCGCCGACCCCGGCGCGCCGCCTTCGCGGTACTCCCCGTAGCCCTCTTCGTTCTCGACGCGGCGGGGAGGGAGCATAGTGACGGTCAATCCCTCGATGTCCATTTGCAGCCGCAGTTGGCACGCCCGCAACCGGTCGGCCGTCTCCAAGGTCGCCCGCGAATTATTGACGCTGGTGCCCAGTTGGGCGAACATCTGCGCCACCGCCGCCATGAGCATCAGCGCCAAGGTGGTGGCAATGAGCACTTCGACCAGCGTATAGCCGGCAGAAAGGAAACGTCCGGGGCAGCCGCCGCCGGACCGAACGGGCCGTGATCGCATGATAAGCCTCCTCCGCCGCGCGGTTAGATCCGCGCCGTCTCGCCCCAGAGCGCTGGCCCGGCGCACTCTCTATCTATTATTCGACCCCCAATCCAGCCAAATGTCAAGCTGTTTCAGGCGCCGTGGCGCCGCGAATCCCCCCTCTCCCTTCGGGAGAGGGGCGGGGGGTGAGGGGAATCACCGGGAAGTCTTCCACTAGATCGTCGCTGCTTGGTCACGCGCCCACCCCGTCTCTCTCCCGGAGGGAGAGGGGGACTTGCCCTCACCCCGGCCCTCTCCCGGAGGGAGAGGGGGGACACTATTTTTGCTTATCGACCCGCATGAACCGGCGGTACTGCTGGTCCAACTCGGCGTAGCTGCAGCCGGTCAGGTTCGACAAGGTGTCGGGGGCGTCCTGGCCGGTATAGACGGCCACCAGGTAGGCCACCAGGGCGTCGCGATAGCGGCCGCCCTCGGCATGGATGAGAAAGCTGGTCATGCCGGCGGCCTGGCTGTAGAGGCTCTTGATCTTCGGGTCGCGCTGGAAGCGATCCTGGCCGTAGCCGACCAGCTCGCCGAAGGGCACGTAGAAGTCGTTGGTCATGAGGTGGTAGCGGGCGGCGTTGACGCGGGTGTCTTCCAGGCCGCCGAGCACGAAGTAGCCGTCCTCTTCGCGGAGCGACTCCATGTAGAGGGCCGCCCCCTCGACGATCCAGAAGTTGCCCTTGCTGCCCAGTTCCGGCGAGACCCGCCGCGACTGGTTGAAGAGCTGGTGCGTGGCCTCGTGATAGAGGGTGCGGTCGTCGCTCTCTTTGCCGGCGAAGAAATAAGCCGTCCGCTTCTTGGGCACATAGACGCCCAGCGACATGCCGGGCTCGGGCGTCGCCCCGCGGACCGAGCGGTTGTAGTCGTCGCGGTCGCGGAAGTAGACCACTTGGAAGAGTTGCGATTCGCGCGCCTGGGCCGCCAGACCGGTGGGGTGCCCGCTGAAGAGGCCGGCGACGCAGGCCTCGTTGGCATAGAAGCGGATGTAGATCTGCTCCCAGATGCGGTAGAGGTTTTCCAGTTTCACGCCCAGGCCAACGGCCGCCTCCAGGCTGTGATCGGTGCGGATCGCGTAGTGCTCGGTCTCGACTCTCCAGGGGGAATGGATGTTGCGGTGCCGCCGGGCGTCTTCTTCCGCGGTGATCCAGCGGTCACCGACGAAGCGTTGTCCCTCCTGGTAGTGGGCTACCTGCGCCTCGGGCAGCCAGCCGAACTTCTCGTCCCACACCTGCCCGGCACGCAGCTTCTTGATCTCGAAGGCGGTGCGCCAGAGGCCCTCGTACTTCTGATAGCCCAGCAGCCGGCGGACCGCCTCATGGTCCGGATCGGCGCCGATCGCCTCCAGCACCAAGGCGTAGGCCAGCGACGCCTGGCGGCGGTGCATCGCCCGCTGCGCCAGGGCATAGAGCGCGGCCGCCTGCTCCTGGCGCAGCTTGATGAGGCGCTCGTTCCATTGGATGAGCACGGGCACGGCGCCGGCGGGCAGCTTGGGCGGGCCGGCCCGGCGCGGCAAGACCGGCACGTAAAGTTTGTAGGGATCGTGCGGCCCCTGCGCGGCGCGAGTCTGCTTGGCCTCGGCCGCCAACCCCTCCTGCTCGCACCAGGCGGCCAGCTTCTCCAGGTCCTCGGCGTACCTGGCCCGCAGTTCCTTGGCCTCTCGATAGAGGTTTTCGGTCGCGGCCGCGGCGGATGGCCCGGCCAGCAGGCAAGCAGCCAAGAGGGCCGGCAGCATCCGCGCGACAGGTCGTGGCACACGGAGATGGACGTGGTAATTCATCTCCTTTTAGTGTACCATGCGGTCCGGCCGGGCGGAAATTCGCCGTGCCGCAGGCGAGCCGCCGGGTTTATCCCGGCGGTTGGGCGGCGCTTTTCAGCGGCATCAGGAAACCGCGGGGATAAACCCCGCGGCTCGCTCCCTGGTCCCTTCCCCCTTAGGCCTGCTCTTCCTTGTCGAAGGCGGCGTCGAAGGCGACGCGGCTGGTCTCGAAGTCCAGCTTGCGGACGAACTCCAGGGCCTCCTTGGCGCCGTGCTCGCGGTCCATGCCGCTGTCCTCCCATTCGACGGAGAGCGGGCCGGTGTAGCCGGCCGCGTTCAGGGCGCGGATGATCTCCTCGAAATTGGCGCCGCCCCGGCCCAGGGAGCGGAAGTCCCAGCCGCGACGCGGATCGCCGAAGTTCAGGTGACTGGCCAGGATGCCGCTGCGGCCATTGAGCGTGACGATGGCGTCCTTCATGTGGACGTGGAAGATCCGCTCCGGGAAGGCGCGGATGAATTCCACCGGATCGACCCCCTGCCACAGCAGGTGGCTGGGATCGAAATTGAAGCCGAACTCCTCGCGGCCGTCCAGGGCGCGGATCGCCCGCTCGGCCGTGACGATGTCGAAGGCAATCTCGGTGGGATGGACTTCCAAGGCGAACTTCACGCCGCACTCGGCAAACACGTCGAGGATCGGATTCCAGCGCTCGGCGAAGAGTTTGAAGCCGTCGTCGATCATCGAGGGCGGCACCGGCGGGAAGGAATAGAACAAGTGCCAGATGCTCGAACCGGTGAAGCCGTTGACCACGTTGACGCCGAGCTTCTGGGCCGCGCGGGCGGTGTTTTTCATCTCCTCGGCCGCGCGGGCGTTCACGCCCGCCGGATCGCCGTCGCCCCAAACCGCCGGCGGCAGGATCGCCTGGTGCCGCTGGTCGATCCGATCCAGCACCGCCTGGCCCACCAAGTGGGCGCTGATGGCAAAGACGCTCAGGTCGTGCCGCTCCAGCAGTTCGCGCTTCCGGCTGCAATAATCGGGCATGGAGAGGGCCTGGCCGACGTCGAAATGATCGCCCCAGCAGGCCAATTCGAGGCCGTCGTAGCCGAACTCGCTGCACTTGCGGGACAGTTCCTCCAAAGGCAAATCGGCCCATTGGCCGGTGCATAACGTGACGGCGCGTGCCATGTCATTCTCCTCTTAGGGTTGTTGTTGACTTTCACCTTCCGCGGCCTGGGGCGGTTCGGCGGCAACGGCTTGAGGCGGGCCGGCCGCGGGCTCGACGGCGGCCGGTGCTTCCGCCGGCGCGGCCGCACTGCTGGGCAAGCCAGCAGTGGCACCCGGCATGGGCGGGTGGTCGACCAGGGCCGGCGCTTCGACGGCGTCGACCATTTTGGCTGTTTCCACCACGGCGGCGGCCCGCGCGGGGGCACCTTCCGCCGAGGCGGGTCTCTGGTCGCCGGGCACGTGTTTCTGCTCGAAAAACTGCATCAGGTCGCCGAAGGTCCGCATCGGCTCCTTGCCCGCTTTCATGCCCTCGGTCAGCGGCACCACGGGCCTGGGGCGGGGCCGCGGCTGCGGCGGGCGGGACTGCGGCGGGCGCGACTGCGGCCGCCCGGCCGGGCGTGCGCCACGCGGCGGCGGACCCTGGGAACGCCGCGGCGGCGGCCCTTGCTGTTCGTGTTGCCCGGCCGGCTGCCCTTCCGCTGGCCCGGCGGGACCTTGCCCTTCCGGCCGCCTGCGATCGTGGCGCCGTGGCGGCCGCCGATCTCCTTGCGGGGCCGCCGTGCCGTCGGCTGGCGGCGGACCGCCGCGCGGATGCGGCGGCCGCTCCTTGCCCGGCTGCACCATTGTCAGCGACACCCGCCGCCGCTCCTTGTCCACCGCCAGCACCCAGACCCGGACGATGCCGCCCACAGCCACGACCTCGTGCGGGTCGCGGATGTAGCGGTCGGCCATGTGGCTGACGTGGACCAGCCCGCTGTCGTGCATGCCGATGTCGACGAAACAGCCGAAATCGACCACGTTGAGCACCGTGCCGGTCAATTCCATGCCGGCGGAGAGGTCCTCCAGCTTGAGCACGCCCTGTTTGAACACCGGGGCGGGCAGGTCCTCGCGGGGATCGCGCCCGGGACGGACCAACTGGGCGAGGATGTCCTTCAGCGTCAGCGTGCCGACCTCCAGCTCCTTGGCCATGGCGTCGAGGTCCACCGCGGCGACCTGTTGGGCCAGCGGCGCGGCGGCGTCCAGCGGCGCGGCGGCATCCTTGTCCGTCAGGGCGGCCGGCGCGGCGCCCAGCCGCTCCATCACCCGCGAGGCCACGGCGTAGCTTTCCGGGTGGATCCAGGTGGCGTCCAGGGGGTTCTCGCCGCCGCTGATCTTCAAGAATCCGGCCGCCTGGACGAAGGTCGCTTCGCCGAAGCCGGGGACCTCGCGGAGTTGCTGGCGATTGCGGAAGGGGCCGTGCTGGCAGCGGAATTCGTACATCCGCCGCGCCGTCAATTGGTTCAAGCCCGAGACGTAGCGGAGCAGGGCCGGGCTGGCGGTGTTGACGTCCACGCCCACGTAGTTGACGCACGATTCGACCACGTCGTCCAGCGACGTGCGGAGGTGCTTGGCCTTGACGTCGTGCTGATAGAGGCCCACGCCGATGCTGGCCGGGTCGATCTTGACCAGCTCGCTCAAGGGGTCTTGCAGGCGGCGGCCGATCGAGATGGCGCCGCGGAGCGTGGCGTCGTAGTGGGGAAATTCCTCGCGGCCCAACTGGCTGGTGGAGTAGACGCTGGCGCCGGCCTCGTTGACGATCACGAAGGCCACGCCCTGCTCCTTGAGTTCGCCGGCCACCAGCTCGGCGAAGAAGTCTTCGCTCTGGCGGCAGGCGGTGCCGTTGCCGATGGCGATCACCGTGAGCTCGAAGCGGTGGACCAGGTCGATGACCTTGTTGCGGGCCTCGACGCGCCGCTCGGGCTTGCCGACCAGGTAGATTACCTCGTGCGCCAGCATGTTGCCGAACTGGTCCAAGGCCACCAGCTTGCAGCCGCTCTTGAAGCCGGGATCGACGGCCAGCACGCGGCGGCCCCGCACCGGCGGCTGTAAGAGCAGGTTGCGGAGGTTGCGGGCGAACACGCCCACCGCGTGCAACTCCGCATGATCGGTCATCTCACGGCGGACCTCCCGCTCCAGGCCCGGTAGGATCAGGCGGCTGAGCGAATCGCGGGCGCAGCCGCGGAGATACTCGGCGTGGGGGTGGCCCGGCGGCACCAGCATTTCCTCCAGCACGGCCTCCGTTGCCGGCAGGTCGGTCTCGATCTTCACCCGCAGCACCCTGGCCCGGTCGCCGCGATTGATGGCCAGGATGCGATGGGGCGGCATCTTGCGCAGCTCTTCGGTGTAGTTGAAGTAGTCGCGGAAGGCCTTGATTCGTAACTCCTCGATGCGTTTCTTCTTCGCTTCCTTGCGATTGAACCTAGCCGCGGCGGCGGCGCCCTTGGCGCGTCGCGGCGGCGGCGCGGGCGCTGCCGGTGCGGCCGGTGCTTCGGCAACCGGCTCCGCTGACACGGCCGGCGTTTCGGCAACTGGTTCAGTGGGAGCCGCCGGCGTTTCGGCGACCGGCTCCGTTGCCACTGCCGGCGTTTCGGCAACCGGTTCAGTGGGCACTGCCGGCGTTTCGGCGGCCGGCTCCGGCGGTTCCGCGTCAGGTTCCGCGGCCTCCACCGGCGGCGGGGTGGGCGGCGGCGCGTCCGCGCCGGGCCGCGGGCTCGGCGCCTCGTTGGGCTCGCCGCCGATCCGCGTGCTGACAATCTTGCCGGTCCGCTGCAGGATCTCGCGCAGGCGCTGCCGCAGGTCGGCCCGCTCGCTGAACTCCTCGGCCAGGATGTGTCCGGCGCCCAAGAGGGCATCGGCCCCGCTGGGGACCTGGCGATCGGGGTTGGCAAAATCGCGGGCCCGCGCATCGAGATCGGCGCAGGTCGGCGCCGCGGCGAGAATTTCGTGGGCCAGTTCTTCCAGGCCCCGCGTGCGGGCCAGCGTGGCCAGCGTCTGTTTCTTCGGCTTGTAGGGCAGATAGAGGTCTTCCAGCCGCTTCGTCGTGGCGGCCGCCTGGATCTGCTGCGCCAGCTTCTCCGTCAGCTTGCCTTGGCCCTCGATCGAGCGCAGGATCGTCTGCTTCCGCTCCACCAGCAGTCGCATCCTGCCCAGCCGCGCATGGATCTCGCGGATCTGCTCTTCATCCATCCCCCCCGTCTGGTCCTTCCGATAGCGGGTGATAAAGGGAATCGTATTCCCCTCATCCAACAGCTCGACCACCGCCTGGATCTGATGGAGGCTTACCTCCAATCCGCGGGCAATGTGCCGCAAGTCGATGGTCACGGTGCTGGCCATAGCAAGGAAAGGCCCAAAGGTGGGGAAAAACGCAAGACCGCCGCTCGGCCCTCATCACCTCAAAGCGGCTGGCAGGCAAAAACGTTATTGTCCCTCAAAAAGATCAAACCCGCAATATGCCTATTGCCGATACAAGGGACGCCGAAGCATGGCGGGCCGTCGGCGGCTGCGCCGGCTGCCCGGTAACCCATAATTCAAGGGGGGATTCGTAGCCCTAATGGCTGACAAGGAAGTCACCAACAAGAAGGAATCTTGGCCATGAGTCCCAATCACCTCCGCGTCTATTACGGTCCCCAGGAAGAGGCCGCCACCCTCAGCGCCACGCCCGATCAGGCCGCCAGGGACACTGCCACCGTGCCGCTGATGGACGTGTTGCCGCTGTTGTCCGACGCCGTCCAGTCGGAACGCACCTGGCTGCGAGACTTCGCCGACGATGAGGTGACGATCTCAATCGATCTTTACGAAGTTCTCCTAGCTTACCAGCATTACCGTCGCCCTTCGGCCTGAGGCCGCGGTGGCGGTATCCGATTCCGCGTACAATCCCAGCCCGGTCGCCAAACGGCCGGGCTGTTTTCGTTGGGGGCCCAGGGGCCAGGGAACTCCACAGAGGGCGGCCGGCCCGCGGCGAACCTGCGGTCGTTATGATATGATGGAAAAAGTTGTCGCCATCTGAATCATCAAACAAGGTCCCATCTGTGAGTCACGGAAAGAAGCCCCCGCGGCCGGCTGGCCGGAAGCCAGATGCACTGCCACCCCCGGCGGGGGCCCGGCGGGTCGATCCGGCCATGGAGGCGGCGCCGCAGCGGATCGCCGAGCTGATCCAACTCATCCACGAGACCGCCGATAAGCTGGCCAAGGACAAGACCAGCCGCGGCGACCTGAAGATCCTCAGCCGCACGCTGCGCGAGCTCCGCTACGCCTTCAAGGTCTTCACCCCCTATCGCCACTGGCGAAAAGTGACCGTCTTCGGCTCGGCGCGGACGCCGCCGGACAAGCCCGCCTACGCCCAAACGGTCGCCTTCGCCCGCGCCATGGCCGAGCATCAATGGCTCGTCGTCACCGGCGCCGCCAGCGGCATCATGGAGGCCGGCCACGTCGGCGCCGGCCGCGAGCACTCGATGGGCCTGAACATCCTGCTGCCCTTCGAGCAGGCGGCCAACCCCATCATCGCCGACGACCCCAAGCTCGTCCATATGAAGTACTTCTTCACCCGCAAGCTGATGTTCGTTAAGGAAAGCGACGCCATCTGCCTGCTGCCCGGCGGATACGGCACGCTGGACGAGGGCCTTGAAGTGCTCACCCTGCTGCAAACCGGCAAGCGCGACATGGTGCCGGTGGTCTTCCTCGACGAGCCGGGGGGCGCCTACTGGAAGAGCTTCGAGCAGTTCCTCCGCCGCCAATTGCTCGACCGCGGCATGATCGAGGCCGACGACCTGGGACTCTTCCGCATCACCGATCGCGCCGAGGAGGCGGTGGCGGAGATCCTCGGGTTCTTCCGCGTCTATCACAGCATGCGTTACGTCCGCGGCAAACTGGTCCTCCGCATGCTTCACACGCCCAGCGAGGAATTGCTGGCCGCGATCAATGCCCGCTTCGCCGACATCCTGGCGGCCGGGCAGTTCACCGTCGGCGGCCCATTGCCGGAAGAGCGGGACGAGCCCGCCCTGGCCGATCTCCCGCGATTGATCTGCCAGTTCAACCGCCGCAACTACGGTCGCCTGCGGCAACTGATCGACTGCTTGAACGCAGGGATTTAGGGATTTAGGGATTTGGGGATTTAGGGATTTGGGGCTTAGAGGGCCCACGCCCACCGGGGCACCCGCATCGCGGGTCACGTCCGGTGGGAAAGGCAGGAGGGAGACACACCTCTGCCCTCACGGCGACGTCGTCTGCACCGTCGCCCGCGCCCGGCAGCGGCGGGCGATCTTCATCGTGCTCCAGTCCTTGGTCAAGGTCTCGAAGACCTCGGGCGATTCGTAGCGGATGATGTTCTTCCCCTCCGGCATGGGGCCAATCAGCCCGCGAAAGACCGGCAGACCGCGGAGTTCCAAGTCGGTGCTGCAATCGTCCACGCCGACCTGCGAATGCCGCTTCTGGAGGGCCTCTTGGCTGTCGTAGTCGCGGATGCGGATCTCGCCGTCGGTCCCGCGGGTGACGACGCGGAAGGTGTCTTTGCTGTTCATCGCGTTGCTCCCTGGAGGATTTTCTGCCTGTGCAAAGGCGGTGCGTCCGGCACGCGGGTCTAGCCCCGTATCGGCGCGCCGGCAGCGGCGGGCAAAGGCTATTTTCCCCGGCCGCCACAGCGGTAGAATCCGCAAGAATCGGCATATCGCGCGTCTTGGCCAAACTCGTTAGGACGCGTCGCTACGATCGCGCCATGCGGCGCGGCCCGCCCATCCTGACCGGGGAAATGGGGACTGGGGACTAGGGGCTGGGGACTAGGGAAATTCCTCAGAACGAGTGGAAGATCAGGCCCGGCAATCCCAGCCCCAGCGCCAGGCCGTAGAAATAGTCGGCCCAAACGATCGACAAGACGTTGGCCACGAAGATCAGCACCACCAAGGGAAAACTCAGCAGCGCCAGCGGATTCCACGTGCCCGCCGCCTTCTTGGCGTGTTGAAACAGGTTCAAGCCACAGCGTCACAAAAACATCTTGAAGACGTGATAAGGAAATGAATTGAACTCTCCGGTGGCGACCTTCTTGAAGCCGAATCTTGGATAATAGTCCCGCAAGCCGTACTGCTCGAAAGACTCCACGATAAGGGATGTAGCGCCGTTTTCTTTGGCGTGGCCAATGGCAAATTCAATCAGCAGCTTCCCGAACCCGCTCTTCTGCTTTGTGGGCTCGACCGCCAGCGCGCTGATAAAACCCGTCTTGCGTACACGAAAGAACCCTGGCTTGGATTCCACAAAAGTACAGATTACCGCGACAACCTTACCCTCCAGTTCAAGAACATAATAGTTGCCTTTGGCGATCTCCCCTTCGATGTAATCCCTTTTGTCCCAGCGGAATTCGGGAATATCAAGCGTCAAGACGCGGCTGATTCTCTGGATGTCATTCAGGTCTGTCTTCTCGGCCAGGCGCAGAGAGGTCACGTTCATCAGTTGGTCGCCTCGCCGCGGAATCATGGCCTCGAATGCCGGGACACATCACTACAATCGTAGGTTACCGCACGAAATCCGCCGAACGATTACCAAAAACCTGGTCGCGCGTCCGTGGCCCGCTACCCTCTCTCGGAGGGCGAGGGGAACTCACGCCCTCACCCTGGTCCCTTCCGCGATGGGGACAAGAAACGCAAAAACGCCGAGGCCCGGGGCCCTCGCCGTTGCTTGCCAAATGAGTTGTTCCACCACACCGCGCGACACGAAGAGCTCCCCGACAAGGGCTCGAACCTTGGACCTAGCGGTTAACAGCCGCTCGCTCTACCAACTGAGCTATCGGGGATCGGGAAACTCCATACTAATTCGGCCAACCGCACCTGACAAGTATAGCCCACACGCCCCGGACCGAAGTGCCAGGAAACCGCAGAGGGACGCGGAGGAACGCGGAGGGAATAATAGGGCTACGCAGCCGGCCCAGATCGCCCCTCTTCGCGTCTACAAGCGTCCATCCGCGGTTGCCGCTTCCTTTTCCCCGCCTGGCACTGGCCGAGCCAGTGGCACACACGGCGGTTCCTGCTTCCTTTTCCCCGCCCGGCACTGGCCGAGCCAGTGGCACACACGGCGGTTCCTTCTTCCTTTTTTACTGCCACCTGGCACTGGCCGAACCTGTGGCACACGCGGGGCGACTGGGCGGCAAGGTCGGGCCGGGTTATAATGAGGTGCGATCCGAACGCCCGGCACTGGCTAAGCCAGTGGCACGCGCCGATTGCGCATGGGTGCCGCGGTTTTCCCACATGCCGATGGCAAACTGCAAGCCCCTTGGCAAAATGGGCAGGACCACGCAGGCGCAAAAAAAATGAGGGATCTTGCTCGCCGGTACAAGAACCCTCACTTGAGGCTGCCCAAACCCGGCAAGCGTTGGCCCGCCGTGTTCAGAGACCCACAGCCTTTACATCAGCTATCGGGCCGAGCGACGGATCGACTTTAATGCGGCTTTTGACGGGGGGGAAGCTTCCATGACAAACATCGCAAAACTCGCCCTGGAGGACGGCGCCGTCTTCACCGGCAAGGCCTTCGGCGCCGCCGGCGAGGTCGACGGCGAAGTCTGCTTCAATACCTCGATGACCGGCTACCAGGAGATCCTCACCGATCCCAGCTATCGCGGGCAGATCGTCACCATGACGTATCCGGAGATCGGCAACTACGGGGTCAACGCCCAGGACTTGGAGAGCGCCAAGCCGCACCTGGCCGGCTTCATCATCCGCGAGCAGAGCGGCCGGGTGAGCAACTTCCGCGCCGAGGGCAACCTGAATGATTACCTGCGGCGGCACGGCATCGTGGCCCTGGAAGGGATCGACACCCGCTCGCTGGTGCGGCGGCTGCGGACCCAGGGGGCCATGAAGGGCGTACTCTCGACCACCGACCTGGACGACGCCCGGCTGGTCGAAAAGGCCAAGCGGAGTCCGGGGCTGGTGGGCCGCGACCTGGTCCGCGAGGTGATCCCGGACGGGCCGATCCAGTGGCGCGAGCCGCTGGGACCTTGGGCGCGGCTGGCGGAAGGGCTCACGAAGCCGGTTTCCAATTCCTCGCCGCACGTGGTGGCCCTGGACTACGGCATGAAGTGGAACATCGCCCGGCACCTCTTCGACATGGGCTGCCGGGTGACGATCCTGCCGGGCACGGCCACGGCCGCGGAAGTCCTCCAGCAGCAGCCCGACGGTGTCTTTCTCTCCAACGGGCCCGGCGATCCCGAGCCCCTGGGCTACGCCCAGCAGACGATCCGCGATCTGCTGGGGGTGAAGCCGATCTTCGGCATTTGCCTGGGCCATCAGCTCTTGGGTTTGGCCTGCGGGGCGAAGACCTACAAGTTGAAGTTCGGCCATCGCGGGGCGAATCAGCCGGTGTTGAACCGCGCCAGCGGGCGGGTCGAGATCACCACGCAGAACCACGGCTTCGCGGTCGAGGTCGCGTCGCTGCCGGAGGACCTGGAGGTGACGCACATCAACCTCAACGACCAGACGGTGGAGGGGATGCGGCACCGGCGTCACGCGGCCTTCAGCGTGCAGTATCATCCCGAGGCCTCGGCCGGCCCGCACGACAGCAATTATCTGTTCGCCCAGTTTCGCACGATGCTGCCGGCGTGAGGTACAATGCTGGAACGAGGGCCCCAGCGAGACTACTTCGACCACTGAGTCCCTTGGCGGGTGCACACCGCGGGATGGTGACCGTATGGCCGACGAGTCGCGAAGACCCTTCCAGTTTACGCTCCGCACGCTCTTCCTTGTCACGACGGCCTTTGCAGTCATCTGCTCGTACTGCAAGATTGCCCCGCCGGGCGCGCTGGCCGAGGTGGCTGGGATGCTGGCCGCGGTTTTCGGCCTTTTCGCCGTCGCCGCGGTCATTGCCTTGGCGTGCGAATTGTCATGGCGGGCGATTTCCCGGCTGTGGAAGAGCGCCGGGGGCGACTGCGGCAAGGAGGGGACGGATGAAGTGGCCGGAGAAGGACCTCCTGCCGCGGACGTTCCCAACGGCCGGTCCAGGCAGTAGAATATTTAATCCAGTAGTTCCAAGTTCCGGTTTATGGCGGCCGAACGACGCAAGGTGCTGTGCCGTCGTGGTATAGGACGACGATTTCGTGAGCGATCCAGTCGAGCATCTGCTTGAAGCGAAGGAGTTCGAGGTGCAGCGCCAGACCATTGCTCCTTCCGTCGGCGAGTCGCGTCTGATGAATCCAGACCCATACGTTCCGCAAGATGAACCCCAAGGCGACAAAGAACAGCCGCAAGCGAGGATCGCGCGTGCAGGTATAAATTCTCCCTTGCCGCCTTTGGCGATAACTCGTTTCGATGCCAAACCGCTTGCGGTAACGCTCGCGAATCTCCGTCGGAGAGCCCTGCACTTTCCAGGCAGCGAACAACAGCTTCTGCCTCGACTGTTTGCCGTTGTGCCGGTTGCGGTAGCGGCGATAGCCCACACAGACCCGAATGTCCGCCCGCCGCTTGCCGCTTTTCATCGTGTACGAGCACCAGCCCGCCGGTCGTTGTCGGATCGCCCGCAGGCCGGTCAGTTTGCGACCTTTCTTGGGAGCTCGCCCCGCGAATTTTACGGGCATCAAGAACGGCAGGTTTTCTCCCTGCAAGAATTCCACCACCGGCAGATTGAAAAATTCCCGATCCAGCAAGAAACGCTTGATTTTCAGCTCGATTTCGCGGATCCGCTCCAGCAATCGCCGCAGCACGGTGACCAGCGACTCGTGGCGTCGCACCCAGGTCAGGGCCACGGTATAGCGCCGGCCGTGCTCCACGATACAGGCCGAGGCATAGGCGTGAAATTTCGTGGTCCCCTGTTTCGGCTGACCGTAGTAGATTTCGTTGCGGCTCCTCTGCGGCTGCCCGTAATAGGGGTTGAGGTGCAGGTCGATCGCGATGGCCCACGCTCGGCGTGTCATGCGACGCGGGAGATGGCCGACCAGGGCCTCGTTCAGACGGCGTTCCAATACGGGGAACGTCTTGGGCAGACCGTCCTCCAACGCCGTCATGGCTGCTTGATCGGACGGGGCATGAGCCAGATCGCGGCAGGCGGCGGAGATGGAAATCGACCGGGCTGCCGCCCGCAAGGCGACTGCCACGATTGCCGCGGCGCTGCAGCGCCATCCATGATCTTTTACTAGCTTTGCTTGCACCAGCCATGATTGAGCCCACGAGTACACTTCGCCGCTGGTTATGGTACAATTCGTCCCTGAACGCATGGCTTCCTTTCTGAAATGACTTGTTGGCGCAAATCATTTTCAGGAGGAGCCTTGCGTTCACCTATAGCACTTCATTCGAACTTGGAACTACTGTAATCGCCTATCGCCGCCGACAGCGGAGGAGACGCCGATGACCGAACAGAAGTTTCCACCTGGTTGGGATGCGGCCCGCGTCCAGCGACTCATCGCCCATTACGAAGCCGAAGATGAAGACGTGCAGGTCGCCGAGGACGAAGCGGCCCAGCAAGCCGAAGGTCAAAGCGTAGTCGTGGTGCCTTCAGACCTAGTGCCCGCGATCCGGCAGATGCTCGCCAATAAGCCTTGCAACTGATCGTTTCCGTCAACCCAGGATCGTCGTACGCTTCCCCACAACTACGCTCTTTGCGCACGGTGCAGCCGCAACCGCGGGGATGAACCGCGCGGCTCGCTGTGAATCTCCAGCCCCCAGTCCCTAATCCCTAGTCCCTAGAATCGCCGCCAGGTCCTTCTCCGGCGTCGTGGTCGGGGCAATGTGGAACTTCTCCACCAGGACCTGCAAAACCGACGGCGTGAGGAACGCCGGCAGGCTCGGTCCCAGGCGGATATTCTTGATCCCCAGATACAGCAGCGTCAGCAAGATCGCCACCGCCTTCTGCTCGTACCAGCTCAGCACCATGGACAGCGGCAGCTCGTTCACGCCGCATTGGAACGCCCCGGCCAAGGCCAGGGCGATCTGGATGGCCGAATAGGCGTCGTTGCACTGGCCCACGTCCAGCAGCCGCGGGATGCCGTCGATCTGGCCGAAGTCGAGCTTGTTGAAGCGATACTTGCCGCAGGCCAGGGTGAGGATGACGCAATCCTTGGGCACCTGCCGGGCGAAGTCGGTGTAGTAGTTGCGGCCCGGTTTGGCCCCGTCGCAGCCGCCAACGAGGAAGAAATGGCGAATGGCGCCCTGCTTGACCGCGGCGATCACCTTGTCGGCCACGCCCAGCACGGCGTGGCGGCCGAAGCCGACAGTAATGGTCTTCTGCTCCGGGGCATCGGCGGTGAAGCCCGGCGCCGCCAGCGCAGAGCGGATCACCGGCGTGAAGTCGCGGTCGCGGCCGATATGGGCCACTCCCGGCCAGGCGACCAGCCCGCTGGTGAAGATGCGGCCGCGGTAGCTTTCCCGCGGCTTCTGGATGCAGTTGGTGGTCATCAGCACGGCGCCGGGGAATTCGTCGAATTCCTTGGCCTGGTCCTGCCAGGCGCCGCCGTAGTTGCCCACCAGGTGCTTGTA
>JBKQVT010000115.1:0-19355 GCA_052139835.1 Thermoguttaceae bacterium
GCCTCGGCCAGGCGGATGTTGCGGCGGATGCGCGTCTGGAAGATCCGCGCGGCGGCCCAGGGGAGCGGCTGGCCCCGGCCGGCGGCGAAGAAGGCCTCGACGTTCTCGCCCACCTCGGCCGCCAGGCGGGTGCCGGCGTCGTACATGCAGAGCACCACGCCGCTGATTTGCAGCGCCGGATTCAGCCGCGCCGCCACCAGGCGGATCGTTTCCAGCAGCTTGCTCAGGCCGTGCAAGGCCAGGAAGTGCGGTTGCAGCGGAATGAACACCTCCTCGACGGCGGCCAGGGCGTTCAGCGTGAGGATGCCCAGCGAAGGGGGACAATCGACCAGCAGGTAATCCAGCGGCCAAGGGTCTTCGCGGAGCTTGTCGCGGAGGATCAACTCGCGGCCGATGACGCTGGAGAGTTCGATTTCGGCCGCCGCCAGGTCCAACGTCGAGGCGACCGCCCAGAGGTTCTCGGCCACTTGCCGGCGGGCGTCGGCCAGGGGCCGGCCGCCGACCAGCACGTCGTAGAGCGTCGTCTGTGGCGGCTGCGGATCCAGGCCCAGGTGCAAGGTGGCATGGGCCTGCGGATCGAGGTCGACGAGGCAGACTCGCCGGCCCGCCCGCGCCAGGGCCGCCGCCACGTTGACGGCCGTGGTCGTCTTGCCCACCCCGCCCTTTTGGTTCATGATCGCAATCGAGCGCATGAGGTCCCATCCTTGCCACGGCTCGGGATCGGCCGCGGAATGGTTTCCGCCTTTGGGAAGGCAGTATTATATCGCCGCATTCGGGGCGGTGAAAGGAGCCGGGCGATCGCTACCCCAGCAGTGCGCGGTACGATTCCAGCAGTCGGGCGATCTGGCCTTCGGTCTCGTCCAGCAATTCCAGGCGAAAATGTCGCACGCCATGCTGGAGCAGCGAGGGCACGGCGTCGGCCAGGCTCTGGGGCTGGCCGTGAAAGACCGTGTTGCGGCAGGACGCCTCCGCCCGCACGGGATGCTCCACTCCCAGCCGATCCCGCAGGCAAACCTCGTGCCGGCGGCAGGGCCGGCCGCAGCCGTCCCGGCCGCCGCCCGAGGAGAGCAGGGCCGAGAAGAGGCAGTGCTGGGTATGAAACATGGGCGTATGGCGATAGACCACCACTTCGAGCCGCCCGGCCGGCGTCGCCGCGGCCAGATCGAGAAGTTGTTCGCGCGGGCAGTCGTAGGCCGCGGTCACTCGGCAGGCGCCAAAATCGTGCAGGAATTGCACGCTGAGGCCGTTGGCCGCATGGAGCGAGAAATCGGCCACGAAGGGCACGCCCTCGGCGGCACACAGCACGGCCGCGGCCAGGTTGCGGGCCAGGATGCCGTCCGCCCCGCGGCGCAGAAGCGCCGCGACGCCGTCCAACTCTCCGGGCTTTTGCACGCGCGGCGTCGCCAAGAGGATCGTCGCTTCCCGGGCGTGCGCCGACTCGACCGCGGCGGCGTATTGATCGGCGTCCTCGAAATCGGCCATGAGGCTGGCGACGCCGGCGGCGAGGACCGGCGCGATCTGCTCGCGGCGACGGCAAAGCACGTGCAGCCGAGGCGGGGCAAGGCCGGATAGGGAGGCCGCGTCCGGCTGGGTCAACAGAGCGGGCAGCGGTGAGTGGGTGGCGGTGGGCAGCGGCGGCCGCCGCGCCAGCGAGGCGTCCAACTCCTCGACCAGCGCGCGGCGCAACTGCCCCAGCACGCTCAGCGGCGCCATGGGCCGGCCCTCGATGCGGGCTTCCAGGCCGCGCAACTGGTAGGCCGTGCCGCCCAGCCGCCCCAGTTGTTCGGCCAGCACGGCGGCGGTGAGCGGATGTTTCCGGGCCTCCGCCAGGACCTGTGGCGACTCGATCCGGCAGGCGGCGCCTGAATCGGCGCGGGCGGAAATGCACAAACGCCCGCCGACGCTGGCCTCGACCGTCAAATCCAGCGGCACGCGGCGCCGCGACCGTACGGCCGTGTAGGTCTTCCGCAGCCGGCGCGTCAACTGCGGATCGTCGGTCTTCCACACCTTCACGCCGGGGCGCAGTTGATCGAGTTCGAGGTCGCCGCGGCCGAAGGAGAGTTCTACCAGCCCGTCCGCAACCGGCCCGTCCAACGACCGGCCCTGGCGAAAGACGCCGTAGACGCGGCCGCCCTGGCGAAAGTGATCCGGGCCGTCGCCCTCGAAGACGACGCCGTCGCCGCGCTGGACGGCCGCGGCCAGCTCGACCCGCGCGCGTCCCTTCGAGACGCCGCGAAGCACGCCCAGACAGACACCCTGCTTGGCCGAGCTTTCTCCGGGGACCAGGGCCTTGTGGTCGCAGCCTTCCAACCAGCCGGTGGAGAAGCCGCGGGAGAAGGAGACCTCCAGTTCGGCCCTCTGCTGGGGCGTGAACTGGGCGCGGCGGCCCGCGCAGGCGGCGTCGATCGCCGTGCGGTAATGCCGGGTGACATGGGCCACGTACTCGGCCGACTTGAGCCGCCCCTCGATCTTGAAGGCGTCCACGCCCGCGGCCAGCAGTTGCGGCAGCAGGTCGTAGGCGGCCAGGTCCCGCGGGCTGAGCAGATACTTCCGCTGGCCAAGATCCAGGGGGCGGCCGTCGCAGATCAACTGGTACGGCAGCCGGCATGCTTGGGCACACTGGCCGCGATTGGCGCTGCGGCCGCCCAGGGCGAGGCTGGCCATGCATTGGCCCGACACGGCGATGCACAACGCCCCGTGGACGAAGACTTCCAGGCCCAGCCGTGTCTGGCCGCGGATGCGGCCGATTTCTTCCAGCGACAGCTCGCGGGCCAGCACCACGCGCTGCAGGCCAAGCGACTCGGCCACGCCGATGCCCTCGGCGCTGGTGAGCGACATTTGCGTCGAGGCGTGCATGGGCCAATCGGGGCAGAGGGCGTGAATCAACCGCGCGGCCCCCAGGTCCTGCACCAACACGGCATCCACCCCGGCGGCGATGGCCTGTCGGGCGGCAAGCTCCAGTGCCGCCAGCTCGTTGTGGAAGACGAGCGTGTTGAGCGTGACGTAGCCCTTCACGCCGCGGCGGTGCAGGTGGCCCATCAACGCGGGGAGTTCGTCGGGGGCGAAGTTGACGGCCCTGGCGCGGGCGTTCAGGCCGCCGCGGAGGCCGAAATAGACGGCATCGGCGCCGTTTTCCACGGCGGCCAGCGCGCAAGCGGCGTCGCCGGCCGGGGCCAGCAGTTCAGGGCGTGGCGGCGTGTTTTCCAGCGTAGTCATCCCGATCCATTATACAGGGGACCGTCCCCTTCGGCCTCTAGGCCAGTGGGTTCTTCCATGGTGGTTCCTGCCACTGCGAGAGGACGCCGTTTTTGGCAGGGCCCTTGTAGGCGGTCGCTCTTTGTGAGACAATCCGCAGGAGCAGACGCCTCCCCAGGGCCCCGCGAGATGAGCCCCGCGGGCCATGGGGTGCGGCGAGGCGTGCCGAGTCGAGGGTTTCGTCCGCTTTCCGGGGAGGTCGCTGTGAAACGTCTACCAGCGTTTGCGGTTGCTTTCTGGTTTGCCCTGGCCGCCGCGATTGCGGTCCTCGGCATGGTTGGCTGTAACGGCCGCGAGTCGCCCAAGAGCAAGCCGGCGCCGACCGCAACGCCATCCGATTCCACGACCAACGGCGAGCCGGCCAAGGTCGCGGCAGCGGGCAATGTCAGCGAGCCGAGAAAGAACCCCGGTTCGATCTCGATCAGCCCGCCCGCCGCGAACAGCGACCTGAGGCCGCATGTCGAGCCGGCCAAGGAGTCGCCCCCGGCCAAGGAAAGTGCGCCGGCCAAAGAAAGTGTGCCAGCCAAGGAAAGTGCGCCAGCCAAGGAAGGCGCGCCGGCCAAGGAAAGCGCGCCAGCCAAGGAAAGCGCGCCGGCCAAGGAGGAGGCGCCGGCCAAGGAAAGCGCGCCGGCGAAGGAAAGCGCGCCGGCCAAGGAAAACGCGCCGGTCAAGGAAAACTCACAACCCGTCACAGCCGCGGCCGAAGGGCCGGCAGTCGAGGCCCTGGAGAAGCTGGGAGCGCGCGTCGAGCGCAACGACGCTGGCCTGGTTTGCAAACTGGAGGCGGTTCGCCTGAAGATCACCGCTGCGGAGGCACGCCGCCTGGTCGAGCTGTCCGCCCTGGAGTCGTTGGAGATCGGCCAGACGCCGCTGGACGATGCGGCGATGAAGCAGATTTCCCGCTTGGTTGGGCTCCAGCGGCTCTACCTGCACGACGTCGGGCTCAGCGACGCCGCCCTGGAGAACCTGAAGGGCATGAGCCAACTGGAGGTGCTCTCGCTCCCCGGCAACCAGATCAAGGGGACGGGCCTGGTTCATCTTGGCGGCCTGGCGAATTTGCAGGTCCTCAGCCTGGCCCGAAACCCCCTCGTGGACGCCGGCCTTGCGCACCTGGCCGGGCTGAAGAAACTCAACACGCTCACGCTGGCCGATACCAAGCTAACGGGCGCGGGCCTGGTCCACCTCAAGCCGCTCGCGGAACTCCGGGTGCTCAACCTGGACCGTACGAAGACGACCGACGGCGATCTGGTCCACTTAGAAGGTTTCCAAAACATGCGCATGCTCTACCTGCACGACTGCAAGGTCGGCGACGAGAGCGTGGATAAACTCGAGGAAGCAATTTCCGGCCTGTCCGTCTATTACTAATGCGGCGTGTACTGCGACCGGAACGAGGGCCGGGCACCGTCCGAAGGATGGTCGCGGGAGCCCGATTTCAAGGGAGAAACGCCTGGAACTGTTCCACAGTCAATGCAATATTCAGTAAAGGAACATCCTCATGCTTCGCACGCTGTCGATGCTGTCGGTCGTGATCGGTTTGGTTCTCGTGGCGCCGGCGTCCCGCTGGGCGATGTCGGAAGAAGCCGCCAAGACTCCGGCCAAGAAGGCCCGGACGCCCGACGTGGTCTATGTGCCCACGCCCAACGACGTGGTCGACAAGATGCTGGAAATGGCACAGGTGAAGAAAGGCGACGTGGTCTACGACCTTGGCTGCGGCGACGGGCGGATCGTCGTGGCCGCCGCTAAGAAGGGCGCCAAGGCGACCGGCTACGACATCAGCCCCGAGCGGGTCAAGGAGGCCAGGGCCAACGTCAAGAAGAACAAGGTCGAGAAGCTGGCCGAAATCATCGAGCAGGATATCTTCACCCTCGACCTGAGCAAGGCCAATGCCATCACGCTCTATCTCCTGCCGAGTTTGAACGTGCGGCTCATCCCGCAGTTGGAGAAACTCAAGCCGGGCTCCCACATCGTCTCGCACGACTTCGACATGGAGGGGGTGAAGCCGGACCGCGAGGTCACCATGACCTCGCAGGAGGACGGCCAGAGCCACAAGATTTATCTTTGGACCGTGCCGCTGAAGAAAGTTCCGCCGAAGCAGGCAAGCAAGCATGCCGCGAAAGAGGGCGGCTGAGCGGCTCCCGGCTCATGCTGCCGTTGCGACTCGTTCGGACTCCGCGCGGGAACGCTTCGGGCAGCCGTGGTCCCGTTATGTTAACAAGGCGGCCCCCGACCTGCCAGTTGGAGCGGTCATGTCAGTGATAAATCCGGCAGTTCGGTAATGCCTGCTGGAGCTTCTTCACGCCCGCGTCGGTCACCTTGGTCCAGCCGAGGTACAAGTACTGGAGGTTGGTCAAGCCCTTAAGGTGCTCCAGCCCGGCGTCGCTGATTCGGGTATCCTCCAGATGCAGTTCTCTTAGGTCGGGCAACTGCTTGAGGCAGGCCAGTGAGTCATCGCTCACGCGGCTGCCCCCATAGAAAAGGACGCGATTGACAGTCGTGAAGAAATCGTCTCCCAGTAATGCCCGTGGCCATTGCGGATCGCGGGACCCAAACGGAATGTCAAGACCAGGACCACATAACCAATCGTTATCGCGCGACGGCCCGTTGAGCTCGCCGTCGTACCAGGCGAGGACCCCCGCCTTTTGAAGACCTTGCAGCGCGGCCTTCTGCTGCCTCGCCGCCTTCATCTCCGTCGTCAGCCAACTGCACGGGACGGTGACAACCACGACCAGCAGGAGCAACGCGAGGATGCTGAACTGGAACCGCCAGCGAAACACCAGGGCGGCGAGGAACCAGAGGAACATCAGCAGCAGAGCCGCGCCCACGCTGGCGATGCAAATCAGCACCGTCCAGCCCTTGTGCTGGTTGAAGGGAAACCACCGAAACCACGCCGACAAGAGCAGGAAGCCTTCCAGGGCCAGCATGAGCACGACGCCGCCATCCGGCGTGAGCCGGAACCAGCGGCGGCGGGCTTTGCATGCAGAAGCGGCGGCCATGCCCATAGTATAGCCGGCGGCACGCGACGATTGAATGCCAGCGCCGTGCCCGCCGCCCGGCCCGGAGTATTCACCGCCCGGTTGAAAAAGGCGAGAATCCGTGCCACGGCTGTGTCAGCCGTGCCCCGATTACCCCAGTCGTCTCGAATTCCGCACGGCCGACACGGCCGTGGCACGCGATGAATAATCCGGCCTAAGGATCAGAAAAACAATAACCTCCGACTTTGTTGCCTTTCGCTCCGCGAAAGCCGCAACTTTCGCGGAGCGAAAGGCGACACTTATTGATTCCCCGATCCAAAGCGGACTCGAATTGAGAAATGCCGGCAGGGCGTCTTGGCAAACTCGTGGGCTAACTCTTGTTTTCGGCTAGGTTTACGTCCAGTGGGCGTTACAGGATTCGAACCTGTGACTTCTACCTTGTGACGATAGCGCTCTACCAACTGAGCTAAACGCCCGGCGCGTACAATCGCTTATTATCGCCGACAGGCTCAAGAACACAAGCGGGGGTTCAGTGCTCGGCGGCCTCCGCCACCGGCTCGCTCGGCGGGGGCTCGAACTTCGGCGCCGTGGCCTCCTCACGCTCCGTGCTCAATTCGGGCCGCGGCGACGGGCGCTCCATCGACGTGGTGACCTCGCGGGTAACCTCCTCGAATTGGTCCCGAATCCCCTGCAGGCTCTTCTTCAGCTCGATGAATTGCTTGCCCAAGTTGCGTGCCACCTCGGGCAGACGCTCGCCATAGAGCAAGACGGCCAGCACGGCCAGCATCAGCATCGTCGTGGGACTGAAAAGATCAAACGCCAGGGGCAACATGACCACGACCTGGTTCCATCATCAACGCCCGGCAAGGGGCAATCACGTCTTCGCCGGCTGCTCGTCCACCTTGGCCGGTTCGCTCTTCTTGACGGTCGCGTCGGCCTCGTCCTCGACCCCGTCGATCCCTTTTTTGAACTCCGACACCCCCTTGCCCAGGGAACGCATCACGCTGGGCAGGCGGTTGCCGAAGAAGAGCAGGGCCAGCACGAGGATGATCCACATCTCCCCTGGCGCCCCAAAGAAAGCAAGTAAAGAGGTCATAGGCAGGTCTCACACAATGGGAGGCAAAAAGGCACCGCTTCCGCCCAGCCGGGCGGCTCGGTCTGACTAATTCATTGTACCCTCGCAACTTGCGCTGTCAAAGTCCCCCGCCAGAGGAAGGGGGAGGGGGGAGAGAAAGGCGGAGGGCGGAGGGCGGAAGGGGGAAGGCCCGCTGCCCGTCACTTATTCCCGACGTGCGAATAAAGGGGCAGGAAGCGGTAGTAGACCTCCAGGCAGAGGGCCGACAACGAGGTGCTGTAGATGCGGCCGCCGTAGCCGCCCCAGGTGGCGTCGGGGTCCCAGCTTCCGGCCAAGGCGCCGGCCTTGCGCTGCGAGCCGAGCAACTGGGTTTGCAGGGCCTGGTTCCACCGCCGCCAATACTCGCCCTGCAACTGGTACATGGCCAGCGTGCCGTAGTACCAGTAATAAACGTTGACGGCCCCCTGCCCCGGCAACTGGCCGAGCAAGAAATCGCCCGCTTCGTTGCTGGCCGGGTCTTCCCGCGCCATGCCGAGGAACTGCCAGCAGACCAGGGCCTCGGCGGTCATGGTGCGGGTGGCCTGTTCGCCGGGCCGATAGGAGGCCAGGCCGCCGTAATCGCCGGAAGAGACGCTCCGCAGGAAGCGCATGATTCCCTGCCGGGCTGGCTCGCCGCTGCGGATGCCGGCCAGGTCGGCGCTCTTCAGGGCCATCCATTGCCAGCCGAGTTGGCTGGTGTCGCCGGGATCGCCGGGCCGGTAGCGCCAGCCGCCGCCCGCGGCGTCCTGGGCGGCCAGCGTGTAGGCCACCGCGCGGCCGACGCCGTCGCGCAGCCGCCCGTCGCCGGTCATGGCATAGGCCTCGCTCAAGGCGAAGGCGGCCATGGCGTGCGAATACATCCTGGCAAAGATATCCGTCTGGCCGGACAGGTTGCCGTCGCCGCCCTCGACCGACAACAGGTACTCCAGTCCGCGGCGGACCGCCTCGCGGTGCGGGCCGTCGCGATGCGTCTCGCCCGAGCCGAGAAAGGCCAGCAAGGCCAAGGCGGTCATGGCGCTGTCGGCATGGAGGCCGGCGTGTTGGCGGTCGCGGCCGTCGGCCGGGGTCTCGCGGCCGGCCTCGTGTTGCCGGGCGCTCCAATGCCCGTCGGCGCTCTGGTTGTCCGCCAACCATTGGAGGGCGGCTTGGACGGCGGCTTCGGTCTCCGGGCTGCCGCCATGGCCTTCGGCCAGTCGGGCATGGTTCGGGACCATGCGGAGCCGGTAGACGTCCGGCATGGGCTGTGCCGGCGGGCCGGCCGACGCCGACGCCGCAAGGGCCGAGGGAGGCGCCCCGCCGCTCTCGGAAGGCCAAGGCGCTACGGCGGCCGCGGTGCGATCGGCGGCCGTGGCGGCGGTGGAAACCGGCTCGTCGGGCGGACCCGCCGGCTGGAGCGGATCGCCGGGACCGGCGGCGGGGTCCGCCATCGCCGTCGGCTTGTCGAGAACCGCGGCCACCGGCGGGGGCGGCGGATCGAGCGTGGCAGCCGGCGGCGGCGACGCGGGCTTCACCGGCGGGGTCGGCTGGCTGGGAATCGCCAGCAGCGGCGGGGAGGTTTCCGCGGCAGCCCGCCGCGCCTCCGGCGCCGCCACCACGCCCGCAGGATCATCGCCTTCGGCCCCGCGGCCCGCGGGGCCCTCGATATAGGCGATGGGCACGTCGGCGGGCGGGACCAGGGCGACGATCCGCACCGTGGTCGCGTAGCCGGCCAGCAGCAGGTGGGCCAGGATCGACAACACCAGGCATTTCCGCAAGGGCCGATACTGGCCCCATCGCGTCCAGATGAGCACGACCAGGGCGACGGTGAAGGTCGCCAGGCCCAGCCACAGCAGCGCCATCACCAGCTCGGTGCCGGTCAACAAACTCCACAGGCGGCCGAGGTACAGGGCGGCCATGGCTCATTTCTTCGTGGCGAGGAAGCGTACGGAAATGCCCAATTCGCCCACGCCCGCTTGCTTGCAGGCGCTGAGCACGGCGGCGATCTGCTGAAACTGGCCTGCGGCGTCGCCGCGCACCAGCACGCCGAGGTTTCGTTGGCGGCCGCGGGCGGCGGCCAGCCGCGCGCCGAGTTGCTCCAGCGTCACTGCCTTCCCCGCCAGTGTAATCGTGCCGTCGCGATAGACGTTCACGGTCATCCGCTCCGCGGCGGCGTCCAGGGCCCCGCGGTCGACGACCTCGGGCACCCGCAAGGCGATCCGCCGCTCGGCGTCGGCCAGGCGCGTGCCCAGCATGAAGAAGATGATCAGCAGGAACATGACGTCGAGCATGGCCGTCAAGTTCAGGGTGGGCGGTTCGTCGAGGTGGGTTTTCAGGGGCATGGCGGATCCCTCCTTGGTCCAGCCGGTCGCCGCGCGCGGCCGTCGTTTCAGGCGGCACGGCGCGTCTTCGAGGCGTGGGCCTGTCGCTCCTGCAATTCCTCGGCGGAGATGGTATTGACCACTTCCTGCGCCAGGGCGTCGATCTCGATGATCAGGCGATCGATGCGGCTGACGAAGAAGACATAGAGGATGGAGGCGGGAATGGCCACGGCCAGGCCACCGGCGGTGTTGAGCAGGGCCTTGGCGATGCCGCCGGCCAGCAGTTCCGTGCGTCCCAGGCCATCGCCCACGGCGATCACGTTGAAGGTCTGGATCATCCCCAGCACGGTGCCCATCAGGCCCAGCAGCGGCCCGACGGTGGTGATGCCGTAGAAGACGCGGAGATAGCGGCGCAGGGAGTTGGTCGCGCGCTGGCCGCTATCGATGACGGCCTGCTCGATTTCCACCGCCGGCCGGCCCCATTTGTGGACCGCCCCGGCCAGCACGCCGGCCACCGGGCTGCCGTTTTTCTGGCAGAGGTCGAGGGCCTCTCTGCGGTCCAGTTCGCCGTCGGCCAACTGCTGGAGGAAGCGGGTCACAAAGGGTTTGGGAATGACGCGTCCGCGGCGGAGGCTGATCGCCCGCTCCAGGGCGAACGTGACCAACAGCAGCGAGCAGCCGAGGATGGGGATCATCAGCGGCCCGGCGTCTTGGACAATGCGCCAGAAATCCCTGGTGGGGATGGCCTCCTGAGGGACCGCCGCCATGGCCCCAGCGGCGGCGGGGTCCTTGGCCGCCTCAGCGCCGGCGGCCGGCCGGGCAGCGCCCCACCAGCCCACCCCCGCCCCCGCAGCCAGCAGGCAGATCGCGGCTGCCCATGGCAAGTGCTTGGCACCCATCATGATCCGTCACCCCGTAGTCCTTCCCGTTATCATTATTCGTGTTGGGGAGGGCTTGGCGGTGAGTCAATCTGGCGGGGTCCTAGGGGGGGCAACGAAAAGGGCCCCCGCGGTCGCGACCGGCGGAGGCCCTGTTTTGCGTGGATGCTTCGGCTCTCGAATCCCTAATCCCCAATCCCTAATCCCTTGGGGCCCTAGTAGTTGCTTCCGGGACCGTAATCGAGCTTGCCCACCATGTGGAGGTGGGTGTGGTCGATATAGACCACTTCCTGGCATTCCTCGTCGGTGGTAGTGTACGGGACCGGCCAACCCACGTGGGTGACCTCGGTGTAGTTGATGACGCACTTGTACTTCACGTGATGGACCTGGACCGGGCCGACCAGGGGCATGACGCGGGGAGGATCGACGAAATCGGAGATCAGGAACTTCATGATGCGGACGTGGTTCCGCGCCGTCTCGTGCAGCCAGGGAAAGCCGCCTTGGACGGGACGAGCCACTTCCAAGGCCCGCATCACCTCGTCGTCGGAGGGCTCATCCAACGCGATATCCGGGGCACCGGGCGTCAGCGGTCCCAAGATGACCGCTCGTTTGTAACGCAAGTGGTTCCAATACGCATCTTCTTCGCGCTTCTGGAAGTAGGGCGACAGCGGCAGCGGGTAGGACCAGAGGCCGAGGTTGGGCCCGGCGAGCGTCTGCGTGCAGCCGGCGGCCGAGATCAAAAACGTCGACGCCAAGAGGCAAAGGACGGCAGAATTCATGCGCTGGATCATTCGTGGTTCCTCGACTGATCGGTACGGCGATGACGGCTCACGCGGAACACCCACTGTTCCGAGCCACCCCTCATCCCCCCAATTCATAGGGGAAGGGCATTGGCCTGCGCCGTGATACCATACATATCGTGTGAATCTGCGCCGAACTTGCGGCTTTTTTCGGTTGTAGCGAATTTGCCGCCCCAGGGGCTGGGGACTGGAGACTGGGGACTGGGGGCTGGGGGCTGGGGACTGGACCCGACTCCTGCTCCCCACGCCGCCGGCGGCGTCCGGCGGGAATGGGGTTCAGGGGGGTCTTCGGTCTTGGGTCTTAGGTCTTGGCGCCGGAACTATGGTCTCACCAGCCAAACCCCAAACCCCAAATCCTAAGACCCAAGACCCAAATCCTAAGTCCCAACTCGCGCAACGAAAAACCCCCGCACCGAGCGCTCGGGCGGGGGCTTCGTCGGTCAATTCTGCGGGCATCCTTGCCCGCCGCTGACCTTATCTCCACCAGCAACAACCGGGCTCATCCTTGAAGTCCAACATCCACCAGCCATCGTCCCATTGCAAGGTAACCTTCCGCCATCCCAAGGGGACTTGCGGATAAGGATAGAATGGGCCGATGTACGGCCAGGCGGTCGCGGAATACTGCCTGGGGTACGTGACGGCGGCGTAGTTTGGGTGAGATGCGTAGCTCGGCCAAGCATAGTTGGGCATATTGGGTGCGTCAAACCGCGTCGGGGCCACTGCGCCGCCAACCCCGGGCGTCGCCATGGGCATGGGGCCACCAGGCACGCCCATCCGCGGCGCGGTTGTCGTCTGCACCATGGCCATCGGCATGGGGCGCGGGGCAGCCGTCGGCACGGGCTGAGGCGCGGGCTCGGTAACGGTCTCCGTCGCGGCCACCCGTTGGGCAGGAGCCGAGGCGAACGAGGCGGGCACCCGCCGCGCATCGGCCTGGGTGTCGCCGGCCGGGTCTACCACGGGCAAAGCCTCGCTACGGCTGGCCGAATTCGCGTACATCGGCTTCGGAAGCGGGCTGGGCATCCGGGGAACACTCTCCTTCTGCTGCGACTTCTCTTGCGGCGCCGCTTCCTCGCCCGCCGGTGTCGCATCCGCCGCACGCTCGGCGTCGAACGCCTGCTTTACGGGGGCCGCCGGCGGGGCGGGAAGCGCAACCGGTTCTTCCGCAGGCAGACTGTCGCTCGGGGTGGCCGCGGGCCGGCGAAACATATCCAAAAACGCGAACATCGGCTTCGGGGGCTGGGCGGGCGTCCGCGTAACGCTCTCCTTCGGCGGCGCCTGCTCCGGTTCCTGCTGCTGCGGACTGCCTTGCGGCGTCACTTCCTCGCCCGCCTGCTTCACATCCGCTGTAGGCTCGGAACTGGACGCCTGCCTGACGGGGATCGGGAGCGGAGTCGGGACCGGGGCCGGCAACGCGACGGGCCCGATGCTGAGGTTGTTGATCACCCGCTGCACGCCGTCAGGCTCCAGCGCCAGGTTCAAGGCGATATTCTCCTGCCGCAGGTCGCGGACTTGGCCCTGCAGCCAGGCGGTGCCGTCCTTGAACTTCACGGCAATGCTATAGTGACTGAGCTGGCCGCTCTGCCGCAGGTGGGCGGCGATTTGTTCGGCCATCTGCTGATTGGGATTCTCGGCCAGGGCCAAGACGGGCACCAGCGTAGCCGCTACCGCCACGAGACTTGTGTACAAACGTCGCATACTTTCCCTCCTTTGAAACCTGATCCGATGGATCGACAGTGCAGGTCGGCCGCATGCCGGCAGGAGGGCCCGCTGCCGCCGCGATAAAGGGCGGCGGTCGGGATCTGGGTCGTACCCCCCCTGGGCAACGTCCGTATCCGATAATTGCCTGATAATAGGTTTCGGTTAACGATTGTGCCGAAAGGTAGCTTTTTTTCGATTTTGCCGAGCTTGGCGATCGTAGCGAAAGGCCGATTGTAACGGCCAACGACGTAACCCCTTAGTGCAAAGCATCTTACGCTACGTCGCCCCAACGCTCACGCACCACCTGCCAGGCCAGGCCCAGCCTCTCCAGCACACAGATAGCCCAATAGGTCAGGTCCACTTCCCACCAGCGGTGCCCATGCCGGGCACAATCGGAGAAGGCGTGATGGTTGTTGTGCCAGCCTTCTCCATAGGCCAACAGCCCGACCCACCACAGGTTGCGGCTGTCGTCGGGCGTGTCGTAGTTGCGGTAGCCCCAGAGGTGGGACGCCGAATTGACCGCCCAGGTGATGTGCATCACCCACACCAGCCGCAGGAACATGCCATAGACCAGAAAGGACAGGCCCGTGGAAAAACCCCAGCCCAGCCAGCCGGCGGCAAACAGGGCGCTGCCCAGGGCGATGTGCCACACGAGGTAGGTCTTGTCCAGCAGCCGCATGAACGGATCCTGCAACAAGTCTTTGCCATAGCGACGGATCATCTTCGTCCATTGGGGCTCACGCGGTCGGGGAAAGAGCCAGAGGACATGGCTCCACCAGGCGCCGTCGCGAGGCGAATGAGGGTCGCCGGGGATGTCGGTGTATTGATGATGTTTGCGATGCACGCCGATCCAGGTGATGGGCGGCCCTTGGCCGGCCAAGGCGCCGAGCAGCCCCAGGACGCGGCGCACCAGCGGATAGGTCTGGAAGCTGAGGTGGGCCAGCAGCCGATGGTAGCCCAGGCACACGCCCAACCCGCCCGTCAGCCACGACAGCACGACAAACAGCAACAACCCCTTCCAGGTGAACACCAACGGCGCCGCCAAGGCGCCGACGTGCACGAGTCCGATCCAAAGGACGGTGGACCATTCCAGGCCGTGCGACCAGCGCTCGGCCACGGCGGGGGACTGGTCCATTTTTCGGCCAGACGCCGTTGCCTCGGCCAACAAGCCGTCGACCGAAAACATGGACCTGTCCCCTTCGGCGGCCACAGCATTCTCTATTGAAACATTCATAGCACGAGTACCTACAAAAGACGCCCGAGACCTCGATGAGTGCTACGGAATTCTTATTGCCCCACGGCTGGCGCGGCATCCCTCTGTAGTGTATGGCAAGCTCACCCGAGGGTTCTTGCCATGGCGCGGACGCCGTCCGGGACGGTGAGAACCCCGCGATTTTCCGAGAAAAACGGCCTCCCGCCGCCTCTCCGGCCGCGGTGTAATACTTTGGTAAAAGACGCGCGGCGCGGCTTTCCTCGTTGCTTGTCAGTGCCGAGAATTCCCTGGGTGGCAACCGGCTCCTGCATGGTGGCTCGAGCGCTGGGTGCCACTGCTGGCTTGCCCAGCAGTGCCGACGCGCCTGCCCGCTGCACTGCTGGGCAAGCCAGCAGTGGCACCCGAAAACCCGTTTGCGACCTCCCGCGGCAGAAACTCATTAGCGGAAGACCTGCGGAGCGGTGCGATGAACTCCCAAAGCAAGACCGCCGGCTTCGTTCGCGTCTGCAAGCTTTCGGACCTGTCCGATCCGGGCAAGATCGTCGTCCGGGCGGGCGACCGCACGGTCGCCTTGTTCCAGGTTGCCGGACAGCTTTGGGCCACCGACGACCGCTGCACGCACGACGGCGGGCCCTTGGTCGCCGGGCGACTGGAGGGCCACACCGTCATCTGCCCGCGGCACGGGGCACAGTTCGACATCCGCACAGGCAAGGCCCTCTCCCCGCCCGCCTCGGTCGACCTCGCGGTGCATGAAGTCATCGTCGACGGGGACGATGTTCTGGTCCGCGTGAGCGAAGACTGGTGAACGGAGCGTATTGCGACACACGCCCGGAAACCGCTACAATGAGGAACCAGCGGCTCCTGACCCCGGGCGTAAACCGCGAGATTGGCGAAAAGAGCGGGTTCCGGAGCGCGACGTCGATTATCCGGGCGATCGTTGACATGCGGCCTGGAATGCCCAGAGAAGCGAGGACGCCCGGCCCCGTCCCGAAAACGAACGGCTGGACACGATGAGAGTGATTGTGGCGGGTGGGACCGGGTTCTTGGGACGCCACGTCACGGCGGCACTCCTGGCGGCGGGACATCGCGTGGTGCTCCTGGCTCGCGGCACCCGGGTGACGGCCTCGGCGGAGGGAGTCGAGGTCGTGCGCTGTGACGTTGGGGTGGGGCCGGTTCCGCTCGAAGCGCTTCGTGGCAGTGATGCGCTCATCAACCTCGTCGGGATCAAACGCGAGGAGGGCACGCAGACCTTCGCACGGGTCCATGTCGATGCCACGCGCCGCCTCTTGGCCACCGCGAAGGCATTGGGCCTGCGCCGCTTCGTGCACGTCAGCGTCGTTTGCAGCCGGCCGGATGCGCGAAGCGGCTACCATGATACCAAATGGCGGGCCGAGCAACTGGTACGCGCCAGCGGCCTGGAATTCACGATCCTCAAGCCCGCGGTGGTCTACGGCCCTGGCGACGATATGGTGACCCACTTGGTGAAGATGATCCGGTTTGCCCCCGTCTTCCCGGTGGTCGGCCGGGGTGACGCGATCCTCCAACCAGTCCACGTGCAGGACGTAGCGCTGGCTGCCACACGTGCCCTGGATCGCAACCAGGCCGTCGGCAAGACGTACGACGTCGTGGGACCGACGCGAATGACCTTGCGTGCGGTGGTCGGCACGGTGGCCGAAGCGACCGACCTGAAACTCTGGATCGTCAACACCCCCGTCGCGTGGCAACGAATCGCCGTCCGCCTGATGGACGCCGTTACGCGCAATCCTTTGTCTACGCCGGCCCAGTTGCAGATGCTTGTCGATGGCCTTTATGGCGACCCGGCGCCGGCCGCAGCGGACTTGGGGATTGCACCGACGCCCTTCACGGCGGAAGTGGTTCGCGAACTGGCGACTCCCATCCCACCCCTTTTCGGCTTCACTCTGCGCCACCTGCCCCGTCTCTCCGGCCCCCGCGGCAAACCCAGGAAGGATTTTCGCGATCGCTACGGACCGTGGGCACTCGTCACCGGCGCCTCATCGGGCATCGGCGCACAATTCGCCAGAGAACTGGCCGCGGCCGGCATCAACCTCGTCCTCGTGGCAAGACGCATCGAACTCCTCAACGAGCTGAAGCAGGAACTGGTCAATCGCCACAAAGTTGAGGTCATCACCCTGCAGGTCGATCTGTCACAAGACGGTTGTGAGCAAGCGATCCATGCGGCCTGCGACACCTTGGATATTGGATTGGTGGTCAACAACGCGGGCAGCGGAGTTCCCGGGCCGTTTGCTTCCAGTGACGTGCAGGCCGAGAAGGAATTAATCCGATTGAACTGCATCACCCCGGTCGAAATCACCCACCACTTCCTTCCTAAGATGCAGGCCAGAGGCAGGGGCGGTATCATCTTCGTATCCTCCCTCATGGGCTTCCAGGGTGTGCCGTACATGGCCAACTACTCGGCGACGAAAGGGTATTTGCTCAACTTCGGAGAGTCGCTTTACCATGAGTGCAAAGGCACGGGCGTAGACGTGTTGGTGCTGGCGCCGGGTGCGACCGACACTCCGGGCAAGCACTTGCACCGCGTCGATTACGCGAAGTTGCCCATTTCCTGGATGACAGCCGAGAAGGTTGTCGACGCCGCGCTGAAGAAGCTGGGCAGAAAACCCCTGCTCATCCCCGGCCTCCGCAATCACTTGACCGCTTGCTTGAGTGGCGGCCTGTGGTCGCGCGGGCTGGTCCAGGGTTTCATGACACGGCTCGCCCACCTCGCCCTGCGCCCGAAAGCGGTGCCGCCCCCTCGCCCTGCCGACGGCGAAGCGCAGCAGCGTCTTGACACTCCGCCAGACACGTCGGTAATCTCAGGGAGATGATGCCCGCCGGCATGACGTATCCGGAGACTGACGCCTCCGGCTCGCTACTTCACCAGCTTCTTCACCTCGGCCTCGACGTCGGCCAACGCGATGTTGCGGCTCACTACCTTGCCGTCCTTGTCCACGAGGATCATCGTCGGCAGCGTCCAGATGCCCAAGAGATTGGCCGGCCGGCTGTCCAGCCCGCCCGACTCGAAAATCAGCGGCCAAGGCAGCTTGTTCTCGGTCAAATAGGCTTGCAGGTCCTGCGGGTTGGTGTCGAGGCTGACGCCCAAGACGGTGAAGGAATCGCCGTACTTGGCCGCCAGTTCCTTCAGGGCGGGGATGTCGGCCTTGCTCTGCCCGCACCACGTGGCCCAGTATTGCACGAGCACCACCTTGCCGCGAAACTTCGCCAGGTCGACCGCTTCGCCGGCGAGGCTCTTGCCCGAAAGGTCCAGCGTCTTGCCGACGCAATCCAAGCGGGTGGCGGCGCCGAGGGCCTTTTTCGCGGCCGGCGAAGCGGCAAACTCCTGCCCGATCCGCCCGTACCACCGCTTGGCCTCGTCCTCCTGGCCGGCGAACTCCCGCGCGATGCCCAACTGGAGCATGGCCTCGGCCGTGTCGGGAGCGGCCGGGTAATCGGCGATGAATTGTTCCAGCGTCTTCAGCCACTCGGCCTGAATCTTGGCGAAGTCGGCCTTCGGGGCCTGCTGGCTCAGCGTGTACTGGGCCATCAGTTGCCGAAATCGCACGTAGGCGGCCAGGGGCTTGTCGGCCTCGCTCTTTTGCAGCTTATTGAACAGCGACTCCAGCCGCTTGTCGCCCTCGGGCGCCTTGCCCGACTGGACCGCGGCGCTGATCGTGTCGGCCAGTTGGCGATACCACATGGTGCGCTCTTCGGCCGTCTTGACCGACTCGGCGATCTGCTCCAAGAGGTCGGCGCGGCGGGGATCGAATTGGTCGAGCTTCTCCAGTTCGGCCATGAGTTTCTGCGTCTGATCGCCTCCCGCCGCGACGGCCGCCGCGGGGCGATTGGCCAGCGAAACCTGGAAGAAAAAGCCCGTCGGCGGCATTTCCGCCTGGCCCTCCGGCGCGAGCGCCGGGCTATCGATCAGCCGCCAAGCGTCGCCGATCCGCACGAGCGTGCCGATCTGCACCTGGCTGTGCTTGCCGCCGGTCTCGACGACGGCAAAGACGTTTTCGTAGACGCTCAGGTCCCGGCTGGGGCCGGCGCCGTCGGCCGGCACAACGCCCGGCTTGGTGCCGCCGAACTGGACCCACTTCGACTGGCGGGTGATCGCGCCGGGGTGGGCCAAGAGGGCCTTGAAATCGTCTTCGGCGCGGGCGAGCTTCGCCGCCAGGGCATCCGCCTTTGCCTTCGCAAGGCCCAAGGACTGCAACTCCTCGGGAGTGAGCAGCAGGCGGTTGAATCGCGCAACGTCCTGCTTGGCCAAGGCGGCCACCACTTCGGCCGTCACCTCTTCGGGGGAAATGACCCTCCAGGCGATGTTCTTGCCGGTGGGCCTGCTTCCCGGCTCCCGCTTCGCCATGTTCTCGACGGCCCAGCGGGTGCCGGCCGTGTTCAGCCAGCGGTACTGGTCCACCTTGCCGGTGAAGGTCGTATCGTTCTCGCGATAGACCTCCACGCCGTCCTTGTAGTAGCTCCACTGATCGACGATGTTGTCGCCGTTGGTATCGAGAAACCTCCGCAGGATCGTGCCGTCGGGGGCCTCGACAACCCAGCCGACGTGCCCGTCGGTCTTGCGGGCGAAAATCTTGCACTTGGCGGCCTCCTCCGGCGTGGGGCGGTCGCAGTCGACGCCCTCCTGGATGGGGGTTAGCTTCAGGGCCTGTTCCGCCGTCGGGTTGGCCGCCAGTGACGACCGGCTCGGACCGGCAAGCCCAAAGACCATGACGACCAAGACCGCGACCATGGCAAGACGAACGTCGAATTTCATGGGAGCATCCTTTCTACTTCTTAAACCATTTAGGTCTTAGGACTTAGGTCTTGGGCCTTAGTTTGCGGACCGCAGCGCATGACGAGCATCAAAGACCTAAGGCAGCACGCAGGAATTGGTCTACCCGCGCCACGGCGCCAACCCCTTAAGAGCACGGTAGCCCTGAGATCGGGTTGGTATTTCATTTCCTGCGTGCTGCCTAAGACCGAAGGCCCAAGACCCAAGGCCGTATCTGACCATCGGTTTTCTCAATTTCGGTCCCCGGGGGCCGGCAACATGACAGTTTGCGGCGATTTTTCCGGTTACGGTGACTTTGCCGGCCGCCTCTCCCCCCTGCCCTGT
>JBKQVT010000116.1:0-3118 GCA_052139835.1 Thermoguttaceae bacterium
CAATTCGTCCCTGAACGCATGGCTTCCTTTCTGAAATGACTTGTTGGCGCAAATCATTTTCAGGAGGAGCCTTGCGTTCACCTATAGCACTTCATTCGAACTTGGAACTACTGTAATCCCCAATCCCATCCTTCCCCCTTCCGCCCTCCGCCCTCCGCCTTCCTTTGAACAGCTTGCGGTCGAGGTTGGGGTGGAAGGCGGTCCAGGTGCTGTCCACGTTGGGGTCGTCGCGGAGGAGTTGCTCAAAGGCGTTGACCTTGGCGTCCAGGTTGTCCAGGCAATAGAGGGCGACCGCCTCCAGGGTCATGGGCAACTTCGGACTGCCGTAGCCATACTCGCCGTGGTGGCTGACGATCATGTGCTTCAGCCGCAGCACGGTTTCCTCGGGGATCGGCTCGCCGGAGAGTTTCTCCGCCTCGGCGACCTTCCGCTCCAACATGCCGACGGCCATCACGAGGTGGCCGATGAGTTGTCCTTCGTCGGAGTAGGCCAGCTCGCGCTCGTAGCGGAGTTCGTCGATCTTGCCGAGGTCGTGGAGGAAGGCCCCGGCCAGCAGCAGGTTGCGGTCGATCTGGGGATAACAGGGGCTGATCCTTAGCACGACTTCCAGGAGGTTGACGACGTGCGCCAGCAGTCCGCCCTGGTAGGCGTGGTGGTTCTTGATTCCCGCCGGGGCCCTGGTAAACTTGGCCATGAACTCCTCGTCGAGGAGGAAACACTCGGCCAGGGTGTGCAGGCCCGGGTCGCTGATGCCGCGGAGGATCTCGCCCAGCCGCATCACCAGCTTGTCCACCTCGACGGCCCGCAGGGGGAGGAAGTCGTCGATGTTGACCTCGGCCGCCTCGACCTTGGTCAGGCGGGTGGCGATCAGTTGCATGGCCCCTTGGAAGAGTTGCGTGGTCCCCTCGACGCGGACGTAATCGCCGTTCTCGAATGCCTTGTAGACCGCCTCCGAGGCATTCCACATGCGGGCGGCGATCGAGCCGCTGCGGTCGGAAAGGTCCACTTGCAGGTAGAGGTTGCCGTTGCGATTGGGGCGGAGTTGCTTGTCGGCGGCGACGAAGACCTCGTTGACTGTCTCTTGATGCCCGAACTGGTTGACGTAGCGACGCGACATCGGCGATCTTTCTCGCAGGAGGGAGCGGCGAAACCAAGTGCGCCATTGTATACGCAGCCGCGGCCTGCCGCAAGGGGCGGGGCCCTTGCTCCGCGGCGGCACGGCTGCCTACAATGACGTTCTTCCCCACGGCCTCGACCTCGGAACCGGCGATGAACGACCGCATGGCCCGCGTTTGCTTGCTGACGGCGCTGGGGACGGCGGCCCTGGTCGCCCTGGCGGCGTTGTGGTGGGTGGATCCGGCCGGGCTGCACTTGCCGCTCTGCCAGTTGCACACCATGACGGGTCTGCACTGTCCGGGCTGCGGGGCCGTCCGCGCCACCCACGAACTGCTCCACGGCCACCTGCTCTCTGCCCTGCACGACAACGCCCTCTGGGTGGCGGTCTTGCCGGTGGGCATGTATGCGGGCCTGTCGGAATGGCGGCGGCGCCGCTGGGGCCGGCCGCTCTGCGGCGATCTGAGCCGCCGCCGCTGGCCGCTGGTGGTGCTGGCCGTGGCCGCCGTGCTCTTCTTCGTGCTCCGCAACGTGCCGGTCTATCCGTTTTGGCTCTTGGCCCCGCCGCGATGAGAAGGAGTTAGAAGGCAGGAGTTAGGAGTTAGAAGAATCCACGGCTCGCCACTCCTCGATTCTAGCTCCTAACTCCTAACTTCTAACCATTTTCTCCTTGCGTCGCAGCCCCCACCTATGTTATTTTGGTGAGAACCTGAAGGGAGGGCCCTATGCCGATTGAATTTCGCTGCACCAGTTGTGGGAAGCTTTTGCGTACCGGCGACGGCACGGCGGGCCGGCAGGCCAAATGCCCGCAATGCGGCGCCGTGGTGATGGTTCCCGCGGCCCCGACCACTTCACCCGGCGCCGATGCCACTGCCGGCTGGCCCGGCAGCGCGGAAAGCACGGCCCCGCGCGAGCCGGTCAATCCCTTCCAGTCTCCGCAGGCGCCGGCCATGGCCGCCCCGGAGACGATCGATCGCGGTCCCATCCAGCCGGGGATGCTGGATGTGGGCGACGTTTTCGGCCGCACCTGGGAGATATTCAAGAGCCAGTTGGGCATGTGCCTTGCCGTCGTGCTGGTCGCCTGGCTGCTGCCCGTGGGCGTCAGTTGGGTGATTAACATGTTCGCGCAGGTGGCTGGGGTCGTATCCCGCACCCCGGCAATCCCCCCGTTGGTCCAGGTTGTGACGATGATCCCGCTTCAACTCTTTACGCTGTATCTTTACTGGGGCATGATCCGCATGTTGTTGAAGATCGCCCGCGGGCAGCGGTTCGAGTTCGGCGAGTTGTTCGCGTACCGGCCGCAGTTCTGGCCCTTTCTCGGCGTCGTGCTTCTCCTCGGCCTGGCCTATGCCGCGGTGGCCATGGTGATTGCGGTTCCCACGTCCATTGTCGTGTTTGGGATTTCCCGTCCGGCGGGACCGGAAGCGATGATGGGGGCGGTAATAATCGCCATCGCCGTGACGTGCCTCATTGCCACTATTCCCTGGGTCATTATCTGGCTGTTCTTCGGCCAAGCCCCCTTCCTCGTCCTGGATCGCGAGGTCCCCGTGCTGGAGTCCTTCGGCCTGTCGAAGAACTTGATGGTGGGCAACAAGGGGACGTTGTTCCTGATTTGGCTGCTGGAGATTGCGGTGGCAATCCTTGGCTTCTGCGCCTGCTGCGCCGGCTTGCTGTTCGCGGTGCCCTTCCTCCGCTTGCTCAATGTCGTCACGTACATGACGCTCATCGGCGACAAGGGCATTACGATGCAATCGGGCGACCAGGGCATTACGATGCAATCGGGCGACCAGGGCGTGTGGGACGCCGGCCATGCGCCGGGTAGCGCTGCCGGCTTGTCCAGCGGCGCGTGAGATACCGGGTGCCACTGCTGGCTTGTCCAGCAGTGCAGCGGGCGGCGGCAGGCCAGTCCCAAGAAAATTGCGGCGTGATAGATTCTGTTTCACTTGATTCTTCCCCCTGTACTTCATTCAGAACCGTGGACCTGTTTTGTTTGCGAAGTATGACC
>JBKQVT010000117.1:0-3140 GCA_052139835.1 Thermoguttaceae bacterium
CAGGGCTTCTCCAAGCCGTAAAGCTCGCAGTCCAGCATGTGGGACATGCTGCTGAGCGGATGCCAGTTGGAGCCGTGGCTGTGGGTGAAGGCCCAAGCGATCCCGCGGGCCGTGAGCCCGCCATAGACCATCGGGTTCTCGGACACATAGGCCTTGTCGTCGAAATTGACGAAGCCGTGTTGCAGCGTCTGTCCGAAGACCGCCGCCACGACCGCCAGCAGCCCCGCGCAGACGGCCAGCACCAGCCCGCGCCGCGGCGGCGGCAGGCCGGGCCTGGCGCCGGCCGCACCGGCCGCCCCCTTGGGCAGACCGGTCCGGGCACTCGGCGGCCTCTTGTGCTTCGGCTTACGAACCATGCGTCGCCTGCTTGGCTCCCGGGGACGGCGGCGCCGGCGGCCCGTCGCGCACGGGAAGCTTCTTCCGATAAAGAGCGAGCCTCTTCTCGATGGCCGCAGCGAGGGCGCGGTTGCCGCGGCGGGCAGCCAGGGCGCCGGCCTCCTCAGCGGTCTTCACCGCCTCGGGGAAGCGGCCCGCCTCGGCGTAGGCCGCGGCGAGCGTGTCGAGACTTTCCGCCTTGCGGACGCCGGGAAGCCGGGCCGCCCGCTGGGCCAACTCCACCGCCTTGGCCCCGTCCCGCAGCGAGGCCGCCGGCGAGGTCGCCAACAGCCAGGCCATGCCGCCCAGCAGCACGGCGTCGCCGGGACGCACTTGGATCGCCGTGTTCCACTGCTTCATCGCCACGGCGTTGTGGGGATCGAGCCCGAGCGCCTTGCGGAAATCGGCGATCGCCTCGTCGATCTCTCCCTGGCCGACCAGCACCCAGGCCAAGTTGCCGTAGGCCTCGCTGAACTCCGGGTCGAGCCGCACCGCCTCGCGGAGGTGGGCGATCGCCTCCCGAGTCCGCTTGCGGCGGGCCAGGGCCGTGCCCAGGTTGTTGTGCGCCTTGGCGTAGTGGGGGTCGATCTTCAGGGCCTCCTCATATTCGGCGATCGCCTCGTCGATCCGTCCCCGCGCGACCAGCGCCTTGCCCAGCGCCAGATGAATGCTCCGCAAGCCGGGCGCATCCGCCAAGGCTTCCTTGTAAAGGGCAATGGCCTTCGTGTAATGGCCGATGGCCGCGTCAAACTCCCCGCGCTCGGCCAGCAGGTCGGCCAGCCGGTTGTGGACGTCCGGGCTGGCAGGCTCGAGCCGCAAGGACTTTTCATATTCGGCGATGGCGGCTTCGGTCTTCCCCGCCTTGGCCAGCAGGTTGGCGAGATTGTTGTGAGGGTCCAACTGCGAGGAATCGAGCTCGATCGCCCGGCGAAAATGCTTCTCGGCCTCGGCCACCTCGCCGTAGTCGACCAAGGCGGTGCCCAGATCGTTGTGCGCCATGACATCGTTGGGTTCGTAATCGAGGGCCCGCTTGAAATGCTTGATCGCCTGGCGGGTGTTCTCCCTATGGTTGCCGTCCGCCAGCGTGAACTCGGCCTCGGCGAGGTTGTAATAAAGGAGGGAATTCGGCTCTGTGCACGCCAGCGCGCGGTTCCACAAGGTCAGGCTGTCGCGCCAAGACGACGTCTGCTGGCAGGCGCGGACCGCCAGCGCGGCCAGCACGACCGTCGCGGCCGCCCCGCACACCCAGCGGCGGTAAGCCCACGAGGAGGTAAGATCGCACGCCCCCCAGGCGATCAGCAAATAAATGCCGATCTGCGGCAGATAGGTATAGCGATCGGCCATGGCCTGCCCGCCCACCTGCACCACCCCCATCACCGGCACCAGCATGCCCAGGTACCAGAACCAGCCGACCGGCAGGTAAGGATACCGCCGTCGCCAGAGCAGCGTCGCCAGCGAAATTCCCGCTATCGCCAGTAGCGCGGCCATGGCCTCTGTCGCCACCATCGCGTCGTCGGAGCGAATCGGATAGAAGGGGGCCAGTCCCGCCGGCCAGCACATCTGGAAGAGGTAGGCCACGTACGAAACCAGGCCATTGGAGAGGCGGTTGATCAGCGCATACCCCGCGGCCGCCTTGATCGCCTTTTGCTGTGCCCACAGCGTCGCCACGCACGAGCCGATTACCAACACCAGCAACGGGAGCTTCTCCACCACCAACCGGACGGCCACCCGGCGGCGGTCGCCTGCCGCAGTGCCCGGGCCCGCAGCTTGAAAACGCCCCAGCGGCCAGTAGTCCAGAAGCAGCAGCACGAAGGGGAGCGTGACCAGCATTGGCTTGGCCATCAGCCCCAGCGTAAAAAACACCGCCACCCCAAGATAGCGGAGCCGCGAGAAGGGTTTCCGCACATAACCGGCGTAGGCCCAAAGCGTGAGCATGAAAAACAGTCCGCTGAGCACGTCCTTCCGCTCGGAGATCCAGGCCACCGATTCGGCCCGCAAGGGGTGGATGGCGAACACCGCCGCTACGAAGGCGCTAGGCCACAGCCGGCCGGTCATCCGCAACAACACGAGAAAGAGGAGAATCGCCGCCGCGGCATGCAGCGCCACGCTGGTCAGATGGTGCCCCCATACCTTATTCAGGCCGTAAATCTCGCAGTCCAGCATGTGGGACATGCCCGTCAGCGGGTGCCAGTTCGCCGTGTGCTCGTGCGTGAATACCCAGACGATCCCCTTGGTCGTGAGTCCGGGATAAATATGCCGGTTCTCATAGACGTACTCGTCGTCGTCGTAGTTGACGAAGCCGTACCCCAGCGTTTGGCCGAAGACTCCCGCCACGGCCACCAGCAGGAAACCGCAAACCGCCCACACCAATAGGCGACTGTGCCGCAGCGGTCCCGCCGCGGCGCCTGGCTGTTGTGATCCGTCGTTTTTCGGCCCTCGACCCATGCTGTGACCCTGCTGCGCCCCCATATCCCGCACCTTCAAGGATAAGCCAGAAACACTTAAGGATAAAGGATGAAGGATAAAGGATGAAGGGAAGGACAGAAACAGGAGGCAGGATCGGGCCGGATGCGTCCGTCCGGTCATCCTTCATCCTTTATCCTTCATCCTCTTCCCCAATCCCTAATCCCTAATCCCAGAGCTTTGTAGCTAGCATCGTTTTCCCCGGGAAAAACGCAGCTAGCATGAAAAACGCAATTGTTCAGTAATTAGGTTGGGTTCGAGTATCTCCCGCGAAAAACGCGAGTGCTGATTGGTGATAGCAT
>JBKQVT010000118.1:0-6405 GCA_052139835.1 Thermoguttaceae bacterium
TGTTGACAAAACGGAACGCCACGGAGGGCGTTCCCTACCGATGAACGGGCAGTTGCACGCCGCCCGCAAGACCCCAACACGAGATAGACCTCAGGTATCCCATGGCACCAAAAGCAACCCCGAAAATTTCCGCCCGCGACAGCCAGACGCGGAAGCGGCTCATGGAACTGGCCAACCAGGTCGTGGCCGCCGCCGATCGCGGTCGCGATCCGCACCTGGACATCCCCGCCCGCGCGCTGTCGAACGTTCGCTACAACAAGACGAAGCGTTTCATCGAGATGGGCAGCAACACCAATCGCCGCCAACTGTTCAACCTCTCCCAGGCCAAGAGCTACATGCAGACGATGCTCGTGGCCAGCGGCGTGACGCAATTGATCGAGCAGACCAAGACCACCAGCATCCGCGGTCTCTACTACCTGTTGAAGCACACCATCGAGGGCGCCAAGGAAGAGACCTTCGAGGACCAGGCCGAATGCGATCCGGTGATCGAGGACGTCGAGGTGCTGCTGAGCAGCTTGCGCGAAGAGCTGCACCTCTACGCGCAGAAGCGCGGCGACATGGTGGGCGACCTGGTGCTGACGGACCGCGGCGACGAGATCGACTGTTCGCGGATGGGTTCCGGCGGCTACGGCATCCCCTCGATCGTCGAGCCGGAGGCGATCCAGTTCCGGAGCTGCCAGGCGAAATTCGTGCTGCACGTGGAGAAGGACACGGTCTGGCAGCGATTCAACGAGGACAAGTTCTGGCGGACCAACAACTGCATCCTCACCCACGGCGGCGGCCAGCCGTCCCGCGGCGTCCGCCGCCTGCTGCACCGCCTGCACAACGAGCTGAAATTGCCGGTCTACTGCCTGCTGGACAACGACCCCTGGGGGTATTATATCTACAGCGTGATCAAGCAGGGCTCGATCAACCTGGCCTACGAGTCGCAGCGGATGGCCATTCCGGACGCCCGCTTCCTCGGCCTCCGCTCCAGCGATTTCGAGCGTTGCGGGCTGTCGAAGAGCGTGCAGATCAGCTTGAGCGACACCGACCGCAAGCGGGCCAAGCAGATCGCCGGCTATCCCTGGTTCGCCCACAAGAAGCCCTGGCAGAAAGAGATCCAGAAGCTTTTGCAGAACGGTTTCAAGCTGGAAGTCGAGGCATTGATCAGCAAGGACATCAGCTACGTCACGGAGCAATATACGCCGGCCCGGCTGGCGGAAGGCGACTGGCTAGACTGACAAATAAGGTGGAAGGCGGAGGGCGGAAGGGGGAAGGCGAAAACGCAAGTGTGCCCCCACTCCTCTTCCTTCCCCCTTCCGCCCTCCGCCCTCCACCTTTCCCTTCATCCTTTATCCTTTATCCTTAATCCTTCCCAAATGCCTCTCGATCCCAGCAAGTTCTTCGGCCTGCCCTCCTGCGACCTGGAAGCGGCGGAGGTCGTCATCCTGCCCTTGCCGCTGGAGGCCACGGTCACCTGCGGGACGGGAACGTGGCGTGCCCCACGGGCCATCCTCGAGGCAAGCTGCCAGGTGGAACTCTTCGACGAGGAGACCGGCGTGGATTTCACCGAGCGGCCGCGGATCCACACCCTCCCCGCGCTGCCGCCCGGCGGCAGCCTGGAGGACTATCTGGCGGCCACGGCGCGGCTGGCGGCCGCCACGCGCGGCAAGTTCCTGCTGGCCCTGGGCGGCGAACACACGGTGAGCTACGGCGTCCTTGCCGGGTTGGCCGACGATCTGGGCGAAGTGACCATCGTCCACGTCGACGCCCACGCCGACCTGGCCGACGAGCTCGATGGCCGCCGCTGGTCGCACGGCACCGTGATGCGGCGGCTTTGGGAGCGGGGATGCCGCCTCGTGCAGATCGGCATCCGCAGCCTCTCGCGGGCGGAACATGAACTCATCGGCCGCGAGGAGAGGATCACCACCTACTACGCCCACCAATTGCCCCAGCACTGGGACCGCCTCCTGGCGGCGCTCCGCGGGCTCAGCGGCAAGGTCTATCTGAGCATCGACGTGGACGGGCTGGACCCGGCGGTGTTTCCCAGCACGGGCACGCCGCAGCCGGGCGGGCTGAGTTGGCAGCAGACGATGGAAATCATCCGCGCCGTGGCCGCCGAGTCGTCGTGTCAGATGCTCGGCGCGGACGTGGTGGAACTGGTGGCCTCGCCGCATCCGCCGGGCTGCGACCTCTCAGCCGCCCGCCTGGCGGCGAAGGTGCTGGCGTGGTGGGAAGTGGGGCGGCGGCGGACCTGATGCATCCGTCGCGAGCCGCGAGATGAGCGGCGCCCTAGTTGTTGCTGGACTTCTTCCCCTTCTTGGAGTCCTTCGAATCGCCCTTCTGCTCGTCCTCATCAGCTAACTTATCGCAATACTCCTGGGCGCCCTTCTGGGCGTTGAAGCCCGTCTTCACGACTTTGAGCTTCGCGGCCACCGGCCTTGGGGTCTTGGGGTCGCTCTTCCTGGCATCCTTCCAATCGGCCATCGCTTTCTTGTACTCGTCAGCCAGCTTCTTTTTTTCGGTCGGGACATCGGTCTTGCGCACCGGTTTATACTCGTCGCCTTTCTGGGGGTCGATGATCTTGACGACGACCCACTCGTCCTGCTTCTTCTGGGTGCTCTTCGACGTGTTGGTCGTGGCGAAGCTGCTGGCCGGGGAGAAGAGGAAGGCGCCGGCCGTGCCGAGCGCCGAGAGCGTCAAGAGGATGAACGAGCGTCTGGTCATGAGCGTGCCTCCCGCGAAAGAAACGACCCCTGCGAGCCCTGCGGAGCCGCCGTCCCTGTCCCCAAGCACGGCCTCCAAGGTTAATGATAAGCCCAACGGCCCCGTTGTGCAAGGGCGCGACGGGCGAGGCTGGACGCCGGCGGCCGCGGCGCCAGGGCCGCGCCGAGCGCGGTGTCGGCCCGCCAGGAGAGGGGGCGCAAGCCCTTCTTCAGCCGCTACTTGGGCGCCAGCGTGCAGATCATGCGGCGGCCGTGATGGACCGGCGCCGCCTCGATGCGGGAAACGTCGGCCAATTGGGCAATCACCCCGTCGATCACCCGGCGGCCCTCCTCGATGTGGGCCAACTCGCGCCCCCGGAAGACCACCGTCACCACCACCTTGCACTTGTGATCGAGAAACTCGCGGGCGCGGCTGACCTTGACCCCGATGTCGTGCTCGCCGGTCTTGGGCCGCACGCGGATTTCCTTCATCTTGGCCTGGTGCGATTGGGTCTTGTGCTGCCGCTTCTTCTGCTGGTACTTGTACTTGCCGTAGTCCATGATCCGGCAGACCGGCGGCTCCTCGTTGGGCGCCACCTCGACCAGGTCCAGATTGACCTTGCGCGCGGCCTTGACGGCCTCCTCCGTGGCCAAGATTCCTAGCTGCGTCCCGTCGTCGGCGATGACGCGGACCGGCGTGGCGCGGATCTGCTCGTTGATCCGCTGCTGCTTCTTCAGTGGTTCGATAGCCGATGTCCTCCCTTGGAACCCTGTGGACGAAAAACGCCGCGATCCCCCGTAGGATGGGCATGGCCCACCAGAACGCAACGCCTCGTAATATCGTGGTGGGCGGTGCCCACCCTGCAATTCTATTCGAGTATGGGCTAGGCGGCGGGGCAAGTCAACTGCCCCGAAGCGAAAAAATCCCGCAAATCCGTCACAGGCGTCGGGTGCCACGACCAACCTTCGGTCGGTGCCCGGCTTGTCCAGCAGTGCCCGCCTGCCGGTCCCCACAGCACTGCTGGACAAGCCAGCAGTGGCACACGGGGCATCATCCCCTACCTGCTTACCCGTCTGCCGCCCCCCCGCCCACTCGACGGATCGTCTTGGCCGCAATCTCCTCCTGGAGCCGGGCAACGGCGGCCTCCAGGGGCATGGCCCCCAGGTCCCCTTCCAGGCGGTCGCGCAGCGCCACCTGGCCGCTCTGGGCCTCCCGGCCGCCCAGCACCAGCATGTAGGGGACCAGTTCCAGTTGGGCATCGCGGATCTTCGAGCCGATCTTTTCCGCCCGGTAGTCGCTCCCCACGCGCAGCCCGGCCGCCTTCAGCCGCTCTTCCACCGCCCGGCCATACTCCTCGAACTTGTCGCTGACCACCATCACCCGCGCCTGTTCGGGGGCCAGCCACAGCGGGAAGGCCCCGGCAAAGTGCTCGATCAGCATCCCCACGAACCGCTCGAAGGAGCCGAACGGCGCCCGGTGGATCATCACCGGCTGGTGGGGATGGTTGTCGGCGCCGATGTACTCCAGGGCGAAGCGTTGCGGGCTGGGCAGGTTGTAGTCCAACTGCACGGTGCCCAACTGCCACTCGCGGCCGATGCAGTCGGCCACCACGAAATCGGCCTTGGGCCCATAGAAGGCCGCCTCGCCCCGCTCGACGCTCAAGTTGGGCAGGTCCAGCTCGCGGCAGACCGCCTCCAAGGCCGCCTCGGCCCGCTGCCACGTCTCCGCACTGCCCACGTACTTGTCGCTCTCCGGATCGGAAAACCCCAGCCGCACGCGATAGTCGTCCAGCCCCAGCGTCCGCAGCACGAAGCGGGTCATCTCCAGGCAGCCGCGAAACTCCCCGGCCACCTGCTCCTCGGTGCAGAAAATGTGGGCGTCGTCCTGCGTGAAGCCGCGGACCCGGATCATGCCGCTGAGCTCGCCCGATTGCTCGTAGCGATGCACGGTGCCGAACTCGGCCAGCCGCAAGGGCAGCTCGCGGTAGCTCCGCGGCTTGGACTTGTAGATCGTCACGTGATGCGGGCAGTTCATCGGACGCAACAGATACCGCTCGCCCTCTTCCAGCTCGATGGGCGGGAACTGGCTGTCCTTGTAGTAGGGGAAATGGCCGGAGGTCTCGTACAGGTGGACGTTGCCGATCACCGGGGTGTAGACCGGCAGATAGCCGCGCTTGAGCAGTTCGTCGTAGAGGAAGTTTTCCAGTTGCCGGCGGACGACCGCCCCCTTGGGCAGCCAGAGCACCAGCCCGGAGCCCACCGCCGGATCGATGAGGAACAACTCCAGTTGCTTGCCCAGCACGCGGTGATCGCGGCGCTTGGCCTCTTCCACTTGCCGCAGGTGGGCCTCCAGGTCCTGCTTGGAAAACCAGGCGGTGCCGTAGAGCCGCTGAAGCTGCTGCCGCCGGGCGTCGCCCTTCCAATACGCCCCGGCCACGGAGAGGAGCTTGAAGGCCCCGATGGCGCCGGCGGTGGGCACGTGCGGCCCGCGGCAGAGGTCGACGAACTCGCCCTGCCGATAGAGCGACACGCTGGCCTCGTCGGCCAGCCCCTCGCGGAGGTGCTCCACCTTGAGCGCCTGGCTCAAGTCCTGGAAGAATTCGACCGCCTCGTCCCGCGGCATGTCCACCCGCTCGAAGGGCTCGTCTTCGGCGATGATCCGCGCCATCTCGGCCTCGATCTGCGAAAAATCCTCGGCCGAAAGCGCGTGCTCCATCTGGAAGTCGTAATAGAAGCCGTTATCGACGGTGGGGCCGAAGGCCAGTTGCACGCCCTCGAAGAGCCGCATCACCGCGCGGGCCATCACGTGGGCGGAGGAATGCCGCAGGATGCCCAGGGCCTCGGGGTCCTTACCGGTCAGCAGCCGCAGGCGAACCTGGCCCTCGGCGGGCAGCGCGACGTCGGCCCCGACCAGTTGCCCATCCACCTCCGCCGCCAGCGTGGCCTTGGCCAGCCGCGGGCCGATCTTCGCGGCCACGTCGATGGGGCGCACGGAGTGCGAGAATTCCAGAACCTTTCCGTCCGGCAAAATGACTTTGAGCATAGTCCTCCAGTATAGGGAGGGGGGTCCCCGGGGGCAAGAGCGGGAAGGAGGCCACGGAATGGAAAAGCCCCCCGACTGCGTCGGGGGGACGGCGCGGGTGGCCTCGATCGCTTTGCCATCGAGGTGCCGGAGGCACAAGAGGCGTTCGCGGCGTCTTGACTCTCCTCCTGCAGCTCCGCCGCCCGCGATTGGCGAGCAATCGGGGCCGGTCCGCCCCCCAAACATCCTCCACACGTCCTCTGGACGAGTAGCGCGGGCCGCTCGGCGGTGATACAATAGATTGTAGATCACGGCCTGGATGGCATGGAGGAATACGTCGCCGGCCAGCCTGAACGTTGTGCCTTCCACCGGGCCATCCGGCAAGGATGGAATCGATGAGAAAGCGGCTACGAAAACGATTCTGGTGGACGAGCGGGATTCTGCTTCTCGCCCTTGTCCTCGCATACGTCGGCTCGTATCTCGTGTTGTCGCGCCGAGGTTTTGCGCAATCGGAGGCACTCGGATGCGGCCGCGACGGCTTCTATTTCTTCCCGCCGGAGGAAACGGCGAGTTGGCGGGCGTGGAACTATGGATGCGTGAGGTTCTACTATCCGTTGATTGTGCTCGACGTGTGGCTGGGCACGGGAAGAGACGTCTACTGCGAGCCGCTCTGGCGGCTGAGCGGTTGACACGCCC
>JBKQVT010000119.1:0-10327 GCA_052139835.1 Thermoguttaceae bacterium
CCGGCAAAGCAGTTCGAGAAAGTCCAACATCTTCTGAACAACCGCCCCCGAAAACGTCTCGGCTATCGAACGCCCCTCGAAATCCTCAGTTCCCGACTTCGTTGCGATTGAGACTTGACATCACCCAACAACGCTTACCAACGCGGACCTCAGTGGCGCAAACCTCACCGGGGCATGGTGCATGGGGGGCATCTTCACGAACGCGGACGTCACCGGCGCAAACCTCACGGGGGCGTCCTTAGCGTATAGTACGCTGACCGGCGCGAACTTCGCGGGGGCGACGGTGGCGAGAGCTGATTTCGGCTGCTCGAACCTGACCACGGACCAGCTTTACAGCACGGCCAGCTATAAGGCGCAGGACCTGCACGGCGTCGGTCTCGAAGGCAACGACCTCACCGGCTGGAATCTGGCGAACCAGAATCTCACGGGGGCGAACCTCTACTCCAGCACCCTGACCAACGCAAACCTCAGTGGCGCCAACCTCACGGGGGCGCGTATATCGTACAGCAACCTGGCGAGCGCGAGCCTCACTGGCGCAAACTTCACGGGGGCGAACTTGACGTACAGCACCCTGGCCGGCGCAAACTTCGCGGGGGCGACGGTGGCGGAGGCAGATTTCGGCTACTCGAACCTGACGGTGGACCAGCTTTACAGCACAGCCAGCTACAAGGCGCAGGATTTACATGGCATCGGCCTCGAAGGCGACGACCTGACCGGCTGGAACCTGGCCAACCAGAACCTCATGGGCGCGAATTTGTCGTACGGCACCCTTGCCAGCGCGAACTTGAGTGGCGCAAACGTCACGGGGGCGGGCTTTCTCTACAGCACTCTGAGCAACGCGAACCTCGGCGGTGCAAACCTCACGGGGGCGACCTTTCTGTACAGCGCCCTGAGCAACGCGAACCTCGGTGGCGCCAACCTCACGGGGGCGCAATTCTGCGTCAGCACCCTGGCCGGCGCGAACCTGACGGGAGCCACGGTGGCGGGAGCGACTTTTTGCTACACGGGGTTGACCTTCAGCCAGCTTTACAGCACGGCCAGCTACCAGGCGAATGACCTCCAGGGCATCAGCCTCTATAACGCCGACCTGACCGGCTGGAACCTGGCCAACCAGAACCTAGCCGGGGCGAATTTGTCGTCCGACACCCTTGTCAACGCGAGCCTAAATGGCGCAAACCTCACGGGGGCGAGCCTTGCGGGCTGCACCCTGACGGGCGCAGACCTTACGGGGGCGACGGTGGCGGGAGCAGATTTCAGCTCCGCGAACCTGACCACCGACCAGCTTTATAGCACCGCCAGCTACATGGCGCAGGACCTGCACGGCATCGGCCTCGAAGGCCACGATCTGACCGGCTGGAACCTGGCCAACCAGAACCTCACGGGAGCGAACCTCTCCTCCGGCACCCTGACCAGCGCCAACTTCACGGGGGCGATGGTCGTCGGGGCGGATTTTGGCTACTCAAACCTGACTGCCGGCCAGCTCTGCAGCACAGCCAGCTACAGGGCACAGGACCTGCACGGCATCGGCCTGGAAGGCAACGACTTGACCGGCTGGAACCTGGCCAACCAGAACCTCACGGGCGTAAACCTCTCCTCCAGCACCCTGACCAACGCAAACCTCGGCGGCGCAAACCTCACGGGGGCAGACTTGTCGTACAGCACGTTGGCCAACGCGAACCTCAGCGGCGCAAACCTCACGGGGGCAAGTTTTTTCGAAAGCACCTTGACCGGCGCGAACTTCGCGGGGGCGACGGTGGCGGGGGCGAATTTTTATTGCGGCCCCGTCGCCACCCTCTTCGGGGGCGCGACCGCCGTGAGTGCGAATCCTTTGACCGCCGCCCAGCTTTATAGCACAGCCAGCTATCAGGCGCAAGATTTGCACGGCATCGGCCTCGGCGGCCTTGACTTGACTGGCTGGAACCTGGCCGACCAAAACCTCACCGGCGCGGACTTGTCCTACACCACCCTGACCGGCGCGAACCTGAGTGGCGCAAACCTCACGGGGGCGGGCTTCTTCCCCAGCACTTTGACCAATGCGAACCTCAGCGGCGCAAACCTCACGGCGGCGGACTTGTCGTACTGCACCCTGACCGGCGCCAATCTCACGAACACGCAACTCTCCTCGGCGACATTCGCCGGCGCAAACCTGAGCGATGCCGACCTGCGCGGCGCGACCGGGGCCTCCTTGACGTCGGCTACGACCCACAACACGATCCTGCCCAATGGGTCGATCCAGGGGCTCAACCTGGCCGCGGGCGAGAACCTCACCATCCGCAACTATACCGGCGGCATCCCCATCCAAGTTTCCGGCGAAATGACGATGGACCCCGCCGCATCGCTGCAAATCGTCCTTGACGGCCAACCGTGGGGCTCCACCATTTCGTTCCATTCCGCTATTCCCGTCCTGCTTGCCGGAGACCTGGACCTGACCTTCGCGGCGGGCGTCGATCCGAACAGCCTGGTCGGCGACAGCTTCCAGTTGTTCGATTGGGACGGCGTCAGCCCCAACGGGCAGTTCCAAGTGGTCTCTGGCTACGATTGGGACCTCTCGCAGCTTTATACCACGGGAGAAGTCACGCTGCTTGGAGCCGCCGTCCCCGAGCCCTCGACCTTGGCCTTGCTGGGTGTCGGCGCCCTTGGGCTTATCGCCTATGCTTGGCGGCGGCGGAAGTTGGCGGGGTGATTCGCCCGTTGTCGAGTACCTGACGCCGAGAAGGGCGCCTCTGCCCTCTGGTGCAATCCCTGAGGGAAGGGTGTCATGGCGCGCGACGTTGGAGGCCGGCCGGGTGTCGCGCCGTGGCTCCTGGCCGGCGTGTGCCTCGCGCTGGTCGCGCCGGCGGCCATGCAAGCGCACGCCCAAGATGCGGCTGCCCCGGCGGACGGCACACGGCGTGTGCCGCCTACTTTTCGCCGCCAAACCGTCGCCCTGACCCCCGAACAGCAACGGATTCTGGAAAGCGCCCGGAGCACGCTGAAACACACGTCGCTCTCTAGTGCGGAGCAGCAGGTGAGGCTGTGCGCCGTCGAGGCGGCGATCAGCGGCACGGTCGTGGGCCCGGACGACGATAACCCCGAGGTCCAAAACCCGAAGTTCTGGACCCTGACCGAAGAGGGCTACGTCGTGGCCGCCAACAGCACCGCCGTGGAGGCCATCGACGACCTCTGGACGGTCCACCAGGACGACGGCGTGCCCGTGCCGAGGATCTGGTGCTACAAATACGCGTTGCTCATCATGGCCAGGGCGTACGTTCAGCACTTCCACAACACGCACAGCGACGCGGGCCTGGCGGCCATGAATAGCCTCATCGGCCACAATGTCATTCCCGGCGGAGTGCCCAACGGGGGCGAGGGCGTGCTCTGGAAGACGCGGCGCGGCAATGCCGATCTCCTGCCCGGCGACCAGGTGTGGTTCGAGAACCCGTACTTCGCCCGCGGGCGGGAACTGATCCGGCAGATCGCCTATGCCGAGGCCGTCAGCGACGGGCGCTCGGCCGGCCAGGCGGCGGCCATCGCGGAGGAGACGGCCGACAACGCGGCCGCCGGCGAGCAGGGGAGCAACGTCTTCTTCCTCGGCGAGAACCAGGTCGCACGAGGCGCCCTCTCCGTGGTGCGGGCGTACTGTGGCGGCTTTCCCGCCGCGGGCGGACAGGCTTGCGAGCAGGTCTACGCCAGGAAAATCTTCACCATCCCCCGCTACCAAGAGCACATGATCGACGACTATTATACTGTGCAGGCCTGCATGGACGCCGCTCCGGGCACCATTCATCCCCGCGACTTCCAGATCAAGCGGGTCCGCGCGCTGGTCGATCCCGGCAGGCTCTTGCATTCTGCTTCCGATGCAGGCAGCTCCCGGCGGTTGGACCGCCTGATCGACGCGATGGCCAGCCGCAACAAGGCGCCGGCGCTGGCGGATTGTGGCGACGAGCGAATCCCGCTCTTCGCCGCCGACTACGACTGGTCCGAGCAAGAGCGGGTCCGCGCGGCGATCTTGGCGGTGATGAAGACAAAAACGGACGCGATGTGGTGGCGGCTCCGTGGACATTGCCGCGACACGCGCTACGCCTTGACGGCCTCCTTGCACGAGGCGGCGGAGAACGTCTCCCTCGGCGCGTGGTGCGGCGATCTTGCCTACGCCGACCTTTCCCGCGCCTACGCCCGGCACTTGCCCAGCGTTGCCGGGCGGCTGCCCAAGGGCTTTTCTCCCGAAGACGTCTTCTGGAAGAACGAGCGGGAGTGGGCCCGTGCGGCAAAGCCTCTGTACCAGATGCAGATTGAGGTCTGCCGGCGGGCGCTGGAGCAATGGCCCGCGGCTGGCGGGACCGAGCCCGGCAAGGACGGCCCCTTTCGCGCCTACACGACGGAGGAGAAGGCCCGTTTCACGGAGGCGGTCCGCAAGGAGATTGAGGACTTGAAGCGGACGAAGCGGGCCGTCTTCGTCGACGCGATCGTGCCCTGGGTGGCCGCCCCCAGCGGCTGGGAGGGTTTCGACGCCCAGCGTGCCAAGGGCGTCCGCGAGGAGTATGCGAGGAAGAAGGCGACGGGGGAAACGGCGCGGGAATGAGCGGCGTCGCCGGGCCGAAGGCCCAGCGATTCGCCCAGCGCAGGGCAAGGCGGTCGTTGTTGCGCACGAGTCCACGTTGCCCGCCACGTCCCGGAGGGACGTTCGATAGTAGCCCAGCGATTCATCGCTGGGTCGAGGGCCGACCGAAATTTTCCCGGAGTCCCGGAGGGACGATTGAACGTTGGTCGCCGCGATTTCGATCGTCCCTCCGGGACTTGGCAGATAACCTTTCGCGACTCCTCTTCCCAGCAGTGAACTGCTGGGCTACTTTCAAATGCCCCTCCGGGGCTAAGAGGCTCCCTTTCGGCGGCCATTTCGGTTAAACTCTGGGGCATGGCCGACGCTCCCGAAAAGCCCCATCGCCGCTGGTATCGCCTCACGCCGGAGCGCTGCGTCGTTGCTCTGCTGGCCCTGGAGGGCCTGCTGTGGCTGTCCGAGCGATTCCGCTGGTTTGCCTTCAACCAGCACAAGGGCTGGACCGTGCTCATCTGCCTGGCGACGGTCGGGGCGGCCTTCGTGCTGATGTTCCTCTGGTTCCTCAGTGCCCTGATTTTTCGCTGGCGGTTTCAGTTCAGCATCCGCTCGCTCTTCGTGTTAACCGTGGTCGTCGCCATCCCGTCTGCTTGGCTGGCGACGGAGATGAAGGCGGCGAGGAAACAGCGGGAAACGGTGGAGGAGATTGAGAGGGCCGGTGGGCAAGCTGCTTATGATGATGGTCAAAACTATCCGTGTGATGTTTCTCTCACGTACATTGTCCCTCCCTGCGCCGTTGCCGTCCCAAATCCTCCCGCTGTCGCCTCATATCATCCCGCCCGCGCAACCAGTCCTTCCGCCCCCGGCCCTTATAATGCTCCTCCCGCCGGTGCCCTTTATATTCCTTGTTCCCCCACTTACATTAGTCCCCCTGTCCCGCCAGAGCCGACCTTCTTGCGAAGGCTGCTGGGAGACGAGATGTTCGTCAGCGTGAGGGAGGTCGAGTTTCCCGACTCGGAGGCCGGTGACGCCGAGATCGAGACCCTCAAGGGGTTGACCCGACTCCAAGACCTAAGGCTCAACAATACCAAGGTCAGTGACGCCGGGCTGAAACACCTCAAGGGATTGGGCCAACTGCAAGCGCTATACCTCTTCAGCACCAAGGTCGGTGACGCCGGGCTCGAAAATCTCAGGGGATTGACCCGACTTCGAAGGCTGGACCTTGGCGGCACCAAGGTCAGTGACGCCGGGCTGCCACACCTCAAGGGATTGACCCAACTCCGAGAGATCGGCCTCGGCGGCACCAACGTCACCGACGCGGGTGTGAAGGGTCTTAAAAAGGCGTTGCCGAACGTAAATATAATCCAGTGACACCGAGGGCGCAATTAGGTTGCTGCCAGCCGGCGGGATCACGCCATCGCCGCCAACTCGTCAAGAAAGGCTTCCTGCCCGGCCTTGATCTTCTGCCGGGCGGCGGCCAGCGGAAAAAAATCCGCCCGGTCGATCTCGGGAAACTCGGCCTGCGTGCCCGAGTGCGGCGGCCACTCCATCTGGAAGGTGTTGCTGTGGAGGGCCGCCGGGTCGCAATCGCCCTGGAAGGCCCAGGCGTGGACGATCTTGCCGCCCTTCTGCTGGATGGGCTGCAAGGGGCGGAAGGGCCCCAGCGGGCGGACGCCCGTCTCTTCCTCGAACTCCCGCTGGGCGGTCACCAACAGGTCTTCGCCGGGGGCCGGCTCGCCCTTGGGGATCGACCAGGCCCCGGCGTCCTTGTTGCGGAAGAAAGGGCCGCCGGGATGGGCCAGTAGGACCTCGATCCCGTGGGTCCGCAGGCGATACATCAAGAGGCCGGCACTGATTCGGGGCATGGTGATAAAGCCTCGTCCAAAAAAATCTCACGCAAAGGCGCAAAGACGCGAAGAAGAATCGGTGTGACAATTCACGGGGCCGCTTCCGACCCGCTTCAGCCAAAGCTCGCGCAGAGGCGCAGAGGAAGGGGATTTGGAACCTGTCTTGTAGGCGAGGTCTTCCAGCCCGATGACCTTCGCGCGCATCCCAACCATTCTTCCAGGACGTTCCTCCTCCGCGTCTCGGCGTCTCTGCGCGAGATTTGTTTGTGGCCTATTCGAAGGGGACAGCGCCTCGTGTACGGTTACGAATCTCTCAATCGACGATCTCTTCGTCTTCTTTCCTTTGCGTCCTTGCGCCTTTGCGTGAGATTTGTTTGTGTCTTTGCCTCTTTGCGTGAGAATCATTCTTTCACGTGAATCGTCATCATGCTGCTCAGGACCGCGGGGTCGATGATCTCGTTGATAAAGCGGACCGAGCCGTCGACGAAGAGGGCGTTGAAGCCGCCGGGATGCAGGCCGCCCAGTTGGCCGCCCACGCCCAGCAGCGGCCGCTGATCCATGTCGATCCCCCGCACGGTCGGCGGGCCGCCAGCGGTCCAGGGGCCGCTCTGCAGCGCGGTCTCGGCCAGAAACATCGTCTCGGACAGCCCGCGGCTGACGTCCGCGGGCCGCGTGCGGCGGTCGTATCCCCACATCCCGGCCCTCGGGCTCGCAAGCGGCAATCGCGGCGCGTCGCTCCCCAGGCCGGCGATGCCGATGTAGGAGGCGAATTCGGGCATCTCGGGCGGGGCAAACGTTGGCGCGGACGGGCAGTGCGAGAGCGGAAAGCAGCGGAAATCCGTCCGCTCGTTCTTCTGATCGTCGCTGTCGGGCAAGGCCAACATCGGCTGGAGGTTCGCCGGGCTGTCCCAAGGTTGATCCAGTTGGATCACCAGCCGTCCTTTGGGCAACAAGAAGACCGAACTGCCCACGTACCAGCTCAGCCGCTTCTCCGGCGGCAGGCCCGCGCGGACCACGGTGCCGGCGGGAAAGGCGCCGGTGGCGACGCACACCTGGCGGAGCCCGACATTCTTGCCGCGGCGATGGGCCTCCTCCCCGCTCAGGTCGCGGAGGTTGTTTTGGCAGATGGTTCGCCGCGCCCTTTCGCGGGCCCGCTGGAGTGCCGGGGAAATGAGGCACGCCGCCAGGGCGAGAATGAGGAGGATCACGACGACCTCGGCCCTGGAGATCGCCGGACGATGATGATAGCGGCTGCGCATAACTGGCATCGCTAAATGACCTCGCACAATCTTGGAGGGAAAAAGGGGACAGGCACCATTTGTGCCAAGCACCCTGCGGGCCGTTCCGGCAAATGGAGCCAGTCCCCTTTTTCCCCAGGATCCCGCGGGTCGTTTACGGTCGTGCGTCGGCCCGGAGGCCGCTGAGGGGATGCTGGATGACCGCCTCCCAGGCCAGCTCTTGCAAGAGTCTGTTCATCTTGACACTGAGTTGTGGTTGCCCCTCCCAGTTCGCCAAGGTGGATGGAACCGGCAGTCCCACCGGGCTGCGGCGATAGGTCACGGCGTAATGGCAATAGGCTACCAAGACCTGCAGCGGCCGATTGGCGTGCCCAACCGCGTCGACGAAGAGATTCCCCTGCATTTTCAAGCCGGGCGCCTCCCCGGCGATGACCTTCTCGCGGAGCGCGATCACCGCCTGCCCGGCGGGGACGACAAACAGCACCCGCTTGCCGAATTTCTTGTTCAACGCCCGGACGTGGTCGTCCATACTCTGGAAATAGGGCGCGTGCCGTTTCCGCAACTCCGCGCCGGTGATGGCGTCGTGATCCACCTTGGCCGGGATCTTGGTCGTCGGCTCATAAATATCCCAGCGGAGCCAGAACTCCTGGACGAGGACGCGGACATCGGGGTTGTATTTCAGGGCCAGTTCGGTGAACTTCTCGATCCCGTCATCGGGCAGGAAGATCGGCGAGATGGACAACACATCGACCTTGCCGGTGCGCAACGCCTCCTTGACCTTGTTGTCCTTGTCCGGCACGTTCCAGTGCTCCAGGACCTTCGAGTTGCCGATCGACGACTGCGCGACGCGAACGTGGTCCTTGATGCCCGCCGCCTCGACCATCTCCTGGAGGATGTCGGGCACGAACCAATGGAAGCTATGGCCGGCAAAGGCGATGCGCTGCCCCCGCGCGATCGGCGCGGCGAGCTTCGGGGCGGCCTTATCGGCAGCGCTGCTGGGGGTCTGTGCCAGCAGGGTCCCGGCCGCCAGCGACAGCAAGCAGACGCCCGCCGCCTGCGGGAGACGTAAGCGAGGATGTCCGGACATGATAGCGGCGCCTTGGATTGGGTTGGATGAATAATCCGGGCTAGGGCCGCGCGTCCGCCTGGAGTCCGCTAAGGGGATGCTGGATGGCCGCCTCCCAGGCTATCTCTTGCAAGAGCCGATTCAACTTGGCCCTGATCTCCGGGCTGTGCCCCCAGGTCGCCAACTTGGAGGGAACCGGCAGTCCCACCGGGCTGCGGCGATAGGTCACGGCGAAATGGCAATAGGACACCAGAACCTCAATGACCTGGTTGCCATGCCCGAGGTCGTCGACGAAAACATCCGACTGCTTCTTCAAGCCGGGGGCCTGCCCGGCGATGATCTTCTCGCGCAGGGCGAGGACGGCCTGGCCGGCGGGGACGACAAAGATGACCTGCTTGCCGAATTTCTTGTTCAACGCCCGGACGAGGTCGTCCATGCCCTGGAAATAGGGCGCGTGCCGCTTCCGCAACTCCGCGCCGGTGATGGCGTTGTGGTCCACCCTGGCCGGGATCTTGGTCGTGGGCTCATAAATATCCCAGCGGAGCCAGAACTCCTGGACGAGGACGCGAATATCGGGGTTGTATTTCAGGGCCAGTGCGGTGAACTTCTCGATCCCGTCGTCGGGCAGGTGAACCGGCGAGACGGACAGCACATCGACCTTGCCGGTGCGCAAGGCATCCTTGACTCGATTGTCTTTGTCCGGCACGTCCCAGTGCTGCACGACCTTCGAGCCGCCGATCGACGACTGGGCGACGCGAACGTGGCCCTTGATGCCGGCCGCCTCGACCATCTCCTTGAGGATGTCGGGCACGAAGACGTGGAAGCTATGGCTGGCGAAGGCCATCCGCTGCCCCTTGGTGATCGGCGCGGCGAGCTTCGGGGCGGCCTTGTCGGGGGTTTGTGCCCGCAGGGTCCCGGCTGCCAGCGAGAGCAGGCAGACCGCCACGACTTGCGGGAAACGTGAGCGAAGGCGGCTGAACATGGAAGCGGCTCCTTGGATTGAGGGGGGCGATTACTAGGCAGGTCGGTAGCCGTCGCGGTTCGTGGCATCGGCGCGGCGGCGGCAGGATCAAATCAAGTGGGCGCACGAAGAGTCGAACTTCGGACCTCGTCCTTATCAGGGACGCGCTCTAACCAACTGAGCTATGCGCCCAACCAAGTCGCCATTGGCGCGGGTATCAGCGTGCGGCTGCCCGCCCTTGACCCCGCTGCTGCATTATAACCCGCATTTTATTGGCTGCGAAGATAGGGCGGAGGGCGGAAAGCCAGGCAGAGGGCGAAAGGGAAGGCGGAGGGCGGAGGGCGGAAGGGGGAAGGGAAGGCCCTCACCCCTGGCCCCTCTCCCAAAGGGCGAGGGGAGCAGGGAACCGCGGATGGACGCAGATGCACGCAAATAGGAGCGACCTGGGAACTTGGCGCAATCTCTTTCTCATTCCGCCTCCACTGGCGTTTATCTGGGGTTCCTCACCCTCTTTCTGCGGCAATCTGCGTAATCTGCAGATGTTTCTTGTCCGGACAGGGCAGGGGGGAGAGGCGGCCGGCAAAGTCACCGTAACCGGAAAAATCGCCGCAAACTGTCATGTTGCCGGCCCCCGGGGACCGAAATTGAGAAAACCGATGGTCAGATACGGCCTTGGGTCTT
>JBKQVT010000120.1:0-14071 GCA_052139835.1 Thermoguttaceae bacterium
GTGGTCACCGCCGCCAATCAACCGGGCGTGTCGGTGGTTTCGATGAGCTGGGGCTTTGCCGAGGGTCAGGCCGTCTTGGCCCAGGATGAAGCACTCTACGATGGCGACCTCACCACTCCCGCCGGCCACCAGGGCGTGACGTTCGTGGCCAGCACGGGCGACTATGGCACGGCCGATCCCGAATACCCGGCCTTCTCGCCCAACGTGGTGGCAGTCGGCGGCACCAGCCTCTACGTCAACAGCGATGCTTCGTACAACAGCGAGACGGGCTGGGGCTACTACTCCGACACCGTCGGCGCCTCGATCGGCTCGGGGGGCGGCATCAGCATGTTCGAGCCCGAGCCGATCTACCAGCAGGGCGTCCAGTCCACGGGCTTCCGCACCACCCCCGACGTCTCCCTGGTTGCCGACCCCAACACCGGTGCGTGGATCGCCGACACCTACAACCTCTCGGTCGACAACCCGTGGGAAATAGTCGGCGGCACCAGCTTGTCAGCCCCCTGCTGGGCAGGCATCTTCGCGCTGGTCAACCAGGGTCGGGCCGCCGCAGGGCAGCCAACCCTCAATAGCACCACCCCGACCGATGCCCAACAGGCCTTGTACAGTCTCCCCCAGGCCGACTTCAACAGTATCACCAGCGGCAACAATGGGCTCTACACCGCCGCGGCCGGCTACAACCTGGTCACCGGCCTGGGGACCCCCGTGGCCGGTCTTTTGGTGCCCGATCTGGTGGCCTACCAGCAGTCGGGCGACATCAATACCACGACAGCGATCTCCGTCGCCAGCTTCGCAAATTATGACGCCACGGAGGCCGGCATGACCAACGCGCTCGCCGTGACGAATGCCTTTAGCATCTTTGATGCCCTGACGGCAACGGCCAACGCGCCGCTGGCGGCCTACCGCACTGCCCTCGCATCACCAGGCATGCCCTCGAACCAACCAGGTGCATACACCGCTCAGTTGACATGGACTCAGCCGCCGTTGTCAACCTCAGCGGCAGGATCCGTCGTGACGGCTCTCGCGACACAACCCAGCTTCGCCGCCATCGGCCCGCAGGTGGCGCTGAACCAGCCGGCGGCCCTCGCCGTCGCCGACCCCCTGACGTTCGCCTTCCTCACGCCGGTCGGGACCGCCGCCTCGGTCGACGCCGCCCTGGCCGCGACCGGCGGGATCGTCGGCGCCAATCCCGCCGACGCGTTCTTCAGCGCGCTGGGCAGTGGCACGGGCTCGGCCCTGAGCTCGCCGACCGATGCGGTGCAGCCCGGTGACAATTCCCGCTGGGCCTTTGCGATGGACTCCTTCCTGGCCACCTGCAAACCCCTGGACGGCCAAGCTGACGACAGCGAGGAACTGGGCGACGACTCCTTCGCCTTCGACTACGATTAGCTTGCCCGCGGCGCTGGTACGATGCTCCACATCCGGGCATACATCCCGGGGACGTGGTCCCGGTTGAGCGCGGGTGTGTTATATCCGCCCTCCACGCTCGCCTTGTCGGTATGAGCTATCCTGCCGCCACCGCGCCGGGCCGCCGTGCCGAAGTCTGGGCCGTGCTCGTCGGCGCGGCACTGCCGACGCTGGTGACGTGGTTGTATTTCGTGGCCCTGGCCGGGCACTCCCCCGCCGTGCAGCAGACGGCCTACGGCGTGGGCAAGGCCCTGCAATTCGCCTTCCCCCTCGTCTGGGTGTTTTGCGTTCAACGGCAATCAATTCGCCTTGGGCGGCCCGGTTGGGCAGGCGTCCCTGCGGGAGCAGCCTTCGGCGCCGTGGTCTTCATCGCCATCCTCTTGGGCTATCACGCCTGGCTTGGCCCCGCGGGCTTGTTGGCCCCGGCCGGCAAGGCGATTGCCGCCCGCGTGGCCGCTTTTGGCCTGACCGGCCCGGCCGCCTTCGTCGGCATGGCGGTCTTCTACGCGCTGGTTCACTCGTTCCTGGAAGAGTATTATTGGCGCTGGTTTTTCTTCGGGCAGTTGCGGCGACTGATGCCGGTCCCGGCCGCGGTCGTGCTGTCCAGCCTGGCCTTCACGATCCACCACGTCATCGTGTTGGCGGCCTATTTCGGTTGGCGGTCGCCGGCCACCGCGGTCTTCTCGCTGGCTGTGGCGGTGGCCGGTGTGGTCTGGGCATGGATCTATCATCGCAGCGGCTCGTTGCTGGGGCCCTGGCTGAGCCATGCCCTGGCCGACGCGGCGCTGTTCACCATCGGCCACAGCCTGCTCCGCGCGAGGCTGGGTTGGTAGCGGTCGCGCGGGCGGGGCCCTTTTCCCCCTGTGGAAATTCCGGCCGCCCAGCCGTCCTCCATGCGACAATTAACCTACTGTTGTGAGTGTAGTTGTAAGGCGCCCCATCGGAACCCGCCATGAGCCAACCCCCCTTGCGAGTGCTGCTGGTCGACGACGATCCGGCCACCCGGCGGCGGCTGTCCGGCTGGCTGGAGGGGGCGGGCTATACGGTCGCCGCCGCGGCCGACGCCGCCGCGGCCCTGGCGAAAATCGACGCCCAGGTCCCCGACTTCCTCATCGCGGATGCCGAGATGCCGCACCTCGGCGGGTGGGAGCTTTGCCGCCGGGTGCGCGACCGGCCCCTGTCCCAGTACGTCTACCTCGTGCTCCTGGCAGCCGGCCCCCAGCAGGTGCAAGCGGCCGACAGCCCGGACGGCGGCGCCGACGACGTGCTCTGCAAGCCGGTCGCCCAGGGCGAATTGCTGGCCCGTCTGCGCGCGGGCCGCCGCGTGCTGGAGCTGGAACGCCGCTTGTGCCAGGCCGAGGGCGTCGATCCGTTGACCGGCTTGATGACGCGGCACGCCTTCCACGAGGTCTTGGCCCGCGAGTGGTATCGGGCGGGCCGCTATGGCTCGCCGATGGCCTGCGTGATGATGGACCTGGACTTCTTCAAGCGGATCAACGACGTCTACGGGCATTCGGCCGGCGACGCGGTGCTGCGGGCGACCGCGGCGGTGCTGTTGGCCAGTTGCCGCCGCAGCGATTGCGTGTGCCGCTACGGCGGCGAGGAATTCTGCATCCTGCTGCCGGAGACCGACGACCGCCGCGCGGCCGCCTGGGCGGAGCGGGCCCGCCGCCGGCTGGCCGCCGAGACCATCGCCGTCGGCGGCACGGAAGTCCGCATGACGGCCAGCTTCGGCACCGCCCAGCGGCACGACGACACCGCCGGCCCCGAACAGCTCGTCGACATGGCCGACCAGGCCCTGCTCTGCGCCAAGCAGTCGGGGCGGGATTGCACGGTCCGCTACGAATCGCTCACCGACGCCCACGAGCTGGCACCGGCCAATCCGCGGAGCCGCGAAGCGCTCTTCCGCGGCATCGTCGCCCGCGACGTGATGAGCCCGTTGGGCGTGTTCTTGCGGGAGAGCGAGTCGATCGGCCGGGCCGCCGACCTGCTTCTCCGCCGCCGCATCAACTCCGCCCCGGTGTTGGACGCCCAGGGGCGGCTGGCCGGCGTGGTTTCGGAAAAGGACCTGCTGGCGGCCATGGTCTCTCTGGATTGCTGGCGGGAGCCGGTCTGCAAGGTGATGAAGCCCAACGTGATCTGCTACGATGAGGACACCCCCATCCTCACCGTCTACGACTTCCTCTGCCGCGTCTCGATCCGCCGCGTGGTGATTACCAGCCAGGGGCGCCCGGTGGGCACCATCAGCCGCGGCACGCTCATCCGCTGGTTCCGCAACCTCTTGGGCAACCGGCGCTGGGACGAACTCTCAGTCGAGATGATGGAACTTGCGGATGATCTCCCAGGCCGCGGCGGCGCTGTCGACGAAGCGGAACAACTCTAGGTCCGCGTCGCTGATCGTGCCCTCGTCGGCGAGGAACTGGAAGTCGATCGCCCGCCGCCAATATTCGCTCCCCACCAGGATCACCGGGATGTGCTGCATGCGGCCGCTCTGCCGCAGCGTCAACACCTCGAAGAGTTCGTCCATGGTGCCGAAGCCGCCGGGAAACACTACCAACGCCATCGCCCGCAGCACGAAGTGAAACTTGCGGATGGCGAAGTAGCGGAACTGGAAACAAAGGTGGGGGGTGATGTAGGCGTTGGGATGCTGCTCCTGGGGCAGGCGGATGTTCAGGCCGATCGACTTGGCGCCCAGCTCGAAGGCGCCGCGGTTGGCGGCCTCCATGATCCCCGGCCCCCCGCCCGTCATGATCACAAAGTTGTCCTGCCCTTCGCCGGACGACTGCGAGACCAGCCGGGAGAACTCCCGCGCCATTTCATAGTAGTTGCTCCTGGCCGCCAGCCGCTCGGCCTGCGCCACGCTCCGCGCCGCCCGCGGATCGTCCGGCGCTTGGGCCAGCCGCGCGCGGGCCGCGGCCAGCCGGGCGCGGGCCTCCTCCGCTTCCGGGATCCGCGTGCTGCCGAAAACCACGATCGTCGAGAAGATGTTGTCGTCCTGGAAGGTCATTTCCGGCTTCAGCAGCTCCAGTTCCATCCGCGCCGCCCGCAGCCGCGGACTGGTCAAAAAGTCGATGTCCCGGTACGCCACCCGGTAACTGGGCGACTGGAGAATGGCCTGCAAATTCTTCTGCGGATCGGTGGGTTGGGACATGAGAAACAAGGATGAAGGATAAAGGATGAAGGATGAAAACGTGTGGCGTTACGCTTGCGGTTTCGCAAGCATGCTTCTCCGACTTTACACCAGCGCAACCCATCGCACAAGCAATCCCCAGGCGAATCCCCAGGCGAGGATCCATCCCAGCGCGGCAAGGGTCAGCCAGGCGGTGGCCGGAAGGCGGGGCCGGCTGTCGTAGAGCCGCGCGCCGGCGCGCAGCAATCCGGCCGCGGCCACGGTGGCCACGACCAGCACGCAGGCCGCTTGCCAGCCGAGGAACAGCCCGGCGCAGGCGGCGGCCAGCCAGAGTCCGGGATCGCCGCGGCGCTGGCCGGCCAGGCGGCCGAGGATTGCCCCCCCGGCCGCCCCGGTCGCCAGTCCGGCCAGGCCGTCGAGGATGCCCCCCAGCGGTCCGCTGGCGGCGTGCCAGGCGGGCACGGGATGCAGCAAGGGCCAAACGGCCGGGGCCGCCAGCCCAACCACCAGGGCCGGCACGAACAACCGCCGCGGCGGCCGGTGGCCGTCGTATTGCATCAGCGCGGCGGCCAGCAAGGTGCACAGCAGCAGCAGGTGACAGGCGTAGATCCCCCAGAGCAGTTCCACGCCAAGCTGTCCCGTCCCGGTCGACGGCAGGTTCTTGCCCTCCGCCAGCGGCTCGCCGACGGCCAGCAAGAGGAACAACGCCCCGGTCATGGCCTCGACCAGCGGATAGCGCGGCGAGATCGCCGCACGGCAGTCGCGGCAGCGTCCGCCCAAGACGAACCAACTGAGCACCGGAACGTTGTCGAACCAGCGGATGGGGTGCAGGCACTGCGGGCAGCGCGAACGGGGCGCCACCACGCTCATGCCCGCCGGCATGCGGTAGACCACCACGTTCAAGAAGCTGCCGATAAAGCCGCCCAGGGCCAACAGCCACAGGGCGATCAGCCATTCTGCCGGGGAGAGGTCCATAGGGCGTTGGGAGTCATCAAGAAATAACCTGCCCCTTCGATTTCGTCGGGCAAGGCGTTAGAAGTTAGGAGTTAGAATCGTTGAGGGCCCACCGCCCCACGATCGAAATTTTGTATTCTAACTCCTAACTCCTAACTCCTTTCTTCTCCTCCCAACTTCCAAACTCCCTTCGGCGACTTTAGATGATCCCGTGCAGCGGTCCACCCCGCGCCGCCAGGGCATCGACGCGCCGGGTCACCTCGGGAGCTTCCTCCAACGGTGGGGCATGGTTCGGCTTGACGCGGGCGTCGATCACCAGCGAACCGAAGCACCCCCAATGCTTGTCGCGGAGAAACGACTCGATCCCGTAGATGTCCGTCGCCGGATCGCTCCGCGTGAAGGTGGTCCAGAGGAAGTTGTCCAGCGTTCGCGCGGCGAAATCGCTGTGGTCGACGATGACCACCAAGGGAAAGGCGTTCACCGGGTCGTGGCGATTGTAGCCCGCGCAGAAGCGATCCACGGCGCGATCGGCGCCGTTGTCCTCGGCCTTCCAGGGCGGGCCTTCCAGCACGAGGATGCCCGGCAAAAACACCCGCGGCCGGCCGAAGCCCGCCTGTTCGGGCAGGGCCAGGCGGCTGTCGAGGCCCACCGGCAGGGTGCGGATGGGCTTCCCGGCGGCGGCAATCACCACCTTCGACCCTTCGTGGGGAGCCGAACCGCTGTAGTCGAGGGTGTCTACGGTGGTGCAGGTCTGGAAGTGCAGGTCGCGCCGCCAATCCACCCGCTCCAGCAGGTGGCGGAGGAAGCCGGGCACGTGGCGGACGTCCAGGTCGGGGCTGTCCTCGGCCGCCGCGATGCAGAGGTACTTGGCCAGCGACAACTGGCCGTGGCCCAGCAGGGCGTTGGCCAGGGTGAGCAGCTCCCGCGGGTGCCGCCCGTCCTGGTAGGGCAGGTAGCGCTCGCTGCCGGCGGCCAGCAGCAGCGGATGCACCCCGGCCGCTTCCACGGCGTGGACCGCGTGCACCCCGGGGATCGCCCGCGGAATCGCCGGCCCCACCAACTCGTGGATCAGGCGGCTGAACATCGCGTCCTCTTGCGGCGGGCGGCCCACCACGGTGAACGGCCAAATGGCGTCGGGACGATGATAGACCCGCTCCACCACCAGCACGGGAAACTCGTGCGCCAGGCTGTAGTAGCCGAGGTGATCGCCGAAGGGGCCCTCCGGCAACCGCCGCGCCGGATCGAGATGCCCGCTGATGCAGAAATCCGCCTCGGCGTGGATGGGCAGCAGGTGCGGCTGGCAGATCATGGGCACGCGCCGCCCCCCCAGGATGCCGGCGAAGGCCAACTCGCTGATGCCCTCGGGCAGGGGCATCACGGCGGCAACGGTCATGGCGGGCGGCCCGCCCACGAAGATGTTCACCCGCAGCCGCTCCTTGCGGCGGATGGCGGCGGCATGGTGCGCGCCGATGCCGCGCTGCAACTGGTAGTGCAGGCCGACTTCGTGATTGGCGGCGTATTGCCCGCCGCCGAGCTGCACGCGGTACATCCCCAGGTTCGAGTGCTCCAGGCCCGGCCGCTCGGGATCCTCGGTGTAGACCTGGGGCAGGGTGATGTAGGGGCCGCCGTCGCCGGGCCAGGACTTCAACTGCGGCAGCAGGTCGATGGTCGTCTGCTGGGTCAGCACCGGCCCGCGCGACACCCGCCGGGGCCGGGCATTCCACGCCGTCCACGGCGCCTTCAGATACAGCCGCGGCTGCCGCAGCACTTCCGACGGATCGACCTGCAAGGCCACCAGCCGGCGGACCGTCTCCAGCGTGTCGCGAAACAAGTAGCGCATCCGCTCCATGGTGCCGAAGAGGTTGGCCAGCATGGGGAAGGTGCCGCCGGTGGGATTGATAAACAACACCGCCGGCCCGCCGGCGCGGAAGAGCCGCCGCTGGACCTCGGCCATTTCCAGGTTGGGATCGACCGGCTCGTCGATGACGAGCAACTGGCCCTTCGCCCGCAGGTCGAGCACGCAGTCGCGAAGGTTTCGGTAGCCCATGGCGGCACAGCTTGGGAGAAGGATGCGAAAAGAAGCGGCAGAGGCTCTTACACAACTCCCCTCTCCCCTATGTGGGAGAGGGGCCGGGGGTGAGGGGCCGGGGTTCTGTAGAGCCGGTCAGGCTTCACGGTTTCCTGAACTTCATTTTGACCGGAAGCTGGCCGCTTTTCAACCGCTTTTGCAATTTGGGGAACTTGGTGGCCGGGAGGCGGACCACGGCGGCGGTTTTTCGCGGGAAATGCTTGTTTTTCGTCATCGCCGGCCCTCCCCAGGCGGATTAGTCTACCAGGTCGCGTTCGAGCTGTTCCAGGCTCTTCCCCTTGGTTTCCGGCAGCCGCCAGAACAGGTAGACGAAGCCCAGCAGGCAAATGCCGGCGAACATCCAGAAGGTGTACGCCGGACCGATCTGCTCATACAGAGGAAGGAAGAAGAAGGTGAGGATGAAACAAGCGATCCACAGCGCCGCCACGGCCAGCGACATGGCCGTGCCCCGCACCCGGTTGGGGAAGATCTCCGCGACGATGACCCAGACCACCGGCGCCAGCGTCATGGCGTAGCAACCGATGGCCGCCAGGATCAGCCCCAGCACGACCGGCCCCGGCAGGTGCTGGCCGAGGCCCATCGCGTAGTAACACCCGCCCAGGGCCAGGTAGATGATGGTCAGTCCCAGGGCGCCGATGAGCATGAGCATGCGGCGGCCGACGCGATCGACGGTGCCCATGGCCACGATCGTGAAGACGAGATTCACGGCGCCGGTAATGACGATGTTCCACAAGATGTCGGTGATCTGGCTGTAGCCCGCCTTGGAGAGGATGTCCGTGGAGTACATGAAGAAGACGTTGATGCCGCACCATTGTTGAAAGACCGTCAGGACGATCCCCAACACTAAGATGGGCATGACTTTGGGGCCGAGCAGGTCTTTGAAATCGACCCGGGGCGTTCCCTGCGCCAGGGTGGCCCGGATCTCGGCCAGGGCCGCGGTCGCATAGGCCCCGCCGCCGACCTTCTCGAGGATGGCGTGCGCGCGGTCATAGCTGCCGTTCTTGGCGAGCCAGCGCGGGCTCTCGGGAACAAAAAACATTCCCCCCAGGAAAAACAGCGAGGGAATCGCCGTCACGCCGAACATCCACCGCCAACCCATCTGGACATTCCACGAGGCGAGCATCTCCGCCGGCGTGTTTTGGGCAATGAGCCAGTTGACGCTTTGCGCCAGGAGGATGCCGATGACGATGGTGAACTGGTTGACGGCCACCAGCTTCCCCCGCATGTGGGCCGGGGCGATTTCCGCGATATACATCGGCGAAAGGCTGGATGCCAGGCCAATGGCCAGGCCGCCGCAGATGCGCCAGGCGATGAAGACCTGGAAGTGTCCCGCCGCCCCCGTGCCAACCGAGGAAACCGCGAAGATCACGGCCGCCGCGATCAGCAGCTTCTTCCGCCCGAACCGCTCGCTGAGCACCCCAGACCCCAGCGCCCCGAACAGGCAGCCGACCAAGGCGCAACTCGTGGCCCAGCTTTTGGACCAAGACGATTGCAAGTCGAAGAAGGAGACAAAGAACGGCTTGGCCCCGCCGATGACCACCCAGTCGTAGCCGAACAACAGCCCACCCAAGGCCGCCACCAGGCAGATCATCCACACGTATCCCAGGCGATACTTGACCGTGTCGTCCATGAAATTCCTCGCGGGCTAGAAATCAGGGATGAGCCGAACGCCCGTTATAAGCCACTCCGCGGCCCTTGGCAAGGTCGCCCCCGCGCAAAAGAGAAGCCCAGGGACCCATCGCCCTGGGCTCAGGTGAACGTACCGCAAGCCCACGGCTGACACAGCCGTGGCACGCGGCCGAACTAAAACACGGCCCGCAGCACGTTGCGGACCGGCTCGCCCGGCACATAGTACCGCGGCACGACCACCACCGGCGCCGGGGCCACGACAACCCGCGGCCGCCAGTAGACGGCGGGCGGATAGGCATAGACGGGGGCCGGCCCGTAGTACGTCACCATCGGCACCGGGGCCGGGGCATAATACGCCGGAGGCGCGTAATAGGCCACCGTCGGCGCGGGGGCGACCACCACCGGCGCATATCCCCATTGGGCCATCGCCGGCGTACAGGCCAACAATACGATCACAGCGGCGGCAAGCATCGACTTCATCTCTGCAATCCTTTCCTAAAAGAGCCTCGAATCCAAGGTGTAGTCCCCCCTGCACATCCCAGAAATCAGCTATTCAATTCTATGTCAGGTCCGTCAGGGTGCAAGGCCCCGGCGCGGCCCAAGAGCCAGGAGGAGAAAGCGATGTTAAATCGCTGAGCCTACACATTATAGGTGGCTTTTATACCATCGCATGGCGTGCTCATCTACTAATTCTGTGCGTATTAGTATGAAATTAGTATGACGTAACTTCTTGTTGTTTCGACAGATGCGATCACGAGCACGCCGAGACCGTCCATCCCGTTTCTGCGAACGCGTCCGATCTCGCAGGGCGATGCCGGCCAAGGTCAGGTGCGGCACAACGGACCGCCCCAGGTCCCCGCGCAATCCAGTGCAAGGCCCCCGCAGGCCGGAAACCACTCTTGCGATGTATGTCCTTATCATTCTCAGGTGTGTATAGACAAGGCCCGCTGGGAACACTTATGCTGACTTATCCACAATACGTGCGGTGAAGAGCCCGGCGGATGGGGTGTCTGGGAATCACGCCGGTCCTCATGGGGAGGCGTCAATGGCACCGCAGGACGGCGCATGTCTCGCAAAGGGGATTGGTCATGCGACTGAAAATCCTTCTGGCTATCGTGGTTCTTGCCTTGTTGGCTGAGGCCGTGGTGGTGACCCTCTCGGGCCCAAAGTCGCTGCAGCGTGCCGTCTCAGAGCCGCAACGTTCGGAAACCGGAAACGCGAAGAAAACCGGCGCCGCCGGCGAGACTTACACCACCGAGGAGACCGACTATCACGTTCCCCCGCAGACGCCCGACCCCGCCTTGGCCGACGATACGCTGGAGCAGAAGCAGCCCGCCTTCGACGCGGCGGTGGTGGACAGCCGGCCCGTGGGCGACTGGCAAGTGAACGCCAGCGCGGCGGTGATCAAGCTCGACTGCCCGATCATCAAGCCGGACGTGGACGGGGATCTCTTGATGCTTGGCCCGTCGTACGCGGAGGCGATTGGCCGCGCGGCGAGGCACGGGGACACGTTGTTGCCCAGTGCCAATCTCCTCGATGGGGCGGCCAAGCAGTTCGATGACGGCCTGTACGCCGCGGTGGATCTGGCCTGTTATCGCGGCGAGCTTGGCTTTGCCCCCGCCGCGCCGGAAGTCATCCAGGGCATCTTCGGCAAACTGCCCGCCGGAAGCCCCGCGAGGCCGCTGCTGGCGGCCGCCCTGGAACTGGCCGGCCGCAAGGCATCGCTCACGCCGGCCGAGCAGTCCGCCAAGCAATCGCTGCTCCGGGAATTCGACGCGGACCAAACCCGCAGCAAACCCATCGGCTTCTACGACTGGACGCCCGAGTTGATGCGGGTGTGGCAGTTCTATCGCTTCCTGCAAGGAAACCTCGACCAGCGGGAGTGTGATGCCGTGGCGGCCCCGTTGGCGACCGACGCTGACCTCTTGAAGCAGTATCGCGCAGTGAACGGCTTCTACGGCCGGCTGACCAATCCGCTGGCCTGCCGTTCGGTCGATAGCCTGATCGGCAAGAAATGGGGGCCCCCGGTCGCAATCTTTCCACCATCCAGCAGCCGCGAGACGGAACTGTTCCGAGAACTATTCCCCCTGGGGATTCCCAAGGGGACGAACCTCATGAGCACGCTGGTCCGCCGCATTCGCTCCGGCGAAGTGAATCTCAAGCCGAGCGACAAGGACGGCTGGTATCAGTACCAGGTCTATGCCCTGGAGACAATGATCTTGCCCACGCGCGGCCAGGAGCAAGACAAGCTCCTCTTGACCGCCACGTACAAGAAGCGGCTGGTCGAGGCCTTCCAGGCCCTGATCACCAAGCGGCGCGAGACCCACGTGCGGCAACTCGAAACGGAAGAAGCGACAGCGCCGGCGCCAATGCAACCGCCGGCCGACATCCCAGACGTCGGCCCGCGGCTCCGCATCGAGCCCTGCCCGACCTTCTATCTCCGCACCGCGCGGGCGTACGCCTTCCTGCAAAACTTCCTTGTGGCGACCGCCGGCAAGGGCCGCTTGAGCAAACTCCACGGGCTGCGCCAGGGCGGCTACCGCCAGCCGAGCCTGGCCGACGAGTTGGAGGCGATCCGGCAGCGGTTCTACGGCTTTTACCTCGTCTCCTGCGAGGACATCGGCATGAAGCCGCAGTTGCTGGCCGACGAACCGGTCGACCGCGAGGTGTCGAAAACCGCGGCACTGGAGTGGCTGAAGGACCTGGCGCAGAACGCGGACCTAGCCTGCGACACGCGGGTTTCGCTGCCGATTTACCGCGACGATATCGCCCGCCGGACGCGATCTTGGGCCACCCTGGGTGTGCGGCTGGCCCGGCTCGATGCCGACTACGCCCGGCCTCCAAAAGTCCGCCTAAAGAAATCCGGCGGCAACTGGACGGAGGTGCCAAGCGATCATCTCTCGTCGTCCCAGTACGTCATCCCCGTGGACGAGTTCGCCGAGTTCGAGCTTCCCGGCCGGGCCACCCTCAGCCGCGCGGAATTCCGCGCCTTATGCGACCGCTGCGGAACCAAGGAAGCGATCCTGAAGGCGATTGGGGCCGTGCGGTAGTGGGATGCCGCCCTCACCCTGACCCTCTCCCGGAGGGAGAGGGGACCGCGGCGGCCGCCAGGGCGATGCCGGCTAGGGTCAGGTGCGGCACCAGGCGGGCGGACTGGCCCAGCAACTCCGCCACCGCCGGACTGGCCCCGCCGGTGAGGATGACCTCGGGCCGCTCCGCGCCGGCCAATTGGCCGATCAGCTCCCGTAGGCCGCCCACCGCGCCCCAGAAGAGCCCCGCGCGGAGGGCCGCTACGGTGTCGGTGCCCAAGGCCGGCGGCGGCGCGGCCAACTCGGAGAAGTCCACCAGCGGCAGCAGATCGGTGAACTCGTGCAACGCGCGGGCCGACATGGCAATGCCCGGCAGAATCGCCCCGCCCAGAAAGGCCCCGGCCGCCGACACCAGATCGACCGTGACCGCCGTGCCCACGTCGATGACTACGGCCGGTCGGCCGGGCTGGCGCAGCGCGTTGGCCGCCAGGGCGTCCAAGAGCCGGTCCACCCCCACCATGTCCGGCCGCGGAAGCCTCACCTCCAGCGGCAGGTCGCCGGCCGCCAGCAGCGTCAGGCGGTCCTGCGGCCGCCGCGAGCGCAGCCAGTCCAGCAGCCGCGTGGCCGACGGCCGATTCACGCTGCCGATGTACCAGGCCAGCGGCACCGAGGGGACTGTCCCGATTTTCGGGCACGGACGCGAAGCGTCCTCCCGAAAATGGGACTGTCCCCCTGGGTCGACAGCCGCCTTGGCGGAAAGCTCTTCGATCCAGGCCGCCAAGGGGGCGAAGTCCGGCGTGCGACCGTCCAGCCGCAGCGTCGCCTCCGGCTCCGGCAGTCCAGGGGACTGTCCCCTTTTGCCCTCGGAGCAAGGAAACCAGCCGAACTTGATGCGGGCGTTGCCCACGTCCACGGCGATCATGGCTGCTCCTCGCGGAGCCAGGGGTCGGCCGGCTTCTGGAGCGTGCGGACGATGGTCGCCACCAGTTGGTTGAGTCCCTCGCCGGTCACCGCCGAGATCAGCAGCACCTCGCGCGCGAGGGCCTCGGCCAGTCCCGCGCGGGCCTCCGCGGCGCCGGGCAGGTCGGCCTTGGTGACGACGACGATCTCGTCGTGGGCGGCCAGCGCCGCGCTGTACTGTTCCAATTCGTTGCGGATGGCGCGGTAATTGGCCACCACGGCGGCGGCGTCATCGGGAACCGGCTCGACGAGGTGCAGCAAGATGCCGGTCCGCTCGACGTGGCGGAGGAACTGGTGCCCCAGGCCCGCCCCCGCGTGGGCCCCTTCGATCAGGCCCGGGATGTCGGCCATGATGAAGGCGCGCTCGGCGTCGATCTGCACGCGGCCCAGGTGGGGCTGCTTCGTGGTAAAGGGATAGGAGGCGATTTTCGGCCGCGCCCGCGACAGCCGGCTCAGCAACGTGCTCTTGCCGGCGTTGGGTTTGCCGAGAAGGCCCACGTCGGCGATCGTTTTGAGCTCCAGCCGCGCCAGCCGCGACTCGCCGGGATCGCCCGGGGTGGACTGCCGCGGCGTGCGGTTGGTGGCCGACTTGAAGCGGACGTTGCCCTTGCCCCCTTTGCCGCCGCGGGCGACGACCACCTGGTCGCCGGGGGCGGCCAGGTCCTTCAGCACGTGGCCGGCGGCGGCGTCGATGACCACCGTGCCCGCCGGCACGGCGATGACCAGGTCTGCGGCCGAAGCCCCGTGGCAATTGTCGCCGCTGCCCGGCTGTCCGCTGCCGGCCTTCCATTGTTTGCGATGGGCCAGGGCGGCGAGGCTGTCGACGCCTTCGCGGGCGACGAGGATGACGCTGCCGCCGTCGCCGCCGTCGCCGCC
>JBKQVT010000121.1:0-23202 GCA_052139835.1 Thermoguttaceae bacterium
CGCGACGAATCCGCCACGGCGGAGTCCCAGGCGGCGTCGCCAGTGATGCGCGTGCCTGCATCGCCGGCCAAGGGGGCGATCTTCCCCAGCACGCCGTTATAAATCGCGATCGTGCCGTCGAAGGGCAGCTTCTCGGTGCCACCCTGGAAACCCCACTCGATGAAGAGATCCATGGGCTTCCAAGTCTGCGGGGCCAGCACTTGGACGGTCGGAATATTGATCAACCCCGAAACGGTGGTGCCGTCTTTCACGGCGACGACCAGGTTATCCAGGGCCTTGTCGTTGGACAGGGCATCGAGCGTGTAAGTGAGCACCCGGCCGTCGGCTGAAACGGCGGGCTTATCGGCCTCGTGGAGCTTGGTGCCTTCGCCCGCCCGGCACCACCAGCTTGAACTGGCGCCCTCGGGGAACCAGCGCAGCACGATCTGGTCCGGCCTGAGGACGCCCTTGGCGGCGGCCGGCCACGAGAGCACGACCTGTTTGACCGGCCGGGGTTCCTCCCAGAGCAGCCCGCAGAGCGCGCCCGCCTTGGCGTGTTTCAACGCGGTGAAGAGGAACTCGCTTTCGGGGTCGACGCGGTACTGGTAGGCGCTGGGGGCAATGTCGGCCGGCTGGCCCGCCAGTTTGTCGAGGTCCGCGCCCGTCGCGGCCGCCGTCCAAAGCGCGCAACCAGCAAGCCACAGCACGATGCCGGTCAAGAGATACGATGAGCGGAGCTTCATGAGTTTCTCCTTTCAATAGCTTGCCTCGACCGCCGCCTTGCCGGCGACCCCTTCGAGCCGGATGGTTTCCTTCGCCGGATCGAAAGCCGTCCACGGCTTGCCGTTGACCGTCACGCTCTGGATCGCCTTTCCGCTGGGATGGCGGAAACGCAGGAGCACGGTCCGCGGTGGATTGCGCGACGGCATTTCCACGGTGGCGGCGATCTTGCCGTTTGCGGCGTCGGAGACGATTTCGTAGGCCACCGTGCCGAAATGCGTCGGCGCATTCTTCACGCTGATCTTCTTGCCCTGCTCCAGCCATGCCCGCGGCGTGGCGCGGGCCAGCCACAGGTCCTGGCCGTCTTCCATCACCAGCAGATTGCGGAAACGTTCGAGGAACGCGGCCTCCTCGAAAATCTTGTCCGGCGGACCATGCACGGCGTGTTCATTGAAGACGTATCCGCCGCCGGGCACGATGTCGATGGCATAGCAGTTGAGGAAGGAGCGGAGGAAGACCGGGATGTCGTCGGCGGCAAGGTGCATGTTCGGGGTGCGTTCCAGCCCGCCCTGATATTGCCAACCGGCCTCGAACCAGTTCCGGTTGCCGACGTTCGCATTTTCCAAGAGGAAGCGATCTTCCAGCACGTCGAGATATCCTTGTACCCGCACGTCATCGGGCGACAGCACTCCGGCCGGGCTGATCAGGGCCGCCGCCGACTGGACCGTGTCCCAATACAGCGGGCCGACGTGGGCGCCGGAGCCGTCGCGTTGCCAGCCCCAGGCCCCCGTCCCCGGCCCGCGCACATAACAGGCGAATGGGATCACCGAATGGAAGGTGCCGTCGCGGACCGGAACCACCGGCGAGAGCGCGATCGACCGATCGACCGCCGCGCGGAGGTCCTGGCGATAGGCATCGGCCGCGTCCGCGAATTTGGCGCCGCCGCCGGGATCGATCACGCTCAGCGTGGCCGCCAGTCGCGCCAGCGAGGCGCAGTAGTAGGCCTCGGCTTCGTAGAACTGCATCCACAATCCGCCGCTGTCCGGGGTCACCTGGAGCGGCGGTTGCAGGCCCTTCGACCAAAGACGCTCGCCGCCCGGAACCGCGCTGCAGATCACCTGCCGCTGGCGAAGCATCCACTGGGCGTTGGCCACCAGCCGCGGCGCGAATTTCTTCAGCCACGCCGTGTCGCCGGTCATCCAATAGTGTTCGGTCAGGGCCCAGCCGATGGAACCCGGACCGAACGCATGGACGGCGTCCAAGGTGCCGCCGGGTCCCACGGCGTGCGTCAGGCACCCGCGCCCATCGGTGAACAGCCCGCTGGGACCGGGGCACTTGACGTCGCCGGGCACGGACAGCCATTGGTCGAAACCGTCAGCGGCCGGCTGGTGCGAGCCCATCACGTCCAAAACCCGGAGGATCATGTAGGTCTCCGCGGCCAAGATGGGGTAAGGATAATCGCTGAACCACAGCCGGCCGGTCTTCGGGTTCTTTTGGCAATGCCGCACGAGGTGCCAGGCCCCCAGGTTCCATTGGGCCGTCAGCCGCTCGCACGGGACTTGCACCTGCATGGCCGGTTCCGCTCCGGCGGGCGGCTGGGGATGGGGCGGCAGATTCTTCCCGCGCATCGCCGTGACGGCGCCTTTCCAGGTCTGTTCTTCGTGGCCGCGGATGCGCTGGCGGATGGTGCTCAGGTTCCTGGCCCTAAGCTCCTTGATGAACTCCGCCGCACTGGCGGCCTGCGAGGCCAGCGCGATCGGCGGCTGCGATGGCAGCAAGGGCCGGGGCGCGGTGAACGTGTAGAAGTACCATAGGTCGGCCTGGCCTTGGGCGCCGGCGTGCGGATTGCCGCCGTGCAAACTGCCCACCACGTCCTCGGTCAGGTTCCATGTCCTGCCACTCCCGCCCACCTCCGAGATGACCAGTTCGACGAGCATCGTGCAGCACTGATGACCGTTCTTGGGGCCGATGACCAGCGAGATCATGTCGCCGGGCTCGACCGTGACGGCGCCGAGGTCCTTCGCCTCCGCAGCCGAGGGCATCTTCCGCCGGCCCCATCCGTCCGTTGCGCCGTACGCCAGCGTCGTGCGCCCCGTGCTGGCCACGTGCACGATCCGCCATTGGATCCCGTTGCCGCCGTGCTGGGCGTGCTCCACGCGCGCCGTGACCGCCACAGTCCCCTTGACGGGGCTCCGCCAACCGGCGGCCACCTCCGCCTGACTTCCCGGGTGCATGGCCACGCTTCGCGCCGGGATGGTGATGCCCGAGGCGGAAACCGCCGCGGCCGTTGGGTTGCCGCCGAACCATGGCGTGTCGTTGCTTCCCCAACCCCGCAGGCTCGTGTTGCCGGCAATGTTGTCCATTTTCTCCGTCAGGAGCGTCAACGGCGTGCGCGGCTCCAGCGGCGGCGGGGACGCGGTGGGAGCCGGTCGGCCAGTGCGGCGCACGAAGAAGCCATACTCCGGCGCCAGGATCGGCCCGTTGTCCAGATCCGCCGCGAGAAATGAAAAATTGCCCGCCTTCGTCCACACGGTCACGATCGTTCGTGCCACGTCGTCGCGCTGGCTGGTGAACGGTTGGACCTTCCGCCATTTCGACGTGCCCATGTAGAGCAGGCTGAGTTTCACGCCGCGGCGGGCGGAACCCTTGCCCAGCGAGCGCCACGAATCCGAGTCGATCGCCGTGGTGCTCTCGTCGCCCTCCAGGGGCCGCAATCCGGCCACGACGCCGTCATAGGTCTCGATCCGCCCGCTATAGTCCTTGCCGGCGGTGGCCGCATCGAACCCCCACTCGATCTCCAGGTCCATCTTCTTCCAGGTGTCGGCCACCAGACACCGCACCGCGGGGACGTCGCAGTCCGCGGCGGTCTTGCCGCCGCTGACGCTGATCACCACGCCGCAGGTGGGCACGTCCAGGTTATAGACGTAGGTCGTCCCGGTCTTATCATCGGTGGACACGGTCGGCTTGATCGCCCTCTTGGCCGCGGCGAGGTTGTTCCACCAGGAACTGGCCGTTCCGCGGTTGTCCAGCGTGGTAATGACCACTTCCTCGGGCGCGGGCCGGCGCGGGGCACTGCCGGTCCAAGTCAACTCCAATCGCTGCACGGGGCGGATTTCCTCCCAAAGCAACCCGCACAAGGCCTGCTTGATCGCCGGCGCGCTGCGGTCCACGGGCTTGTTCAGCGGTTGGTTGGCATACCGCATCAGCCCCAGCCAACTCTCCGGCGCATTCTGCTCCGCCTTGCGGTCGGCGCGATACTGGTAGGCGCTGGGTGCAATGTCGGCCGGCTGGCCTACGAGCCGGTCGAGGTCCGCGGCAGCGGTCCCTCCCGCGCCGGCACTGAGGAAAAGCACTCCGATCACCAAGGCTGACAAGGCAGAAACTCTCATGGCGGGCTCCTTAGGTGGGTGGGGTAGTCATGGACCGTACAGGTCGAGGTTGCCCTCGGCCACGATGTCCGGCGGGATGCGAATCAAGGGCGGCGGCACCCGGCCGTCCAGCAGGTGCCGGGCCAACACCTCGACGACCATCGCGCCCTGCCGGGGCATGTTCTGGAAGAACGTGAATTGCACCACCTTCTTCCGCAGGTACTCGCGGATCTCGGGAAAGGTCCCGGTGGCCACTACGGCCAGCTTCCCGGTGAGCCCGCGCTCCCACACGCAGCGGCAGACCTCGGCGCCGTTGTCGGTGCCGATGTACAGGCCGCCCAGGCCGGGGTGCTCGTCCAAAAGGCGCTCGGCGAGCCGGTAGCTCGTCGCCGGGTCGTCGTGCGACTGGCAAACCTCAGCCAGCGGCAGGCCCAACTCGCCGGCCGCCTCCTCGAACCCCCGCAGCTTCTCCGCGTGGTCGGCCAGATTCCGGCTGCCGACGATCACGGCCGCCGGCTTTCCCCGCGCCATCTTCGCCAGCAACTCGGCCGCCAGGCGGCCCGCGCGCACCGAGTCGTTGGTCACGCAGGTCAGCCGCGGGGCCTCGGCGATGTCGTTGCCCACCAGCGCCAGCGGCACTCCGCTCTCGCGGATGCGCTGCCAGGCAGCCGCCCCCGGCGAGACCAGCCCGGGGCAAAGCACCAGCCCGTCCACCTTCTCGTCTAGGAGTTGGCAGATCGCCTGCTGGTAGGCGGCCGCGCGCCCCGGCCGAGAGACCGGACGAATCTGCGCCCGCACGCCGTGATCGTCCATCGCCGCGATGCCCTGCTCGACCGCGGCCACCAGCGGCCCGTAATAGCTGGGCCAGTAGCCGCGCGGATAGACCACGCCCAGCGTGACCGGCCGCCGCACCAGCGTCTGGGCGATGCGGTTGGGGCGATAGCCCAGCCGCCGGGCGGCCTCCTGCACGGCCCGCCGGGTCTCGGGCCGCAACGCCCCCTTGTTGCCCAGCGCCTTGTTCACCGTGCAAATCGAGACGCCGCAATGCTCCGCCACGTCGCGGAGCGTGACGCGTCGGCCGGGCCGGCTCGGAGTTAGGGGCGGGGTGCGGTGCATGGCGGGCGGGAAGGTAAACGCTTAACTAAGCCATTAAACCACCACCCGCCTCCCCCTGTCAAGTACCCGAAAAGAGAGGGATTAGGGATTGGGGATTAGGGATTAGAGGGGCCGGACCAGGCATTCCCTTCCGCCCTCCCCCTTTCCTAATCCCTAATCCCCAATCCCTAATCCCTCTTGACCGTCATCCCCTCTCCCGGCCGCAAGAGCATCGCCGCTACCTCCGGACAGAAATACTTGCAGGCGTGCAGAAACCCCGCCGGGTCCCCGCCCCCCTGCTCCGCAAACGTCCAGTAGTGGCAGGGAATCGCAAATCGCGGCTTGGCCTGCTGGACCAGCCGGGCGGCGTCGATGTGGTTCATGTTGCCGAACACCCCGTTGATGCAAGGCAACACCACGTCGGGCTTCAAGTCCACCAACGGCTGGAACAGCCCCGACCGCAGCGACGTGTCGCCGCTGAGCATCACCCGCACGCTGCCGAAATCCAGCACCATCGCCAAGGCCGAGGGGGAATAGTCGCCGTGATCGGCCAGCACCGTATGGACCGTCGCCGCGCCGAGGTCATGCACTCGGTTGGCCTCCAGCAGCACGCGGCGCTCGGCGGCCACGCCGGCCTGGGCCAGGCCCTCGTTGCATCCCGCCGGCCCGGCGAAGCGGCACTGCGGATTGTTCCGCGCGATCGCCGGCAAGGCGTCGGGATCGAGGTGATCGGTGTGCTCGTGGGTCAAGACGACCAGGTCGGCCCGCACCTCTTCCGCGGCAATCGGCGAGAGCGAGAGCCGTTTGAAACCGTGCAATCGCTCCACGGCGTCGGAGAGATAAGGATCGACATAGACGATCTTGCCCGCGGGGGTCTTGAAGGCGAAGCCCGCCTGACCCAGCCACCACAGCCGCACGGCCCCCTCGGGCACCTCGGACGCCAGGATCTCTTGCGACAGCAGACTCATGGGCATTTTCTCCAGTAGTCGGCACACGCCGTGTGCCGACAAGTATCCCGCACACGCCGTGTGCGGACATTCGGGGACGACACACGGCGTGTGTCGCCTACGATTTACTGCATCCACTCGATCGGGCAGGTGGCGGCGGCCCCGCCGTCCACCGGCAACAGCAACCCGGTAATCATCGCCGCGGCCTCACTGGCCAGAAAGACCAGCGGGCCCACCAGGTCGCCGGGCTGGCCGATCCGCTTCATGGGCAGCTTCGTATAGACCTGCTCCATAAAGGCCTTGTTGGCGAAGATGCTGGTGGCATTCATGTCGGTCTGAAACCAGCAGGGGGCCACGGCGTTGACGCGGATGCCGCGGCCGCCCCACTCGCAGGCCAGGTCGCGCGTGAGCGCGGCGATGGCCCCCTTGGTCGCGCAATAGGCGGCGTTGCCCCGCCCCATGCCGAGGATGCCGCCGCCCAGGGCCGACATGTTGATGATGCTGCCGCTTCCCTGGGCGAGCATCAGCCGCCCCACCTCGCGGCACATCCAAAACGTGCCCAGGTAGTTCACGTCGGTCAGCCGGCGGACGGTCTCGGGGGGAATCTCGCTGGTCGGAATGCGATTGGTGATGCCGGCGATATTGATGAGGATATCCACGCGGCCGAAGTCCTGCTGGATCGCGGCCACGGTCCTTTCGACGGCGGCCTGGTCGGCCACGTCGCAGCCGTAGGCGATGGCCCGCCGCCCGCGGGCGGCGATCCGGCCGACGGTCTCTCCGCAGCGCGGGCCATCGAGGTCGATTGCGGCCACGTCGGCCCCGAACTCTGCCATTCCCACGGCTGCCGCCTGCCCCAATCCGCGTGCGGCCCCGGTAACGACCGCGATCTTATCGGTCAAGTCGAAAAGGTCTTTGCTCATATCGTCCCCCTTGCGTCGGCATCTTACCATATATCCCCATCCATGGGAAAACAAGGGGCCAGAAGCAAGGGGCTAGGGGCTGGGGGCTAGGGGCTGGGGGCGCGACACACGTCCCCTCTCCCGCCGGGAGAGGGCCAGGGTGAGGGCCGTCTTCCTCCCGCCTTCCACCTTCCGCCTTCCTTCTAATCCCCAATCCCTAATCCCTTTGCCCGTGCGAGTGTGCCACTGGCTCCGCCAGTGCCGCCGTGTGCCGTCCGCCGGGGACCCGACGTCGAACCGAGCCCCTTGCGCACGTCACCCTTGCCGCGGTGCGGCGAGGCAATCGGCCAGCAACTGCACCGTCTGGCAGATCTGTTCCTCGGAATGCTCGGCCGTGATAAAGAACCGCAGCCGTGACAGGCTTTCCGGCACCGCCGGATAGAGGATCGGCTGCACGTCGACGCCCTGCCGGAGCAGCGCGGAGGCCACGTGAACGCAGCGCAGGGAATCGCCCAGAATGATCGGAATCACCGGCGTGTCGCCGCTGTTGCCGGTGTTCAGCCCGCAATCATTGGCCAACGACAGAAACAACCGCGCGCGATCGCGCAGCCGTGCCACGCGCTGGGGTTCTGCCCGAAGCAGCCGGACGGCTGCCAGGGCGGCCGCGGCATTGGCGGGCGACAGCGCGGTGGCGAAGACGAAGGCGGGCGTCGTGTATTTCAGGTACTGAATGAGCGGCGCGCGGCCGGCAAGGTATCCCCCGGAACTTCCCAGGGCCTTGCTGATCGTTCCCATCCACAGGTCGCCATCGGCCGGATCGACGCCGTAATGTTCGCAAATGCCCCGCCCCGTGGCGCCCAGGACGCCCAGCGAGTGCGCCTCGTCGACATAGAGCAGCGCCGCGTGCCGCTTCTTGACCTCGACGAACCGCGGCAAGTTCGGGTAGTCGCCGTCCATGCTGTAGGCCCCTTCAATGGCCACGACGACGCGACGATAATCGCCGCGCACGTCCCGCAGCAGCTTGTCGAGGAACTCGAAATCGTTGTGTGGGAAGGGCCGCCGTTGCGCCTTCGACAAGAGCGTGCCTTGCACGATGCTGTTGTGCGCCAATTCATCGTACAGGATCAGATCTTCCTCGCCGAATAGATGCCCCAGGGCCGAGGCGTTCGTGCCGTATCCGCTCGGGAAAACCACGGCGGCTTCTGTCCCCAGGAAGCAGGCGATCTCTGCGTCCAATTGCGGGAGAATCGCGTGGTTGCCCCCCACCAGCCGACTGGCCGAGGCACTCGTTCCCAGCCCATCGATCGCCTGCTTGGCGGCCGCGATGACCTCGGGAGCATGGGCCATTCCCAGGTAGTCGAAGCTCGTATAACTCACCACCTCGCGGCCGGCGATGGTCACCGTGGCCTTGCCCACGCCGTCTTTCACGCGAAAGAACGGGTTCTCCAAGCCGGCCGCCGCCATGCCCGCCAACCGCTCTCCCATCGCGATGCACTCGGGAAACCGCGCCACGTCGTAATGCTCGACAGGGATTGTTTCCGACCTCGACGCCGTCGGCGGCGACGGCACCGGAGCCGCTGCCGCGGGCTTCCAAGGCGAATTTCCGCAACTCGCGTTCGCGTCGACATACTCGATCATGTCGCGGCAGGTCCCCATGTCGTAGAGGGCCTCTTCGGAGAACCGCAGGCCAAAGGCTTCTTCCAAGCGGTTCAGCACCGCCATTCTGGCCAGCGAATCGAGGCCAATTTCATCCAGGCGACTGTCCAGCGCGAGTTCGCAATCGACGTCTGACGGAATTCCGCGCCGCACCTGGGCGAATACTGCCTCGGCGATAAGGCCGAAGCGGGCTTCCTGTGCCTGAGAGCCAACGGTCATATATGACACCCTTCTATTGGAGAGAATGACGCGCCCACCGCCGGCTCGACGGACACCTGCCGACCATTCGCAGTTACAGCCAGCCTGGAACCGGTCCAGGCGCACGCGTTCATTCATTCTAGCAGGGCGCCGCCCCAGGTCTAGCGTCCGAGCGGGTTTTGTCGGCCCGGCAGCGTCGAGAATCGGAACGAGAGTCGAAACGGAGACACAGCTAGATGTTGGCGGGCCTGGCGGCTGCCAATTCAAATATCAGGCGCGTTCCCGCTCTCGTCACGTTACGCTCGGCCCGCAACCGCGGGGATAAACCCCGCGGCTCGCTGGCTTTTCCCCAGTCCCTAGCCCCTGGTCCCTGGCCCCTGCTCACGAACAGCCCATGCTGTTGCCGCAGTTGTAGCAGAGGTAACAATTGCCGCTGCGGACCGTGATCGCCCCGCAACGATCGCAACTGGGGGCGTCGGTCTGGAAACTGGCAAACTGCTCGCTGCGGGCGGAGGGACCGGAGAGCGGTTCGGCCTGGGCCGCGGCGGCCACGCGCGGCGGCACCGCGACGGGCGCGGGGGGCGCGAAGACGCTGCCGACGCCGCGCGTCAAGGCGAGGGTCGGGCCCGTGTGAGCCGGCGCGGCGTGGGCCGAGGAGCCGTTGCCCGATCCGTTGGCCGTCCCCGCACCGTTGGTCTTGGCCGCTCCGTGCCCGGTGGCCGGCCCGCCAGCCTTCATGGCGACGGGCCGTAGCTCTGCCTCCGGGTCTCCGCCGGCGGGCGGGGCCTCCGTGGCCGAGGGCGCGGCCGCATGGTTCGCCTCCCGGTAGCCCGGCAAGAACGTGATCCCCAGCCAGCGGAAGATGTAATCCACCAGGCTCTTGGCGATGCGGATGTCGGGGTTCTTCGTGAAGCCCATGGGCTCGAAGCGGGTGTGCGAGAACTTGCTGACGTAGACCTCCAGGGGCACGCCGTATTGCAGGCTCATCGACACGGCGGTGCCGAAGCAGTCCATCAGGCCGCCGATGGTGCTGCCCTCCTTGGCCATGGTGATGAAGAGTTCGCCGGGCCGTCCGTCCGGATAGAGCCCCACGGTGATGTAGCCCTCGTGGCCGGAGATGCTGAACTTGTGGGTGATCGAGCGGCGGGTGTCGGGGAGGCGTTCGCGGCGGGGCGCGGCCAGGGGCTTTTCGGCCGCCCGCTCGCCGTTGCTCTTGGTGGAAAGCGGCTGCGCCTCCTTCGACCCGTCGCGGTAAATGGCCAGGGCCTTCAGACCCAGCCGCCAGCCTTCGCGGTAGGCGTCGGCCACGTCTTCCGGCGTGGTGTCCTTGGGCATGTTGACGGTCTTCGAGATGGCGCCGGAGATGAACGGTTGGGCGGCGGCCATCATGCGGATGTGGGCCTTCCAGGGAATGAACCGCGTGCCGTTGGCCGGCTGGAAGGCGCAGTCGAAGACCGGCAAGTGCTCGACCTTCAGGTCGGCCGCCCCTTCGATCATCCCCGCCTTGTCGATGTGGGCGACGATGGCGTCGACCTCTTGGGGCGGGTAGCCCAGGGTCCGCAGCGCCAGCGGCACCGTCTGGTTGACGATCTTCAACATGCCGCCGCCGGCCAACTGCTTGTACTTGACCAGGGCGATGTCCGGCTCGATGCCCGTGGTGTCGCAATCCATCATGAAGCTGATGGTGCCGGTGGGGGCCAGGACGGTGGCCTGGGCGTTGCGGAAGCCGTAGCGGCGGCCGCGGAGCAGGACGTCGTCCCAGAGTTTGCGGACGGCCTCCTGGAGGTGCTTTGGGGCGGTCTTGAGCTGGTCGGCCTTCTCCCAGTGCATCTCCATGACTTGAAGCATGGGGTCGCGGTTCTCCTCGAAGGCGTCGAAGGGTCCCACGGCGGCGGCCAGTTCGGTGCTGGTGCGGCAGGCGGCGCCGTGCAGCAGGGCGGTGATGGCCCCGCACAGGCCCCGCGCCTCGTCGGAATCGTAGGGGATGCCGCTGGCCATGATGAGGCTGCCGAGGTTCGAGTAGCCCAGTCCCAGCGGCCGGAAGCGATGGCTGTTGGCGGCGATCCGCTGCGTCGGATAGCTGGCATGATCGACGAGGATCTCCTGGGCGATGAACACCAGCCGGCAGGCCGCCTGGAACCGCGCGGCGTCGAAATCGCTTTCCGGCGTGCGGAACTTCATCAGGTTGATGCTGGCCAGGTTGCAGGCCGAATCGTCGACGAACATGTACTCCGAGCAGGGATTGCTGGCATTGATGCGGCCGGACTTCGGGCAGGTGTGCCAGCGGTTGATCGTCGAGTCGTATTGCAGCCCCGGATCGCCGCAGGCCCAGGCCGCCTGGGCCATGTGGGCGAACATCTCGCGGGCCTGGTAGGTGGGCCCTTCCTTGGCCGGATTGGTCACCCAGTGGGTCGTCCACGGCTGGTCGGCCGCCACCGCTTCCATGAACTCGTCGCTCACGCGGACCGAGAGGTTGGCGTTCTGGAAGAGGATCGAATCGTAGGCCTCCAGTGCGTCGTAGCCCTCCTGGATCAGCAGCCGGGCCTTCTTCTCCTCATGGTGCTTGCAGTCGATGAACTCGAGAATGTCGGGATGCCAGACCTTGAGCGACTGCATCTTGGCGGCGCGGCGGGTCTTGCCCCCGCTCTTGACCACCGCCGCGATCTGGTCGTACACCCGCATGAACGACAGCGGCCCGGACGGCTTCCCTCCGCCGGAAAGCTTCTCGCGGTGCGACCGCAGGCTGGAAAGGTCCGTCCCCGTGCCCGAGCCGAACTTGAAGAGCATGGCCTCGCTGCGGGCGAGCTCCATGATGTCTTCCATGTTGTCCTGCACGCTCTGGATGAAGCAGGCCGAGGCTTGCGGATATTCGTAGGGGTTCTTCGGCTGCACGGCCGAGCGCGAGGCGGCGTCCCAGTGCCAGTTGCACATCGCCCCCTTCACGCCGTACTGGTGATAGAGCCCGACGTTGAACCACACCGGCGAATTGAACGACGCGTGCTGGTGCAGGCAGAGCCAGGCCAGGTCGCGATAGAAGTGCCGGGCGTCGTCCGCCGCGGCGAAGTAGCCGTCCTGCAGGCCCCAGTCGGCAATCGTCCGGCAGACGCGGTGGATCAGTTGCCGCACGCTCTTCTCGCGCTCGCCGGTGTTCACTTCGCCGTAGAAATACTTGTTGGCCACGACGTTGGTGGCCAACTGCGTCCAGGTGGCGGGGATCTCGCAATCGGGCTGCTCGAAGACCACCTCGCCCCCTTCGCCCTTGATGGCCGCCGTGCGGAGGTCCCAGGAAACCGTCTCGAAGGGATCAGCCACGTCGGCTGGGCAGAAGACCTCGTCGATCACCAGCCCCGCCGACGGCGACCGGGCAGGACTGGGCGGCGCCGACGGCTCGGCCGGCAATTTGGGGGCCTTTGGGGCATTTTGATCGCTCGCGGCCGGCGATTTGGCCGGCTTCTGGGCGGTCGGATCGCTCGCTGCGCCGGACGTTCTGGCGGCCTCGGTATCGATGAAATCCATGGCGGAAATCCTCCTTCTTCAACGGGTCTAGGCGTCCTTACCAACACATATACATTAGTATAGACATAATATCGACAAGATCGGCTTAATACCCCATATATTGTATTCTACGCCGATTGGACCACAATATACAGACGTGACGGGTCCAAGTGTACTGCTTTCCGAAATGCGGTCAATGACCGTCTGAAAAGTTGTCTTAAGGCCATGAGGGCCGGCAGGTTGCGGCGATGCCGCCCCTTGGCCGGCGCCGGCGCCGGAGGGGGAGTGGCAGCACCTAAATCCTTGCTTGCGTGATGGTTGTGGCGTTCGAGCGGCTCATGGGAAGCTAACGGGCCGCTAACGAGCGATTCACAAGAAAATTCCCGCGGCCGGCTCGTTGGGCTGGAAAGAGAGGCAAGTGGGAAAAAATGCGGAAATCACCCCACCCGATTGAGCGGCGACGCCCGGTGCTGACCTCCGAGCGTGCCGAGCCGAAAGACGCTGGCGGGCGGCTTTTTTAACATAACACCCGTTGCAAAGAATGCACGACCTGCTATGATGCTGGTTGTAATTTAGGGTGGTCATTGGGACCATCCTGCGGGGAGCGAGGATCAACCCACGGGACCCGGTGTGAACGAGGGTGTGCCGCCGCGAGGCGGTGCCGCAGTAAGGAGTGAGTAGGTAATGAAGAAGCTGTTTGTGGGCGGTTTGAGTTGGGGCACGACAGACGAGGGCTTGCACGGCGCCTTCACGCGGTTTGGCGAAATCGTGGAAGCCAAGGTGATTACCGATCGCGAGACCGGCCGTTCCCGGGGTTTCGGGTTTGTGACCTTCGCCGGCGATGAAGCGGCGGCCACTGCCATCACCGAGATGGACGGCAGCGAACTGGACGGCCGCACGATCAAGGTCAACGAGGCCGAAGACAAAGGTCCTCGCGGCGGCGGCGGTGGCGGCGGCGGTGGCGGTGGCTACGGACGTGGCGGCGGACGCGGCGGCAAGGGCGGCGGACGCGGCGGACGTGGCGGTGGTGGTGGCGGTGGCGGCGGCGGCGACCGCTGGTAACCACTCGGCCAGGCCGATCGCGCCTTATTGACACAAGAATCGCCCGGAAGACAGGCTTCCGGGCGGTTCTCTGCCTGTAGCTGCGCGCGGGTTTCTTCGTGGGATCGAGTCGTGGCTTGCCGCTTCAGCGCCATCGGGGCTCCTGTGGCAAGCGCGCGTTACACGAAAACCATGGCCGACGCTCGTACACCACGCTGGTATCGCCTCACGCCGGATCGGGTCGTCGTTGCCCTCCTGGCCCTGGAGTTCGTTCTGCTTCTTTCCGCGTGGTTCCAGTGGTTCGCCTTCAACCGGCACAAGGGCTGGTCGGTTCTCGTGGCCATAGCCGGCGTGGGCTTGGCCCTTCTCCTAATGTTCCTCTGGTTTCTCGCCGCCCTCATCTTCCGCTGGCGGTTCCAGTTCAGCATCCGCGCGTTGCTGCTATTGGTCGTGGTCGTCGCCATCCCGTTCAGTTGGCTGGAGACGGAAATTCAACAGGCGAGGAAGCAGCGGGTGGTGGTGGAGTGGATTGTCAACCTGCGTGGATTCGCTTTTTACGATTACGAACTCGATCCGTCTGGCGATCCGATACCAGGTGCCAAACCACCCGGCCCAGCTTGGCTGCGGAACTTGTTGGGAGACGACCTGTTGGCGAACGTGGCGGAGGTCTATTTGACCAACTCAAATGTCGGCGACGCTGATCTGGAGCATCTCAAGGGATTGACTCAACTCCGGTTCCTGGACCTCGGCGGCACCAAGGTCGGCGACGTCGGGCTTGAACACCTCAGTGAATTGACCCACCTCGAATGGCTAGACGCCGGCACCACCAACGTCACCGACGTTGGGCTGAAACGCCTCAAGGGATTGACCAGGCTTAGGAAGCTGTTCCTCTGGTACACCAAGACCAGCGACGCCGGGCTGGAGTACCTTAAAGGATTCACCCAACTCCAATGGTTGTACCTCGACGGCACCAATGTCACCGACGCGGGGCTGCAACGCCTCAAGGGACTGAAAAGACTCCAAATTCTTGGCCTCGCCCGCACGAACGTCACCTACTCTGGCGTGCAAGACTTTCGGGATGCCTTGCCGAACGTATTTATAGAGCGATGACGCGACGGGCGAAGTGTGGGCCGAAGCGCAGTTCGTTCTGCTGAAGCATAACCTGCATCCCTCTGCGCCTCCGCGGCTCCGCGTGAGCCCTTCCGATTATGGCCCCGTCTGCGTCGCCGCCCGGGCCACCGACTCGATGGCAATGGCCGCCACCGCCGCGCCGTAGTCGAGGTCGATGTTGGCCAGCGTGTCCTGGCTGTCGTGATAGCCGTGCCGATTGATGTCGTAATTCTCCATGAAGAGGACGACCGGCACGCCGGCGTCGGAGAAGATCTGGCCGTCGGTGTTATAGAGCGTGCTGCGGGGGTTGTAGGGCGGGCGGACTTCGCCGTGCAACTGCGGATGGAGGGCCGTCGCTGGCAGTGTCTGCCCGTCGGCACTCCGCCGCCCGCGGCCGCAGCCGCGGCGCCCCCGCCGGCGGTTCCATGCCGGGGCCGAGGCATTCCAGATGCGGTTGGCGGCATGGGCCTGCTGGGCCAGCCACATCGAGGGCCGCCCCGTGCCGGGACAGATCTGGAAGACGTCGCGGTCGCGGTCGTTGTTGTGCGCGACCATGTCGAGCACGTAGACGCCGGCGACGCGGGTCCGCGACAGGTCGCGCCACCGCCGATCGGCCAGCCGGATCTTCATCGTGCCCTCGACCAGGCATTGGCAGAGGTGGCGGGCCCCCATGCAATCGGAGGGAAACTCCTCGCCGGTCAGATGCACCAGCCAGATGTCGCAGGCCAGCTTGCCTTGCCGGGCGAGGTCCAGGAAAAGCGGCGCGGCCAGCATCAAGGCGGCGGTGGCCGAGTGATTGTCGTCGGCACCGGCGGCGGCCAGCCGCGGTCCGCCGCCTCCGCTGGTGTAGCCGAAGAGGTCTTCCATGTAGGCGGTGTCGTAATGGTCGGCCATGACGACGGCCCGGCGGCGATCGCGACCCGGGATGACCACGACCAGGTCGCGCTCGCAGGTCTGGTCGTCCTGGTTTTTCAGCCAGCCGTCGGACCAAGGGAAATGGAAATCGGTTTTCCAGCGGAAGGGCAAGTCGCCGACCAGGGCGCGGCCGGTCATTCCCGCGGCCTCGACGGTCCGGCGATAATAGCCCAGCAGGTAATCGCCTAAGGCTTCCAAATCGCGCTGGCGGTGCGCCAGCCGCGCTTGCGTGGCCGGATCGCGGACGCAGTCGGCATTGTCTTTGTTGACGTAGCGTCCGGTGGCCAGCAGGGCGATCGTCCGCCAATAGTTCTTCTCGAAGCGTCGCTGGGCGGTGTGGGCGAAGGTGAGCGAAGGGGGCAAAAGTCTCCCCTCTCCCTTCTCGGGAGAGGGGCCGGGGGTGAGGGGGCGCGACGAAAGAACGTCGAGTTGATCGCGTTCAGCCAGGCAGCCGCGCAATCGCTCGATCAATTGCCCGGCCGCCACGGGGTCGGCCGCCCGCTCTCTCAGCCCGCGAAACCAATCGTCCAGCGACTCTTCCTTGGGCAGGGTGAGCAACTGCCGGGCGAAGCTCGGCGGCAGCGGCCGGCGGCCCAGCATTTCCCAGGTCTCCAGCACCTTGCGGACGTTGAGCATGGCCTTGTGGTAGTGCGGCTCGCTGCGGCCCAGCAGCAGGCGGACGGCCTCCTGGTGATCGGGCTCGGCCGAGAGCCGCGGCCACAGTTCGACCGGCCGCGACCGCCGGCCCTCGGCGGACTCCGCCGTGAGAAAGCCCAGCGGCGTGTCGGCAAGCAGCGTGGGCCGGTCGCTTTGCGGGGCGAAGTAGGCGACCAGCGGGCGGTGCCAAAACACTTCGTGCCGCCCCACGCGCATGGGCGGATAGAGAAACCGGTAGCCGAACAGGCCCCCCGCGGCCAGTCGATTGGCCGCGCGGGCCAACTCGGCGGCCTCCGCCCGCGGACCGTCCAAGAGGAGCCCATGCTCCTGGGTCCAGAGCTGGGCGTTGCGGGCCATCGGCTTGCCGTAGAGGCCGAGGTCGTCGGCGGCGGCGCTGAAGAGCACGTGGGCCAGCTTGTCCTCGTCGGCCGACACGTCGGCCAGTTCGTCCTGGTGGCGATGGACGCGGGCCCAGCGGTGCGTGCGGCGAAAGGTGCCGCGCAAGGGGCCGAAATCGGCGTGCGGCGCGGGGACGCCCGGCGCAGGTTCGTGCAGCCAGCCCGACTGCGGAATGCGAAGACCCCACGGCGCCTCATGGCGATAGAGCGAGTGCAAAAGCGGAATCTGCACGGCCCCAGGCAACTCCTTCTCCAATTTCAGGTAGCCCGGAGCGCCAAAGAACAGCAGGCTGCCCGGAAACGGCAGCAAGTGCAACTCGCCGGCCAGGTAGCGGCGTTGAACGGCGGCGGGCAGGCGCGGGAAGGGGCAGAAGCTGAGCAGATAGCGGACGCCGCGGAGCGATTGCCCCGGACTCCAGCGATAGGGGGCCGTCCACGAGGGCAGCGGGCCCTCCGCCCAGGCCGGCAAGGGGGCATAGTCCGGGCTGGAATAGATCCGCAGCCCCGCACGCCTCAGGTCGGCCGGCGCCGTGGAGGATTCTTCATAGGCGGCCGCCAGGAGCCGGCCCAGGAAATTCTCTCCCCATGGGGCGGGCAATTCCCGCCGCGGCGCCGCGAAAAATCCCCGCCAAAACGCCCGCCCCGGTCCCAGGTGGCTGGCCCCGAAGAGCGTCCAGCGGACGCGGCCCTTGTCGTCCTGGGTGCGGGAAAGGGCCAGGCTCAGCAGGACGACGTAACGTTCCCCCGGCGGCGCGCCGCGGCGGTCGAGCGCCTCGGGCCAGTAGGGGTTGTCGCGGAGCTTGTAGCGGGCGATGCCGTGGGCCGCCTCGCCGCGACCCAGGTGCCGCAGCACGCCCAAGAGTTCCTCGCCCACGTGCAAAAGCCCCGGCTGCAATTCCAAGGCCTCTTCGTAGGCACTGATCTTCCAGCCCCAGGGATCGGCCGGATCGAAGACCTCGGCGCTGGCCGGGTCGTCCGGGCGATCGTAGGGCTTTCGCCCCAGCCGCGGCGGCGGCATGAACTCCGAGTAGGCGGCGATGGGGTACTCCCCGGGGCTGCGAAACCACGCCGCGCCGGTCGTCAACCGTTTCCATCCTTGCTCTGCCATGCCCATTACCCTAGCAGCCGCCCAGGCGGCCGACAAGATGGCCGCGGGGGTTGTATTTCGGGCGTCGGCCCATTACCATGAGGGCGCCCTGGCTCGATGGACGTGCCCGCGGGCCTCCCGGAAAGAGGCTCCGGCCAGGTGGTTCCAGCCCGGAGCGTCATCATGGCGCAGGTCGACCAGGAAAGGCAAATTGCCGCTATCGGACCGCCGCGCGGGCTCGGCCCCGCCCTGGCCGATTACGCCCTGGCCGCGGCCCGGCGGGCAAAGCCGTGGGCATTGCCGGCGGCGATCGCGCTGGGCTTGACCGCCTACGTGGCCGTCGGCCTCTACAATGAACTGCAGCTCTGCAAGGCCAAGCCGATCCCGAGTGTCTACCTGTTTGAAGACCACGGTTACTACACGACGGCACTGACCAACGCGCTGGCAAAAGAGGACCCCTACGAGACCCGCGACATCGGCCATGGCTTCCTCTATCCTCCGACGGCGCTGCTGGTGATCGAGCCCTTCCACTTGATTGCGGACTTCTTCACTCGGATCGCCGCCTATTTAGACACTGCTGGAGGGAATCAAGGCAACGTAGGCTTCTTCAGCCAGATTGCCGCCTATACGGCGGTTAACCTCGCCCTGGTGGTGCTGATGGTCTATGGCGTCGGCCGCTGCTACGGGCATGGTTTCGAGCGGACCTGGTACTTGTTTCCCCTGGCCCTGGGGTTTTCCCCGTTGGCGGCGACGCTCCACGTGGGCCAGATCAACGTGATTACCGAGTTCGGCATCTTCCTGGCGTTTGCGGCCGAAACCGCGCTGCCCGCCGTTGCCGGGGCCGGGCTGGCCCTGGCGATCTGCACCAAGGTCACGCCGGTGGCTTTCCTCGGCTACTATCTGGTGAACATGCGGCTGAAGGCCATCGCGGCCACGCTGATCGCGGTTGCCGTGCTGTCGGCGATCGCGGCGATGCACTACGGCTGGGCCCCGTTTGCCACGTACTGGCGGCTCTTTCCCAGCCTGCTTCGCATCTACGCCCCCGAATCCTCGTCGTTGGTCGCGCGGCTGTGCTACGACGAGGCGCCCGCCCACGCCGCGCAAGCGGTCCTGACGGCTTACGTCATGGGGATCTTGCTCCTGGCCGGCGTTTGCGGTTTCCTCACCAAGCAGCGGGAACCGCTCTTCATCCTCGTCTGCCTCGCGGCGATCCTTTCCCCCAACATCGTCTGGTATCACCACTTCGTGTTCTTCCTGCTGCCGCTGCTGGTCTGGATGGCCTGGAGCAATTTCCGCTGGCCCGTCGTGTTGTGGTGTTGCGGGGGATTCGCCTTGATCCAGTACGAGGGAATCAGTCCGAAGCCCGGATACTGCGTCCACGTCTTCGGGCACGTGTCGATGTTGCTCCTTCTGCTGTGGCAGGTCTACCAGGTCTGCGGGCGGTGGAGGAGGAAGAAGTTTGGAGTTAGAAGTTAGGAGTTACAGGCTGGAAGTTAGGATTGCCGGGCGGTGGGGCGTCAGTGCCTTCTGACTCCTAACTTCTACCTCCTATGAGGAAAACGCCATGCGAAGCCATCTCGTTCGACGCTTGACGTGGATCTTTCTCCTGGGGGCCGCTCTTTCCGGCTGCCGGAGGGCGGCGACCGTCGCCGTCGAGCGGGGCGACGCGGCCACGAACAAGCAGGAAACGGACCGGGCTATTGACGAGTATACCGAGGCCATCCGCCTCGATCCGAACTGCGTCCGCGCCTATGACGCCCGCGCCATTTGCTACGGAACCAAGGGCCAGTGGGACAAGGGCATCGCCGACTGCGCCAAGGCGATCCAGAGCGATCCCCAGCAGCCCAGGGCGTATGCCATCCGCGGCCTCGCCCACGAAATCAAGGGGGATTTGGACGGGGCCATCGCCGACTTTACCGAGGCCATCCGCCGCGATCCCACCGGCAGCGACGCGTTTTATTCCCACAGCGTCGCCTTGGAGGCGTATTCGTACCGGGGCAACATCTACGCCTCCCGCGACCAGTGGGACCAGGCCATCGCCGACTTCACGGCGGTGGTGCGGATCGATCCGGGACATATCGAGGCGTATAACAACCGGGGCGTCGCCTACATGAGGAAGGGCCAGTACGACAAGGCGATTGCCGACTGCACCGTGGCCATACGGCTGAAACCGACGCTCGCCAGCGCGTACGGCAACCGGGGCCTTCTTCAAGCGATCAAGGGCAACCTTGACGAGGCCATCGCCGACTTCAGCACAGCCATCCGGCTGGACCCGAGGGCGATGAACAGCTATTACAACCGCAGCGTGGCCTATCGGAAGAAAGGCCAGTTCGAGAAGGCGAAGGCCGACTTCGCCAAGGCCGAGGAACTGAAGCGCCAAGGCGCCGCGGCAAAGTAGTTTCCGTTGCGCACGGGGCGTTGTGCGATTGTTTCCGCAACAAAATCTAGTTATGATGGAAGGCCTTCAGGGCTGCTTTTCGAAGGGGTCGATGCGATGGCCGCCAGGAAATCCCCGCATTCCGCCGCCCCTGCCGTGGCCGCATTGCCGGCGGTCCAATCTGCCGCCGAGGCGGCGTGGTCCGGCCGGCTCAGAGGCGCGGCGGAACTCCTGAGCCTCCGCTCGCGCCGAGCCTACCAAGCGGCGTTTGGGCTGCTGGTCGTGATCTTGGTGGCACTCGCCGGGCTGGTCCTGTACGCGGGCACGATGGTGCAGACGGTCTTCGGGCACGACGCGCTGGTGCTTCTCGATGGCGCGTGGAAGGTCCTGTACGGCTACCGCCCGCATGCCGACTTCTACACGCCGCTTGGCCCGCTGAACTACGTGCTGCCCGCCTTGGCGATGACCGTGTGCGGCCCCGACGCATTTGCGATCTCGCTGGCGAACCTCGTTTTCTGCCTGACCTGCGTGCTGGGGGCCTGGTTCCTGTTGAAATCCAGGCTGACGCCCTTGCACTGCGTCGTCCTGCTGGCGCTGGCGGCCATGGAGATGCTGCGTTGCCGGCAGCTATTCGCCGACTACGATGCGATCGGATACGCGATGCTCTACAACCATCAGTGCTACGGCCTTCTCATCCTCGCGCTGCCGTTGCTGCTGTTGCCCAGGTATGCCCCGACGCGCAGGGGCGATTGGCAGGACGCCATCGCGATCGGCGTTCTCCTCGGCCTGGTGGCCTTTATCAAGATCAGCTATTTCGTCGTGGCGATGCCGCTGCTGGCCGTGGGTTGCGCGTCGCGGGACTGGCGGTGGACGGCGCGGCGGCTGACGGGCGTGGCCATCGGCGGCTTCGCCGTGGCCTTGCCCATCTTCATCTACCTCCGCTTCGATCTCTTGAGCATTTATCGTGACCTTGCCATGGCGTACAAGGCGCGGCTGGGGTCCGTGAACCTTCTGAGCAGCATCCGTGGGCAGACGGGACTGTTGGAGATCCTGACGCTCTGTTGTGTTGTCCTGTGGGCCGCCACGCAAATGCCGTTGGCACGCCTGCTGAAAATTCTCTGCGCGGTCGCGGCGATTCGGTTGTCTGAAGAACTCATCATGGCCACCAACGGTACCAATCTTATTATCCGGGCGCACATGGACGTGCCCTTGTTTCTGGCGGCAATTATTCTTCCTTTGGAATACGCCCACAGGCGTTGGGCAGCGCGGGCGACTAGTCCGTGGCCCTTCCAACGTCGCCACCTGGCGGTTTATTGTTCCGCGGGGCTGCTCTGCGCGGGGCTGCTGGGGTGGACGACGGCCCTGGAGGTGCGGAGTCTCTGTTTCGCCTGTGCCCTCCGCCACGGCGAAGTGGCGCAGAAGGACCGCTTCCACTCGCGGTCGCTCCGTTCGCTGGTGGTGGCCGAAGAGGGCCTGCCGGGCGACCTCGAGGTGCGTTTGCGTCCGCCTGATGCCCTTTCCGTCGGCCCCGGAACGTTTGGCACCTACGCCGACAAGGTCAACGACGGACTTGACCTGTTGAACACCAACGCGGACCCGTCCGCGCGTGTGGACGCCCTCGACTTCGCCGATCCCTTTCCCTTTGGGGCTGGGCGGCCGCCGACTTCGAGTCCCCCCTGGTGGCACGCGGGGGTAAATATCGGCGTCGGCGCCTACCCAGAGCCGGAGAAGGTCTTTGCGAACACTGATATCGTCATGGTGCCGAGATACGTGACTATTGACGAATCAGAAACGACGCCGTTCTTGTTGAGTACGTACGGCCCCTATGTTCGGGAACACTTCACGAAGAAGGCACAATCCCGCTTCTGGACCCTGTATGTAAGAAAAGACACTGCTCGCCGAGACTGAGCGATGAAAATGCGGCGTTCCTCGATCCTTTGGGTATTCGTCCTGTCCGCTGCCGGGTGCGGGCAGTCGCTGACGCAGCCGGGGGGGGCGGACGCGATCGCGTACTGGAAGAAGCAGGTTAACGACCGGCGCACCAACCCCCAAGCTTTGCGGGCCCTGGTCAAGATCGGCCCGCCGGCCATCCCCGCCTTGACCGACCTGCTTCGAACTCCTGACCCGGTTCTTCGAGCATCCGTCGCGAAGGCGTTGGGGAAAATGGGCAAGGAGGCGGCCCCCGCCCTAATCGAATTGCTCAACGATAGGGACGGGATGGTGGAGGAGTGCGCGCTGGCCGCCTTGGGGATTATGGGGCCCGACGCCAAGGAGGCCGTTCCCTCGGTGATCCCGCTGCTGGGCGATCCACACCTGCAATCATTCGCGGCGGACGCCTTGAGAAAGATAGGTCCCGAAGCCCGGGCGGCAATTCCCGCCCTGGAGCGACTCCGCAACGCCCCCGACCCCGACTTCCGCCTCTGGGTGGCCGCGGCCTTGAAAGCGATTGATCCGAAAAACGCCGCCGCCTATACCGACCGCGGCCCCGCCAACGCCGCCAACACCGTGCCGGACAGGACTATGGCCGACTTGACCAGGACCATCGAACTCCGTCCGAAGGACGCCGGGGCCTATTCCAATCGGGCCACGGCCTACGCCGCCCGCGGCGAACTGGACAAGGCCATCGCCGACTTCACCGAGGCCCTGCGGATCAAGCCGAACGACGCCGAGGCGTATAACAACCGCGGCGTCGCCTATGCGAAGACCGGCGCAAACGAGTTGGCGATCGCCGACTTCACGAAGGCCATCGGGATCACCCCGAAAGACGCCGAGCCCTATAGGAAGCGGGGCCTTGTCTATGCGATAAGCGGGAACTTCGACAAGGCCATCGCCGACCTCAGCGAGGCCATCCGACTGGACCCAAGGGATGCCGACGAGTTCTTTAACCGCGGGGCGGTCTATCTCGGCAAGGGCAAGTACGACGAGGCCATCGCCGACTACAGCACAGCCATCCGGCTGGCCCCCAGGAGTTTTCAGAGCTATCACAACCGCGGCGTGGCCTACCAGAAAAAGGGCCAGTTGGACAGGGCAAAGGCCGACTTTGCCAAGGCCGAGGAACTGGAGCGAAAAGGCGACGCGGCGAAGTAAGCGCCGGGCGGGAACCCCAGGGGCCGGCACGGACGCGAACCTGAGCACGGCGATCCCCCGGGGTTGAATCCCACCGGTCTCCTCGTTACAATGGCGTGAGCTTTTGCTCGGAGCGTGTGCGGGGGCTTCCCATCGAGAGGCCACGGCCAGGCGGTTCACGCCCGAATCATCGC
>JBKQVT010000122.1:0-19193 GCA_052139835.1 Thermoguttaceae bacterium
AAACCGCAGGCGTGCGGCCTGACTCTTCCTCCTTCATCCTTGATCCTTCATCCTTCTCTTCCTTCCCCCTTCCGCCCTCCGCCCTCCCCCTTTCTTTTTGCTATACTGGTTTCCAGGCCCCCGGGGGGAATAGTCTGGCCGCCGGGAAGCGAATCACCTAGTGGCCAGCGATCCCCGGTTAGCGGCCATGGCGCCCCCGGTGTCCCGAGACCCGGTGTTCCAAGAGAGGAGAAATGACCTTGGCGCTCTCGCTGACCGAGTTCAATCGCTTGGTGGACGAGTATGGCCCGGCCCTCTACCGCATGGCCTATCGCTGGGTCGGCGATCGGCAGGAGGCGGAAGACCTGGTCCAAGAGACGTTCCGCTCGGCTTGGAAGAGCCGGGGGTCGTTTCAGTCCGAACGGGGGGAAAGGGCGTGGATCATCACCATCCTGCGCTGCCGTTGCACAGACTATTGGAGGAGATCCAAACCCCCCGCTGTATCCTTGGGCAATCAGAACATTGAAGTCGGAGTTCCGGCCGACGATCCCTTGCGGGATGAGTTTACCGACGAGATGCAGCAGGCCCTCGGGCAGTTGCCGCACGACTTGCGGGAGGCCCTGCTCCTGGTCGTCGTGGGTGAATTGACCCACCAAGAGGCCGCCGAAATGCTGCAAGTCCCCCTGGGCACCGTGCTCTCGCGGGTCAGCCGGGCGCGAAAGCGGCTGCGGGAATGTCTCCTGGCCGCCATCGAAACCAATAAGTAGAAGCTTTTCCACGAAACCCGATCGAGACGAGTAAGAAGGCGTCTTCCGTGAGTGCCATGGAATCCCCCGATCCCAAGCTCGACGCGCGACTGCGGGCCGTTCCCCTGCCGGAAGGGCTCATCCAGCGCCTCCGCCAGGTCGCCCTGGCCGATGACGCCGGGCTGGACGCGGCACTGACCGAGATGCCCTTGCCCGCCGGGCTGCTGGGCCGCTTGCGGGGCATCCCCCTGGCCGCCGACGAAGACCTCGACCAGACGCTCCGCGACGTCGCTGTGCCGGCCGGACTGGCCAGGCGGCTGCGAACGATTCCCTTGGCGGAGGACGACGGCCTCGACGCGGCACTCCGCGACGTGCCGGTCCCCGCGGGACTCTCGGCCCCGTGGCAGCGGCGGCTGAAGCGGCAGAAGCAACTCGTCCGCTTGATCCAGGTGGCGGCGGCCGCCAGCGTGCTGTTGGCCGTGGCCGGCCTCTATTTCGGCCCGAAGCTGGCCGGCCTGCAGGGCACGCCCGGGAGCGGTCCCGTGGCGAAGGGACATGCGGGTTCACAGCCGTTGGAGCTTGCTCATGTCTTGCTGCCAAAGGAGAAGTTGACCCGCTCGATCGCCGCCGAGGGTTCGCTGCGGGCGGCGCCTGCGTGGCGCCCCGACGTGCCGCCGATTTCGCTGTCGCCCGGCGATCGCCAGGCCCTGGACAGGAATGTCGCGGCCTCGGGCGGGTTGTCGGTGCCCTCCGGCGTCGATCTGCTGGCGAAGTTCGACCGCCTGGACCGCCGCGATTTGCCGGGGTATGAGCCCGAGCAATTGCGCGAGCCGGGCATGGGTGTCGAGCGCTTGGTCCCTCGCGGCATGAGTTGGCTGCCGGATTCGTACTATCCCTTCTTGATTAAGAACCGCACGCATCCCTTCGTTTCGCCGGCCGACCCGCGCTTGCAGTCCACGGTGGTCCCGCTGGGCGTGGACGGGGCAAGCTACGAGTTGACCAAACGCTATCTGGAGGCGAAGGAATTGCCCCCGCCGGAGTTGGTGCGGACGGAAGACTTCCTCGCCGCGGCGGTGGACTACGGCTTCCCCCAGCCGGCCGGGCAGGCCCTGGGACTTTCGATGGCTGCCGGGCCGTCGCCCTTCGGCGGCGAGGGGCTTTGGCTGCTGCAAGTGGGCGTGCAGGCGCGGCACGTTACCCAACCGTCGCATCCCCCGCTGTACCTCGTCCTGGCCGTGGATACCTCGGCCAACATGCGTTGGGGCGGCCGCATGGAGATGGTTCGCCGGGCATTGACGGGCCTCGGCGGGCAACTCGGCCGCGGCGACCGGCTCTGGCTGGTCGCCTTCGGCCAGGAGGCCCGCGTGTTGATCGACGACGTGGGGCCGGGCGAGGCCGACCAGTTCGCCGCCGCGGTCCGCTCGTTGGCGCCCAAGGGCGGCAGCGATCTGGCCGAGGGGCTCGGCCGGGCCTGCGAAGTCGCCCGCCAGGAAGCGGCCGCCGGCGCCGCGGCCGTCCGCGTCGTCCTCCTCACCGACAGCACGGTCGAGTTGGCGGACGACTCGGCCGCGCGGATCGGGCAGCAAGTGGCCGAGGCGGCCGCCCACGGCGTCGTCTTGCACGTCGTCGACCTGAGCCAGCAGAAGGAGACCGATCCGCAGTTGCGGAAGTTCGCCGCGGCGGGGCGGGGCACGGTCCACCCCGCCGCCAACGCCGACGAGGTCCGCTGGGCCCTGCGGGAAGTGGTCAGCGGGCAGTCGCAGGTCGTCGCCTGCGATGCCCAGCTCCGCGTCACCTTCAATCCCAAGGCGGTCTTGGAATACCGTCTGCTGGGGCACGAGGCGACGCTGTTGGCCGGCCTGCTGCCGGGACATCCGCGGGCGAATTTCCATGACGGCCAGCAGGCCACGGCCCTCTACGAGGTCCGCTTGGCGCCGGGGGCTGGCGGCGAGATCGCCGCCGCAGAACTGATCTGGTACGACGGCGATCAGCCGCGGCCGGAGGGGCAGCGGCGGATCCAACAGCGGATCGAGCGGGAACAGGTTGCCGCCACGTTCGGTCAGGCGGCGCCGGCGCTGCAAGAGGCGGCCGTGGTGGCCCAGACCGCCGAAGTGCTGCGGAAATCACCCTTCGTGCGGACGCCGCGGACGGCCCTGGTGGCCCTGGCCCGCGTCCGGGACCTGGCCGGCCAGGTCGACAGCCGCTTGTGGCAGCGGCCCGGTTTCCCGGATTTTGTCGGGCTGGTCGAGCAGGCGATGCGGGCCAAGCCCGCCCCCGCCCAGGACAAGACAAGGCGAAGGTCGCTGCGCTGATGAACCGCTTGTTTGCTTGGCTGGCGGCGGGGGGAATTGCCGGGGGTCTGCTGCTGGGGGCCTTGCCGGCCGAGGCCAAGGAATCTTCCCGGCGGTTCTACGACGCCTTGCGCCAGCACGGCTACTTCGAGCAGGCCCTGGACTACCTCGACGAGGTCCGCGAGAGCGGCAGCGGCGAGGCCGGCTTCCGTGAAGTGCTCGACTACGAGGCGGGGCTGACGTTGATCGACCTGGCGCACGCCGCGCACTCGGCGGCCGAGGGCGAAAAGCTTCTCGACCGCGCCGACCAGCGCCTGGTCCGCTTCCTCGCCGAGCATCCCCGCCACGTCCTGGCGGCGGCGGCCAAGACGCAGTTGGCGGGCGTGCTGATCGAGCGCGGCCGCCTCAAGGCCGAACAGGCCCGCTCCTTCGACCCCCGCGCCCGGCAGCAATCGGTCGAGTCGGTCCGCGCGTTGTATCGGCAAGCGGAGACCGCCTTCCTCGCTTCGGAAAAACAGTTCGAGGACGTGCTGGCCAAGCTCCCCCGTTTTCTCGATCCCAACGACCCCAAGCAGGCGCCGCGGATCCAGCAGTGCGAGCAAGTGCGGCGGGACTTGCTGCAGACGCGGCTGGCCTTGGCGCGGGTCCGCGCGGAGATCGGCCAGACGTATCCCCCCGGCACGGCGGAAAACCAGGCCGCCCTCCGCGAGGCGGCCCATGAGTACGCCGACCTGTACGACAAGCACCGCCACGACCTGGGCGGGCTGTACGCCCGGCTGGGACAGGCCCGTTGCGGCAAGGAACTGGGCCAGCCCGACCGCGCGCTGGTGATGCTGATGGATCTGTTGGCCGTGCCGGGCGACTCCGAGGCCCTGGCGGTGCTGAAGACCGAGGCCACCCGGCTGGCCATGGAGACGGCGCTTGCCCCGGGGGTGGAGAAGTACCGCGAGGCGCTGTTGTTCTATGAGGCCTGGCGCTCCGCGGCCCGCGAGGGCGAGCCGGCCGGCGGGGAAGCGACGGCCATCCAATATTTTGCCGGCCAGGCCGCGCTGCACTATGCACGAAGTCTCGGCGAGCAGAAGGAGCAGGCCGCGCTCCGCGGGGAATATTTGGCCACCGCGCGGCGGACCTTGGCCGCCGTGGCCGACCTTTCCGGTCCCTTCCAGTCGAAGGCCATGGCGCTGTTGAGCGATCCGCTCTTACGAGGCCCGCGGGCGAAGCGGCCGGAGCCGGCCGGCTTTGCCCAGGCCCGCGACCTGGCCGCCGCTGCCTTGGATCGCATGGCCCAGGCCGAGAGCGAGGCGCCAGGGGGCGACGCGGCGGCGGTGGCAAGCGGCGGGCCGCGGGCCGCCCAGATCGCCGCCGCCCGCCAGGAGGCCATCCAGTATTACACCTTGGCGCTGCAATGGCCGGCCGCCGAGGTCGCGGCGGAGGACCGCTATTGGGTCCGTTACTATCTTGCGTACTTGCACTACAAGGCGGGCGACCTGGCCGAGGCGGCCGCAGCAGCCGAGGACCTGGCGCGGCAGGACCCGCGCCATCCGCAGGCCCAGCGGGCCGCCAAGATCGCCCTGGCCGCCTGCACCCTGCTCTTCAACCAGGCCGCCACCGCCCCGCAGCGGCGCGCCGCCGGCCAACGGATGACCGCGGCGGCCAAGTTCATCGTCCGGCACTGGCAAGACGAGCCGGAGGCGGAATTGATCGTCGGCCAGGCTGCCTGGTCCGCCTGGGTCGAGGCGTGGCGCGGGCCGCTTCAGCGGCGGCCGCCGCCGGCCGAGATGGACCTGCTCCTGGACCGGGCCCGGCAGTTGCTCACCGCGGGGGTCCAGCCGGCGCGGCACGCGGCGGCGGCGGACGGCAAGATTCCCCCCTCGCCCGCCTTGCTGGCCGCGGTGCTCGCGCTGGCCGAGATCGAGCTTTCCGCCGGGCACGCCGACGAGGCCGTGGCCTGGCTGGAAGACGCCAAGATCGGGCCGCGGACGTGGGTCGGCGCCGGCCGCGCGGCGATGCCGCCCGAGTTGGCCGAAGAGACCGGGCGGATCGCCTTGCGGGCCTACGTGGCGGCGAAACAATGGCCCCAGGCCGAGGCCGCCCTGCGGGGCCTCGAACCGGCCGATGCCAACGCCGCCGCGGCCGCCCGCCGGGCCACGCAAGCGATCATCCGCTCCGGAGGCGACCTCGAAGAGCAGCTCCAGCGGCTCCGCGGCCAACGGCGCTCGGTCGCCCTGACGGACTTCCAGTCCTCGCTGGAGCGGTTCCTTTGGCAAGTGGCCAATCGGCCGCACGGCAACACCTTCTGGTCGCTCCAGTGGGTGGCCGAGGCGTACCTTGGTATGGGAGCGGCGATGGAGCGGGCGGAGCCGGCCCGGGGGGCCCCGCCCCCGGAGAAGATTCCCCCGCCGGCGCTGGACTGCTACCGGGCGGCCGCGGACGCCTATAGCCGGCTGCTGCGGCAGTGCGAGACGGCCGCGGAATTTTCGCCCCCGCAAGATGCCCTGGTCGCGCTGAAGATCCGGCTGGCCGGGTGCCTGCGGCACTTGGGCGAGTACCGGCAGGCGATCACCATTTTGGCGATCGTGCTCCGAGACGACCCGCACCTGGTTGACGCCCAAGTCGAGGCCGCGTATACATATCAGCAGTGGGGCGCGGAGAAGCCGGGTTATTACCTGCTGGCCATTACGGGGAGTCGAAAATACCGGGAAATTTGGGGCTGGGGGGAACTCGCCCGGCGGCTGGCGGCCGACGGCACGCTCCCCGACGCCTGCTGCGAGGCCCGCTACAACCTGGCCCTCTGCCGTTTCCAGTTGGCCCAGCATGCCGCCACCGCGGCAGAGCGGACCGGCTTGCTCACGCAGGCGGAAGACGACCTGCGCGTCGGCGACTCGTGCTGGCCACGGGACGACAAATCATGGTACGATAAGTGTGAGGCGTTGTTGCAAACCATTCGCAAGGCACGGGGCTGATGGCCAGGACCTTACGGAACTCAGGAGAAGCACATGAATCGCATGGGGATCGTGTTGGCGGCCGCCATCTGCCTGGCGGCGCCCGCGGCCGCTCGGGCCGATAGCATCAAGTCGCGGGGCGACAGAAAGCCGATCAACGGCAGCGTGGTCCGCATGACCCGCTTCGAGGTGGAAATCGAGACGAAGCCCGGCGACACCAAGACCGTGGCCGTCAACGACATCGAGTCGATCCATTTCGACGGCGAACCCAGCTCATTGACCACCATCCGCACGCGGCTGGCCGCGGGAGAGTTCGAGAAGGCGGACGAGCTCCTGGGCAGCATCAAGCCGGACACGGACCGGGCCGAAGTCCTCGCCGACATCGACTTCTACAAGGCCGTTTCCGCCGGCCGGCAGGCGCTGGGCGGCAACGGCTCCATCGCCGCCGCCGGCAGGAGCATGTTTGCTTTCAAGACGGCGTATCCCAACAACTACCACTGCCTGGAAGCATGCGAGTTGATGGGCGACCTGCTGCTGGCCGACGGCAAGTACGCGGCCGCGAAGACATTTTACGAGGAGGTTGGCAAGGCCCCGTGGGAGGATTACAAGATGCGCGCCAATCTCGGCATCGGCCGCACCCTGCTGGCCCAAGGACAAACCGCCGAGGCGAAGAAGATATTCGAGGACGTCCTGAACGACCAGTCGGACAGCGACCAGGCCGAGGCCGAGCGGCGCTTCGGCAAACTCGGCAAGGCCCGCTGCCTGACCGCCTCCGGCAAGACCGACGAGGCCGTCAAGCTTGCCCAAGCGGTGATCGACAAGTCGGACCCCGACGACAACCTGCTCTACGCCGAGGCCTACAACACCTTGGGCGCGGCCTTGCGGGCGGCGGCCGCCCACGAGACGGAAGTGAAGGCCAAGGACGTGCTGCGCAACCGCGCCCTGCTGGCCTACCTGCACGTCGACGTCCTCTACAACGAGGCCCCCAACGCCCACGCCGAGGCCCTGGCCAACCTCACCGAGTTGTTCACCGAACTCCGCATGTCCAACCATGCCGGCACCTGCCGCAACACGCTCTTGGAACGCTACCCAGCCAGCCCCTGGGCCAAGCGGGTGCAGAACCTGTAAAGCAGCTTAAGGCCTTGGGTCTTGGGTCTTAGGTCTTGGGTCTTGGACCATGGGGCCGTAGTTAGGACAGAATCTAAGGCCCAAGACCCAAGGCCCAAGACCTAACTCACGCCCGCGGATGAAACTTGCGGTGCACCGCCTTCAGCCGCGCGGCATCGACGTGGGTGTAAATCTGCGTGGTGGCGATGCTGGCGTGGCCCAGCATCTCCTGCACCTGGCGCAAGTCTGCCCCGCCGCTGAGCACGTGGGTGGCGAAGCTGTGCCGCAAGGTGTGCGGGCTGATCTCCGCCGGGGCGCCGACGCGGCGGGCATAGCGTTTCAACAGCTCCCAGATCCGCTCCCGCCGCACGCGGCGGCCGCGATAGGAGAGCAAGACCCAGTCGGCCGGTGAGGAGCGGCCCGCCGCCAACTGCCCGCGCTCGTGATCGAAATAGGCGCGGACCGCCGCAATGGCCCGGCCGCCGATGGGCACGATCCGCTGCTTGTCCCCCTTGCCCCGGCAGACGCAATAGCCCTCGGCCAGGTGCAGGTCGCGCACGCGCAAGTTCGACAGCTCCGACGCCCGGCAGCCGGTGGCATAGAGCAACTCGAGCATCGCCCGGTCGCGACGCCAATAGGGATCGCCTTCGTGCGGGCATTGGAAGAGGCGGTCGATCTGCTGGGGGCTGAGCACGCGGGGCACCCGCTGCCAGAGCTTCTGGCTGCCCAGCAACTCGGCGAAGTTTTCCTTCAGTACGCCCTCCAATTGCAGGTAGCGAAAGAAGACCTTCAGGGAGACGAGGTGCCGGGCGATGCTGGCCGGGGCCAGTTGCTGGCCGTACAGCCAGGCGGCGTAGTCGGCCAGGTCGCGGATCGAGAGGCTGGAAATCTCCCGCCCGGCGAGCCATTGGTAGAACCGCCGCAGGTCGCGGCGATAGGCGGCCACGGTGTTCTCGGCGAGGTGGCACTCGCCGGCGGCGTAGGCGGCAAAGGCCTCCAGCCGGTTGGCAGCCGGGTTCTTGGCGGTCGGCGGCCGCGGCCGCGTCGGCTTGCGGAAAGGAAAGGCCATGTCTTTGCTTTCGGACCGAGGGATTTAGGGATTTAGGGATTTAGGGATTTAGGGATGAGAAAGGCCCCGCGACTGCGTCGCGGGGGTCCCCATGACGGGGTCGCGGGGCCTTTCCCACCCCGCACCCCCTTTCCGACCGCCCCCCCGGCCATTAGAATCAGGGACGCCTTTTATCCTTCATCCTTTCTCCTTCATCCTTAACTTGCCATGCCCCTTGTGCCCCTGTGCGAAATGGTCCCCGGCCAGGAGGCCGACCTGTTCGTGTTGATGACTGCCAAGGAGCAGTTGACCACGCGGGAAGGAAAGCCGTATTTCAAGGTCGCCTTTCGCGACCGCGGCCGCGAGGTCAGTTTTCCCATCTGGGACAATTCCCCCTGGGCGGCCGAGTGCCAGAAACGCTGGAACCCCGGCGTGTTCTACAAGCTCCGCGCCGTCTACCGGGAGACCAACTACGGCCCGCAATTGGACATCCGCAAGATTCGCGAGGTCATCGAGGCCGACGCCGCCGACGGCTTCGACCCCGCCTTGTGCCTGCCGCAATCGCGCCACGATCCGCAAGCGATGTTCGCCCAGTTGACGGCCATCGTCGCCGAGCAGATCGACGCCCCGCCGCTACGGGCCCTGGTCGAGTCGATCTTGCGCGAGAACCGCGAGTTGCTGCTGCGCATCCCGGCGGCCCGGCACAACCATCATGCCTTCGTCGCCGGCTGGCTGGAACACACGCTGAGCGTGACGCAAACGGCCGTCTACCTGGGGGAAAAATACGCCCGCGCGTACCCGGACCTCAAGCCGCCGCTGGACCGCGGCATGGTGGCGGCCGGGGCCATCCTCCACGACATCGGCAAGCTCCGCGAGTTGGAACAGCGGCCGGAAGAGACCGTCTACACGGCCGAGGGCGGGCTGATTGGCCACATGCTCCTGGGCCGCGACATCGTCCGCGAGGCGGCGGCCGCCACGCCGCTGCCCGGCGACCTCTTGCTGCGGCTGGAGCACCTGATCATCGCCCACCAGCGGTTGCCCGAGTGGGGCTCGCCCAAGCCGCCGATGACGCCCGAGGCCCTGTTGGTCCATTATGCCGACGACATCGACGCCAAGTTTTCCATGATGGCGGCGATCCTGGCCGAGGACGCCAATCCCGGTCCGCTGACCTCGAAGAAGAACGTCCTCATGCAGCAGGTGTACCGCGGGACGGTGGGGCAGCCGGTCCCCTCTCCCTCCGGGAGAGGGTCAGGGTGAGGGCGGTCTGCGATCAGCGGTTGTCCAAAGATACGTGGCGGATCAGGGCCCTCACCCCCTGCCCCTCTCCCGAAGGGAGAGGGGAGATCCACGTTCGATCCGCGCGCCCAACTGCCGCAACTTCAAATCCAGCCGCTCGTAGCCGCGATCGAGGTGCCCGATGCGATGCACCGTGGTCGTGCCTTCGGCGGCCAGGCCGGCCAAGACCAAGGCGGCGCTGGCCCGCAGGTCGGAGGCGGTCACGCCCGCGCCGCTAAGACGATCGACGCCGCGAATGCTCGCCGCGCCGTCGCCGACAGTGATCGACGCGCCCAGGCGGTTCAACTCGGCCACGTGCTGAAAACGGGCCGGGAAGACGCGGTCCGCCACCATGCTGCGTCCGCGGGCCAACGACATCAGGGCCGTCCACTGGGCCTGCACGTCGGTCGGCACGCCGGGGTAGGGCTCGGCCGCGATGTCCACCGGCCGCGGCGGCCCGTCGGATTCGAGCGACACGCGATCGCCATCGATGGTGATCTTCGCCCCGGTGGCCTCCAGCAATGTGAGCACGGACTGAAGGTGGGCCGGGTCGATGCCGGTCACTGCGGCGTCGCCGCCGGTGATGGCCGCGGCCAAGAGCACGGTGGCGGCCTCGATGCGATCGGCGATCAGGCGGCATGTGGCGCCGCCCAATTGGCTGACGCCCTGGATTTCAAGAGTTGCGGTCCCCAGGCCGCCGATCCGCGCCCCCATGGCGTTGAGCAATTCGCCCAGGGCGACGATTTCCGGCTCCTGGGCGGCCCCGCGGAGGAGCGTCTTGCCGCGGGCCAGCACGGCGGCGCTAAGCACATTGGCGGTGCCGGTCACGGTGGGGCCGTGCGGGCCGCGGAGGTCGATGGTCGCGCCCACCAGCCGCTTCGCCCGGGCGACGACGCAGCCGTGTTCCAATCGCAAGTCGGCCCCCAGGGCGGCCAGGCCCTTCAGATGGAGATCGACCGGCCGGTCGCCGATGCGGCAGCCGCCGGGCAGGGGGACGACGGCCCGGCCGCGACGGGCCAGCAGGGGCCCCAGCACGCAGAAGCTCGCCCGCAGCCGCCGCACCAGCCGCCATGGCGCCTGGACCGGCCGCGGGTCGGCCGTTTCCAGCCGCAGCGTGCCATCACGGCGGGTGACGGCCATGCCCAGCGATTCCAGCACGCGGGCCAGTGTTTGGACGTCGGCCAGTTGCGGCACGCGCTCGAGCGTGACCGGCTCATCGGCCAGGATGGCGGCGGCCATCATCGGCAGCGCGGCGTTTTTCGACCCCGCGGCCCGGACCTCGCCGTGCAGCGGCAGCCCACCGCGGATGGTGAACCAAGATAGGGACCGGGGACCAGGGACCAGGGGCCAGGGGAAAGGAAGGCAACGGCCGGCGGCACGCTTGCGGTTTCGCAGTTGGTTGCCATTTCTCATCATCGCCCACTCAGCTTTCCGTGTCGCGCCGCCGGGCGGTGAGCACCCGCGGCAACCGCGCAAGGTCCTTGATCGTCGGGCCCGGCTCCAGGCGCGGCTCGGCGGCGAGAATCGCGCGGGCCGCGTCGTGGATCATGGGGCTGACCTCCAGGAGCAACTGCCCGCCGCCGCGGAGGTGCTCGGCCGCCTGCGGCACCAGCCGAGCGATCACTTCCGTGCCCAGCGGACCGGCGAGGAGGGCCTCGCGGGGCTCGAAGTTCTTCACCTCTGGGGGCAGCCGCTCCATTTCCGCCGCGCTGACGTAAGGCGGATTGCTGAGGATGAAGTCGAATTTCTGCGTGGCCGGAAGTCCTGCCAAGAGGTCGCCCTGAAGGAACTCGATCCGCCCGGCCACTCCGTGCTCGGCGGCATTGGCGGCGGCGATGGCCAAGGCGGCGGGGCTCTTGTCAATGGCCGTCACCCGGCAGGCGGGCAGATGCTTGGCGGCGCAGACGGCGAGGATGCCGCTGCCGGTGCCGACGTCGGCCACCTCAAGCACGCCCTCACCCCGACCCTCTCCCGGAGGGAGAGGGGGACTCGTGCCGCGGGCCTTGGCCAGGTCCAGCAGGGCGACGACCAGAAGCTCGGTCTCCGGCCGCGGGATGAGCACCGCCGGGGAGACGCGAAAACTGAGCGAATAAAACTCGCGGCGGCCGACGAGATAAGCTACCGGCATGCCGTCGGCGCGGCGGCGGACCAGGTCGCGGAAGGCGGCCCGCTGGGCCTCGCTCGGCACCTGGTCGAAGGCCGTATAAAGCTCGATCCGCCGGCAGCCCAGGGCGTGGGCCAGCAGCACTTCGGCGTCCAGCCGCGGGCTCTCGGCACGATGGGCCTTGAGAAACTCGGTGGTCCACTGCAAGAGCCGGGCGATGGTCCAGGTTTCCGCCGCCGGGGCGGCGGGCTGGGCACCGGCAGCGGAATCGCGGCGTCGCTGCTCCGGCGTGCCCATGCGGGTTGTCCTTATTCGACGGTTGCGAAGGCGTCCCGTTGCTCCTGCCGCTCGGCCTCCAGGAGGGCGTCGATCACCGGATCGAGGTTCCCGGCAATGACGTTTTCCAGGTTCCAGTTCTGGTTGACGCGGTGGTCGGTGAGGCGGTTCTGGGGGAAGTTGTAGGTGCGGATCCGCTGGCTGCGGTCGCCGGAGCCGATCTTGGTCTTGCGGTCGTCGCTGCGCTTGCGGTGCTCCTCCTCGCGGTGGGCCTCGTAGAGCCGGGTCTTCAGCACGCGCAGCGCCTTGGCCATGTTCTTGTGCTGGCTCTTCTCGTCCTGGCAGGAGACGACGATGCCGCTGGCGTAGTGGGTGAGCCGCACCGCGGAGGCGGTCTTGTTGACGTGCTGCCCGCCGGGCCCGCTGGCGTGGAAGACGTCGCGGCGGTAGTCGTCGGGCTTGATGTCGATTTCCACGTCCTCGGGCTCGGCCATCACCGCCACGGTGGCGGCCGAGGTGTGGACGCGGCCCTTGGCCTCGGTCTCGGGGACGCGCTGCACGCGGTGGCCGCCGCTCTCGTAGTGCAGGCGGCGAAAGACCCCCTCGCCCTCCAGGCCGAGGATGAGTTCCTTGAACCCGCCCAGCTCCGTGGGGTTCATGTCGAGGATCTCCACCTTCCACCGATTGTTCTGGGCGTAGTGCTGATACATTTCGTAGAGGTCGCGGGCGAACAGGGCGGCCTCGTCGCCGCCGGTGCCGGCGCGGATCTCCAGGATGCAGCGGCTGCGGTTGGCATCCTCGCCGCCGATGGTCATGTCCAGCAGCTCGTCCCAATACGTTTCGCGCTGGGCCTTGAGTTCGGGCAGTTCGGCCTCGGCCAGTTGCCGGGTCTCGGGGTCCGCGCTGTGGAGCATCTCCGCGGCCTCGGCGATCTGGGCGTTGAGTTGCTTGAAGCGCCGGTACTTGGTGGCCAGCTTGGCCAGGGAGCCGTGCTCGCGGGCGACGGCCGCCACCCGCGCCGAATTGGTCGCCACGGCCGGATCGACGAGTTGCCGTTCGAGCTCTTCGAAGCGGGCGAGGTTCTGTTCCAACTGATCGCGCATGGTGCAAGGAACTAGAAGCTAGAACTCAGGAGTTAGGAGTCAGAAGCACCAACGGACCGCCGCGCCGCGATTCTAACTTCTAACTCCTCACTTCTCACTTCTAAACATGGCGGCGGGCCGTCAGCTTTGCTTCGCTTCGACGGGCGCGTCGGCCGGCGTTTCAGCGGGCGCGTCGGCCGGCTTCTTCTTGCCGCGATGCAGGCTGGCATAGCCGGTGGAGGCGAACTTCTTCTGGAACTTCTCGATCCGTCCGGCCGTATCGACGTACTTCAGCTTGCCGGTGTAGAAGGGATGACAAACGCTGCAGATATCGATCTTCAGCTCGGCGACTGTGCTGCGGGTCACGAACGTGTTGCCGCAGCCGCAGGTGACCTTGGTTTCCACGTACTTGGGGTGAATGTTGTCTTTCATGATTCTCAGTTCCTACTGCGGGAGAACAATGGCGAATCAACCAGTTTATCACAATTTCAGCCGGCCGGCAAGGTCCGCCTTAGCGGCCGTAAGCCTCGAAAAACGCTCGCAAATAGAATTCCTAACCCATTGATGGAATTCATGTTACGATCGGACAATCGGCTTTCGGGAACAAACTGCAAGGGAAGGAATTTGGGAACGCTGCTCTTCGCTAATTACCGCCAATCCTATTCGCTACCGGAAATTCGTGCTCCCTTCTTGTGTCTCCCTTGGCGTTATCGAGGAACTTGAGAAGTGTCGTCCTGTAGAGTTTCGTGTCGGCGCGATTCAGATCCACATGTTGTGCCCCGTCGAAAATCACCAGCTTGGCATGCGACTCGATACGACGGTACATGGCCGTCACTTCATCGAGGTGGGCATGACGGTCAGCCGAGCCGGTGATAAACACCACCGGCACGCTCTCAGGAATGTCTTGGATGTGATCGTAGGGCGAGAGTTGCTCGGGAGCGACCGGCAGGAAGACAGGCGCCCACAGCCGCAGGCCGCCATAGGCGATCCAGTCCAGGACCGGCGGCAGGAAATGCTGCAACCGGTTCCACGTCGCGCTCTTGAGGTCCTTGTAAGGTTGCTCCAGAAAGTAGCCCGCAACTTCTCCCTTCAGGTCCCCGGCGGCGAAAATCGCCGTCGCCGCCCCCATGGACCGCCCCACGATGTAGATGGGCCGCTGGGGAAATTCGCTCTGAAGGAACTGCACAGCCGCCGCAACATCGCGCCGGGCGCTCCAGCCGATATCGTTGATCTCACCCGATGAGTCTCCATGAGCGCGAAGGCTGATTGCCAGCACCGTGAAGTGGGCTTCGGCGAGGTATTGCATTGGCAGCAACATCTGACGGCGCGAGCAGCCGTATCCGTGGAGCAGCAGAACGCAACCCTTCTGCGGATCGCCGCGGGCGAGCCACGCTCCGAGCCGCTGGCCGTCCGACGTTTCCAAGCGATGCCCTTCCACGCTAGCCCATGCGACCTCGGGCGGCGGCTCTGGGAAGGGTGGGCTGCTTCGTCGCGTAAATCTCCATGCGACCAGCGCCGAAGCACCGAGCCAGATGACCAGCCCGGCCAAGACAACGATTACGAGGAGTCTTCGTTTCGTGAGCTTCAGCATGCAACGAACCTTAGCGTGGTATGAAGATCCTCTGCAAATCGCGGTATTCACCCTCTCGAATACCGAGTTTTCATCCGCCAGTAATCCGCGCAATTCAAGACGCCTCCACTCCGGGTGGTTCTTGACTGACAAGCCACTCACGGAAGGTTGGTAGTGGGCCATTGTCCGCTGATGCATTTTCAGTTGGCGGTTGAGACGAGTCTCCTGCCTCTGCTCGTTGGCGCTCGGCCAGTCGTTGCCGGAAACTCTCGAAAGCGGCATGCGTCCGCTCCAAACGCTCGGCCACTTCGGGCGGGTTGCCAGCCGCATTGCGGGCTTCGATGCGGTGGTGCTCGGCCATAACCGCTTCAAAATGGTTCAGCACGTATGCCCGCGCAGCGGCAACCTGTTGTGGGGCCAAAGAATCATAAATTTGGCAAATAAGAGCTTCCGTAGTGTCCGGTTCCAAGAAATACGGCAGCAAATTGTAGACGGTGATCCGTGTACCGACGATTTCCGGGCCGCGTCCTCGGTCATGAATGACATCGGTGTTCACGATTGAACTCCAAACTCGGATTGCTTCCCCGATTTATCATAGCACACCCGGCGCCAAGCGAACAAGACCTCACGGCTCGGAAAAGGCCCGCAGGGCGTCGCGAAGCTCGAGCGGCACGGCGGTTGGCACGGTCTCCCCACCGTCGCGGCGCATGCAAGCAATCTCTTGTGCCCCCCGGGCGACAAGCTCTTCACCCGTGGCGGTCTGCCGCCAGTACTCGAACTCCATCGACAAACGGTGTTGCTGGGCCGATGCCAGACGCATGCGAATCACGACCTCGTCGAAGGCATTGAGCTCGCGCAAGTAGTCGCACGAACACCGCACCGTGGCCAGGGCCAGGTCCTTGGCCAAGGCCCGCAGGACGCCGGGCGCGTGCTCACGGAGGAACATCTCGCGGCAGCGCCCCTGCCAGCGGATGTGATTCACGTAGTAAACGTTGCCGACAAGGTTCGTCTCCTCGAAACTAACCACGTGCCGGTATTCGTAAGCACGCATTTCAGCTCTCCACCAACAAGGCGACGCTCAATTTGCTTGGCTGGGAGCGAACTGCGACGATACAGGTTGCCACGCGAAAGGCCCCGCTCTCCATCAAAACCCATCCGTCGGCATGGACGGACACAAGGACCAGCGGCGCCTCGAACGCCAGACCGGCCTTCTTCAAACACTCGCCGGCGCACCAGACCCGAGTGGCCGCCGTATCGTGGTCCTCGCGGGCTTCCCGGGCAATGAGATCGGCCAGGGCCTGCCGCTGCGGGCCCAGCAAGTCGCGCCAGGTAGTGTCCGCTCTGGCGGCAACCGCTTCCAGGTCACAGGCCACCGCCTTTTCGCCGCAAATGGCCAGCGTGAGGTTCCCGGCATGGGAGGCCGAGACGCGCTCCATGACGCAGGCCTCGGGCTTGCCGCCGCATCCAGGATGCCACCAGGGATCGAAACCGTGCCGGAGACCCTCCAGGACGCAGGCCTCGGGCTTGCCGTCGCCGCGACGATGGATCGCAACGCTGGCGCCTAAGGCCCGCTGCACGGCACTCGTGCCGGCCGCATGGCGGCCGCTGGAGGCGTCTCCTTGCAGGGCCACGGAAACGGAGCTGTCGGGGATCAGGTCGTACACTCGGCGCTGGAGATAGGTCGCCAGGAGCGGCGCGGCCCAGGGGCCTTCCGTGACCCGCGTGCGAATACAGCGAAGTTGCAGCCCCTGCCAGCGTTCCAGGATGACTCCGCCTTCGTCCGTGACGTCCACGTCGTAAACAAAGTCGTCGCCGTGGCGCGACCGCTCGCGGGCGTGAACGTAGACCGCGGGGGCAAACGGCGCAAAGATCGTCAGCCGGTCCACTCCGGTGGGCAGCAAGACGCCGTGCGGGATACAGGCCTGAATGCCATGGATCGTCGCATCCCGGGCGCCCGGGTCACCCAGGACCAGTTCGCGCGGCAGGTACTGGCTGAACCAGGAGGTGTCGAGGCACGATTGAATTTCCGCAACACATTCCGTGGCGCGAAGATGCCGATAACTGCGGACCCGCTGCAGCCGGCCGCGCTGGAAGAGGATTCCGCCGTAAAGGTCGATGTTCGGATCGAGCGGCAATGCCGCCTGATGGATCATATCGCGATCGGCGATGCTTTCCGTCAGATCGGCAGCTCGGGCCTCGGGGCCAAAAACGCATACCGCCTTGAAGTGGTCGGCCTGGAAATTGGTCTCCTGGCTCCGCAGGGCCACTTCCACGCGATTCGGTCCGGTTTGCAAGGCCACGAGGCGGATCGTCAGCGAAGCATCGCGCGGCACGACGACCGGACGGCTGAGCGCCACTTCTTCGAACGTGGGGATTTCCGCCGATTTCGCCAGGGCCTTGGCTGCTTGGGCCATCGCCTCCAACCCCATGACGGCGGGAAACAGAGGCGCTCCCTGATAGACGTGATCGCTCAGGTAGGGGTCAGTATCTAGCGATAGATCGGCTTCGGCGATCAGTTCCACCCCCGGGACCAGGAGCCGGATCCGCTCGAGGAACCGCAGCAGCGGAAGCTCGGACGGATCGAACTTCAGGGTTGGCGGCTCGCCGAAACGCCCCGTGACAATCACCGCTACGGGCGCGGACCGGCGGGCCAGCAGTTGCTTCAGGGCCGCAACGCCGGCATCGGGCGAGATGGGTGAAATCCCCTGCCGGCGGAGGGCATCGATGGTGCCCAAACGCTCGCCCATCCCCACGCCCGACCACACCGACCACTCGACCGACAGGCAGCGGCAATGGATGTGTTCGGCCTGCCAGCGCTCGACGAGCCGCGTCAGCCACTGGTTGGCTACGGCATAGTCGGCCTCGCCCGGCATGCCGGTCCGCGCGATGATCGATCCGAAGGCAACCAGCAGGCGGAGGCGGTCGGCGCTAACGGCCTGCAACACGTTCTGCAGTCCGTGGACCTTGGGTTTGAGGGTCCGCAGGAAAGCCGCCGGGTCGAGCGTGTCGAGGCGTTGCGGCACGTTGGCGCCGGCGGAATGGAGCACGCCGGTGACGAGGCCAAGACGGGCCTCGATCTCTTGAACCGTTCGCCGCACGGCGTCGGTGTCGGTGATATCGGCCGCGTCATAGCGGAACTCGACGCCGAAGTCCGAAAAACGCCTGAGATTGGCGGTCAATTCCGCATCGTTTTCCGCATGGGAACGGCCCACCAGCGCCAGCCGTGCGCCGCTTGCTCTGGCGAGGGCCAACGCGCACTCGGCGCCGATGCCCTTGCCGCCGCCGGTGACCAGCAGCACGTCCTCGGGTCCCAACGGCAGCCTGCCCGGATCTTGCGCCTCGTCCAATAGCCGCAAGTGCGGCTCGCGACGAGTTCCCTGCGCGTCGTAGTGGGCCTCAACATACCCCCGCGCTGCCGAGGCCTCGGCAGCGATCCACGCGGCAGCCGCGGTGTGACCAAGCGGCGCGTCGACCACGCAGACGGTCAACTCCGGATGTTCCAGGTGCAGTGTGCGGGCGAACCCTGCCGCGCCGCCGCCATGCTCCACGAGGAGAAACTTCTTGCGATCGGGATCGGCAATCACTTCCCGCGCGGCCTCCAGAAGGAAATCGATTTGTCGCTCGTCCGGTTCCGGCGGCAGGCAGACGGCAACTCCACCGCCAGGATCCGCGCCGTCCAATAAGGCCGGCAAGGCTGCCCGCAAGGGATCGTTCTCTTCGGCGATGATCTTCCAGTCCACTCTCTTGGCAGCGAAGACCTCGGTCCGCGGGCACCATGTACTCATGGTCGGCGGAGGACACTCGACCAGTTCGACCGTAAATGGTCGGGTCCATTCCCCGATTCCATCCAGAGATTCCTGCCGGCTGTGAGGAGCGGCTCCATTGCCGGCAAGCTGTTCCAAGGCCTCGGCCACTTCGGCGATGGTTGCGTTGGCTGCCTCCGTCGGCCAAACGGGCGGCTCGAGCCCCAGGGCACGGGCGGATTCTGTCACGAGTTGCGCCACGGCGATGGAACTGAGGTGCAAGTCGCCAAGAAGTCGCAGGTCCTGGCCCACGGTTTCCACCGGCAGCTCCGCCCGTTGGGCGGCCAGGCGACGGACCACATCGAGCGGCTTGTCGTTGGTCGCCGTGACAGCCGTGCCGTCGACGGCTTCGCTCGCGCTCGCCACAGCCCTCTCCCCGAGAGACGGAGCGACTTCGGACTGGCCGTCAGATGCCGGCGCCTGTTCACACGGATTCGCTAGGAACCGCGGCTGATGCGCGGGATCGAAGGGCCGGTGGAAACGGTCTTCGAAGAGGGCCCCCGCCGAGACCGGAGCACCCAAGGCGAACGCGGCCGCAAACGCCTTCAAAAGGCCCTTCAGCGACGAACCGCCGGCATCCAGGGCGATCGCCGGTGCCGACCATGAGTACATGGTGCCCGCCAAACGGGTCATCATGCCCGTCAGCACGTGCCCCGGTCCGACTTCGATCCAGAGATCGACGTCCTTGGCCACTCGGCCGACGGCCTCCGCGAAGCGCACGGGAGTGGTCATCTGTTGGAAGAGGACCTGGCGCAGATCGGCGTCGGCCGCCAGTTTTGCGCCCGTCACGGTCGACACGACCGGAGCCGCCAGGCCTTGGAAGCGTTCCCGGTCAAGCGCATCCAGAAGGACTGTGGCGGCGACGTCCATGTAAGATGAATGGAAGGCGTGCGAGACATGTGGTCTGTGGGAAGGATGTTAGGCTCTCCCCTATAGCAACCCTCAAGGGTTCGGAAGTCTATAGGTGTCG
>JBKQVT010000123.1:0-36206 GCA_052139835.1 Thermoguttaceae bacterium
TGCCACTGCTGGCTTGCCCAGCAGTGCCGGACCTGGGCAAGGGTCACACTGCTGGACAAGCCAGCAGTGGCACCCGCGAATCCGCAGCCCCTGGTCCCTGGCCCCTGGTCCCTACATATACATGCCGCCGTTGACCGGGATGACCTGACCGGTGATGTAACTGGCCTGGGGCGAGGCCAGGAAGACGATGGCCGCCGCCACTTCCTCCGGACGCCCCAGCCGGCCCACCGGCGTCATCGACTTCACCGCGACCAGCCCCACCTCCGGCATATCCTTGGTCATGTCGGTCTCGATGAAGCCGGGGGCCACCGCGTTGACGGTGATTCCCTTGCGGGCGACCTCGCGGGCCAAACTCATGGTGAAGGCAATGACCCCGCCTTTGGTCACGGCGTAGTTGGCTTGCCCGAAATTGCCCGTCTGGCCGACAATCGAGGAGAGGTTGATCACCCGGCCCCAGCCGGCCTCGACCATGCCCGGCAGCACGCCGCGGGTGACGTGGAACAGCCCGGTCAGGTTCACTCCCACGACCTCTTCCCACATGGCAAGGGTCATCTTGAGGAAGGACTTGTCGCGGGTGATGCCGGCGTTGTTCACCAGGATGTCGATGCCGCCGAAATCCTCGCAGGCCGCGTCGACCACGCGTTTGGCTTCGTCCTCGCAGGCGACGTTGCCCTGGTAGATGTGGGCGCGGACGCCCAACCGCTCGGCCGCGGCCCAGACTTCTTCGGCGGCGGCGGCGGATTGATTGTAGTTGATGGCCACTTCGGCCCCCGCGGCCGCCAGGGCCAAGGCCGCCGCCCGGCCGATCCCCCGCGACCCGCCGGTCACCAGGGCCCGCTTCCCCGCCAGGAACTTCCCGGCAGCGATCTCCGCACGCCCTTCTTCCCCCGTCAGCCGATCATCCAAGACTGTCGCGCACATGGAATTCTCCCCTTCAGGTTAGACAACTATTCCCCTTCGCCGAGAGACCGGCGACGATTTGCGGGCAGTAGCACCTTCTTCCGTTAGGATAGGGGCACACGGGGCCGTCGAGAATCCGATAATTCCCCGTCCCGGGGCGAAGAATCCCGGCATCGCCAGCTCAGGAATCTCCTTACCCCGTTCGAGCGAGAGAAAGCCGTTTGTCGCCGCCGGTTTTGCACTGGCGTCAATGCCGGCGTCTTACGCCGACGGGTGCCAGCCGGCATCGGCCCACAACTGGCCGCTCACCGCCGAGTTGCCGATCATGAAGCAAATGGCGTCGGCAATCTCCTCGGAACGAATCAGGCGGCCGAGTTGCGTGGCGGGCAAGATGCGATCGTGAATGTAGTCTTCGCCCAGGGCGCGGACCATGGGCGTGTCGGTGAAGCCGGGGTGGATCACCCCGCAGCGGACACCGTGAAAGATGGCCTCCTTGGTCAGGGTGGCCGCCGCTCCCTCCAGGCCCGCCTTGGTGGCCGCATAGGCGATCTGCCCCTTGTTCCCCTGCGACGAGACGGAGCCGATGAAGATCACCGTGCCCTGGATGTGCTCCTTGGGAGTCCACTTGCCGAGGTTGCGAGTGAAGCGATCTTCGGCGATCCGGCCCACCATTTCCAGGGCCCAATAGACGGGCGCCGTGAGGTTCACTTCCAGCACCAGGCGGAAGTCGTCGATGGAGTAAAGTTCCCTCTTCCCCGTGGCCCGATCGATCTTGGCGGCCAGCGAATCGCGGCTGATGCCGGCCGCGGGGACGCAGATGCGCGGCACGCCGTGCTCCGCGCAGACCCGGTCGTACACCGCCCCGCGAAAGGCGACGTCGGTCACGTCGCCGACGAACGCGCAGGCGTGGATGTGCCCGCCGGTGAACTCGTTGATCGACCCGGCCACGTGGTGGACGGCGTCGGTGCGGTCCACCAGGGCGACCACGGCGGCGCCGCGGCGGGCCAATTCCAGGGCCACGGCCCGCCCGATCCCGCTGCCTGCCCCGGTGACCACGGCCGTTTTGCCTTGCATATCCATCGGCGGACTCCTTAGGCGTGCCTGCGGCCTTTGCTCCCGGGGGAATTATAGCGCCCGCGGGGCGGCCTTTCAAGGCTGCTTTTTGCACCAGCACAACCCCGGATGCCCCCCGGACGGCGCGGCCACGGCGGGGGCGGATCGCGGCGATTTGCCCCTCCGGCGGCTTGACAACCCGCCGTTGGCGGCCAAGAATTAAGCGCGCTTCGCCTCACCCTTGTGCACAGGCATGATCCACCATGGACCCCATCGCTCCCCCCCCGCCGTCCCCGATCCTCCTGCGGAAGTACCGCAACCGCCGCTACTACGACACCACGCGGAGCCTCCACGTCAGCCTCGAGGACATCTATCAGTTGATCCTCGACGGGCAAGATGTCCAGGTGACCGACGTCGACTCGGGCGAAGACATCACGGCCAAGGTGCTGGCCCAGATCATCCTCGAGCACGATCCGGGCAAGCTGGGGGCCTTCCCCGCCGAACTCCTCCACCGGGTCATCCGCGCCAATGAGCCGCTGATCCGCGACTTCATCGATCGCTATTTCAACCAGTTTTTGCGGGCCTACATGGAATCGCAGCGCGATTTCGATCGCTATCTCCGCCAGGCGATGGGGCTGGAATTTCCCGTCTCGGGCGCCGGCGACTGGTTTCGCACGATGATGTGGCCCTTGGGGCGCACCGGGGGCGCCGGGGTGGCCGGTCCGCCGCCGGCGGCCGCTTCGCTGTCGCCGAGTCCGCCCTCCGGCGACGCCGACACCACCGCCGAGTTGGCGCGGTTGCGGGGCCTGGTCGAGGAGTTGCGGACCCAGGCGCAGAAGCCGCCGCGGGCCGCGCGCCCCACCAGGACCAAGAAGAGGGGATGATTGTGCAGTTGCACAATTGCAGCCGGGTCGCAGGCGGTGCAGTGGCGTATTCTTCGGGGATATGCGGTACGAAGCCCCGCACGCGACCCCTCGTTCTCTATTGTGCATCTGCACTAGAGACTTGACTTTTCCCACCTTGGTGATAAAATGGTGGCAGTCGAAGTCTCACCCTTTATCTCTCTCTATTCTGTCAGGAGCCAAGTCATGAGTACCGGAACTGCTAACTACCAGGAGTTAGTGGAGCAATCGGCGCGGCTGTTCGAGAACGCCCTGAAGGCCGGCGTCACCGTCCAGCAGCAATCGGCCAAGTGGTTCGGGGAGACCCTTCGCGGCATGGGCGCCAGCCCGTGGCCGAGCAAGGGGCAGGCGGCCATCGAACAGGTCATGTCGGCCGTCCAGAAGCAAACCGATGACACCATCCGCAACATGAGCGACAACGCCAAGAGCAGCATGGAACTGCTGGAGAAGGCCTTCGAGATCCGCCAGAATGGCGTGGCGGCGGAGAGCGAAACCCGCAATCGGGAAATGTGGGAGGCCGCCCTGAGCTCGCTGCGCAAGAGCAGCGACGCCATGGTCCACGCCAACACCCGGCTCATCGAATCGTGGTGCAACGTCGCCCGCGCCTTCTGCTGCGACGAGACCTCCTGCAAGCAGAAACCGAAGTAGTAGGGGCCTTGATCGCCGGGAACCGCTGCTTGTGTCGGCGGACGGTGCGCGGCTGCCAACTTGGGGTCGCGCCCCGCCGTTGACGGTACTGCACGCTTCAGGGGCCACGAGATAGAAGAGACGATCCCATGCTCAACGAAGTTGTTCTTGCCGGCGCGGTCCGCACGCCGATTGGGGGTTTTTGCGGAGGCCTGGCCGAAGTCCCGGCGCCGAAATTGGGAAGCCTGGCCATCAAGGCGGCCTTGAGCCGCGCAGGTGTCCAGCCCGAGGGGATTGATGAGGTGATCTTCGGCAATGTCGTCGGCGCCGGGTTGGGCCAGAACGTGGCGCGGCAGGCGGCCATCGGCGCCGGCCTGCCGCCGGCCATCGGGGCCACCACCGTCAACAAGGTCTGCGGCTCGGGCCTGAAGGCGGTGATGCTGGCCGCCCAGGCCATCCAATGCGGCGACAGCCGCGCCGTGGTCGCCGGCGGCACGGAAAACATGTCGGCCACCCCCTACCTGCTGGCCAAGGCCCGCACCGGCTACCGCCTCGGAAACGGCGAACTGATCGACAGCGCCATCCGCGACGGCCTCTGGGACGTGTACAACAACCTCCACATGGGAATCTGCGGCGACCGCTGCGCCACCCGCTGCAACATCTCCCGGCAGGAACTGGACGATTTCGCCGTGGCCAGCTACCAGCGGGCCCTCCGCGCCCAGCAGGACGGCCTGCTGGCCGAGGAAATCGTGCCCGTGGAAATCGTCGTCCGCAAGGAGACCATCGTCGTCGCCAAGGATGAAGAGCCGCCCCGGTTCAACGAGCAGAAGCTGCGGGCGTTGCGGCCGGCCTTCGACGCGGCGGGCACGGTGACGGCCGGCAACGCCTCGAGCCTCAACGACGGCGCCGCCGCCGTGGTGGTGCTCTCGGCCGACCGCGCCCGCGAGTTGGGCGTGCGGCCGCAGGCCCGCATCCTCGGTTATGCCACCTTCAGCCGGGAGCCGGAGTGGTTCACCTTGGCCCCCATCGGCGCCATCCGCCGACTGATGGAATGTCTCAAGCTGGCGGTCCACGACGTGGACCTGTTCGAGATCAACGAAGCGTTTTCCGTGGTGCCCTTGGCGGCGATGAAGGAGCTGGGGCTGCCCCACGAGAAAGTCAACGTCCACGGCGGCGCCGTCGCCCTGGGACATCCCATCGGCGCCAGCGGCGCCCGCATCCTGGCCACCTTGCTGCACGCGCTGGAGCGGCGCCAAGGGAAGGTGGGCATCGCCTCGCTGTGCATCGGCGGCGGCGAGGGGGTGGCCCTGGCGGTCCGCCGCGGCGACTGAGTCGACCCCGGGGGCCTTTTGAGGAAAGGACCCAACCGCACAATGAACGAATCGGCCAAAACTCCCTTCGACGCCGAGTCGCCGATGTGGCAGCTCTGGTGGGACTTCCTTTCCAAGACGACGGGGGCGGGGATGTCGTTTCCGCCGGGCAGCGCACCGCCCGAGACCCTGCGGTCGGCCCGTACGGAGATGTTCCGCATCTGGGCCGACGGCTGGCAGGAATACCTCCGCTCGCCGGAATTCCTTAGCGCGATGGGCAAATCGCTGGAGGTCAGCCTGAAGGCCCGCCAACAATGGGTCGAGCAAGCCGGCCAGGCGCAACATGAGATGCAGGCGGTCAGCCGCCAGGACTTCGACCGGCTGCTGCGCACACTGCGGCAGTTCGAGGAGCGGACCGAGGGGCGGTTGGAGGAGCTTGCCGCCGCAGTGGCCGACCTGGCGGCCCGGGTGCCGAAGCCGGCCGAAGCCCCGGCCAAACATCGAGCCGGGTAGGTTTATGAGCAACCACAACGGTCCTTCCTCGCGTTACCCCGGGCTTCGGCTGCCGCAGGCCGTGGTCGACGAGTCCGCCGACTTTCTCCGCCGCGTCACCCGCTTGCCGCAGTTGTGGGCCCGCGCCCAGGACGTGAAAAAGGGGGCGACTCCCTCCGAGGTCGTCTACCAGGAAGACCGCCTGCGGCTCCTGCACTACACGAGCCCCGGGCCGGTGAAGTTCCAGACGCCGTTGCTGTTCGTCTTCGCCCTGGTGAATCGGCCCTACATCCTCGACATCGTCGCCGGCAAGAGCGTGGTGGAGCACTTCGTCCGCGCCGGCTTCGACACCTACCTGGTCGATTGGGGCGTCCCCAGCCACGCCGACCGCCATAATACGCTGCACGACTACCTCGACGGCTACCTCCTCCACGTGGTCGAGCACCTCCGCGGGCGCTGCGGCGTGCCGCAGGTGAGCATGTTGGGCTACTGCATGGGCGGCACGATGGGCGCGATGTTCACGGCGCTGTATCCGCAATGGGTCAAGAACCTGATCCTGCTGGCGGCAGGGATCGACTTCTCTACCCGCGGCGGACTGTTGAACCTCTGGTGCCAGCCGGAGTATTTCGACGTCGACGCCTTCGTCGACGCCTGGGGCAATTGCCCGGCCCAGTTCCTGCAGACCGGCTTTTTGCTCTTGAAACCGGTGGCCAACCTGATCGAGAAGCCGCTGGCCCTCTGGGAGCGATTGGACGACGACCGCTTCGTCGACGAGTACCTGACGATGGAGACCTGGCTGGCCGACAATATCCCCGTGGCCGGCGAGACCTTCCGCCAGTTCGTCAAGGGCCTCTACCAGCAGAACCTGCTGGTGCAAAACCGCATGCGCATCGGGCGGCGGGTGGTCGACCTCAAGCAGATCACTTGCCCGGTGCTGAACCTGATGGCCAGCCGCGACGACCTGGTTCCCTGCGCCCAGAGCGAGCCGTTCAACGACCTGGTGAGCTCGTCCGACCGGCGGACGATCAAGCTCGACGTGGGACACATCGGCCTGGCGATGGGCACCAAGGCGCAAGAGCAGCTTTGGCCCGAGGCAACCCGCTGGCTGGCCCAGCGGAGTTGAGCGGCCGCGGGCGTCGTGGTCCAGAAAGCCTTCCCCTCTTTTCTCCCGCCAGCCATGAAGGCGGTCCCGGCGGCACTGTTGCAAGCCGCGACGATGTGGATTATGCTCACCGTCTGGCGGTCGAGCATCGCCCTGCCACCCCGGCAGGCCATCGCCCGCTTACCCCCTCAAAACCATGGAGCAGCCCCCCATGAAAATCAGCAGACGCACGTTGCTGGCCGGAACCACCACCCTGGCAGCATGGCCGTATCTTGTCGACAAGGCGCTGGCCGACCCCGAGGCCAAGTCCCCGGCGCCGGCCGAGCGCGTCGTCTTGACGGCCATGATCAAGGCCAAGCCCGGAGAGGAGGACGCGGTCAAGGAGGTCCTGTTGGCCCTGGTCGAGCCGACCCGCAAGGAGCCGGGCTGCCTCTGCTACAACCTGCACCAGTCGAAGTCGGATAAGGACAAGGCCCAGTTCATGTTTTATGAGCAGTGGGCCAGCAACGAGGCCCTGGAGACGCATCGCCAGACGCCCTACATGAAGGCGCTGCGGGGGAAACTGGCGGGCAAAACCGAGCCGGGCGCGCTGGCCTTCTACACCTTGCTGAAGTGACTCCCGGCTGCGGGAAAAGCCTGTAGGGAACGCCCCATCTCGTTCTTGACTTGAACTGCCCTTGTTGCTCTACTGATTCAAAGCACGAGTGCAGGGATCACGGATGTCCAAGGATGCCGTCATGGGGCCCGTAAAAGTCGCTTCCGTTCTCGATCTGATCGGCGGCACGCCGCTGGTGCGCATCAACCGCATGAACCCGGCCCCGGGCGTCGAACTCCTGGCGAAACTGGAGATGAGGAACCCCGGCGGGTCGGTGAAGGACCGCATCGCCCTGCGAATGATCCAGCAGGCCGAGGCCAGCGGCGAGCTGACCCCCGGCAAGATCGTCCTGGAGGCCAGCAGCGGCAACACGGCCATCGGCCTGGCCGTGGTCTGCGCAGTGAAGGGCTACCAACTCCTGGTCACGATGAGCGAGTCGGCCAGCGAGGAACGCAAGCGGATCCTCCGCGCCTACGGGGCCCAAATCCTCCTCACCCCCGGCTACCGGGGCACCGACGGGGCAATCGAAGAAGCCTATCGCCTCGGCCGCGAAGAACCCGGCAAATACGTCCTGGTGGACCAGTTCAACAACGACGCCAACTGGCAGGCCCACTACGAGGGCACGGGCCGGGAAATCTGGGAGGCCACCGGCGGCAAGGTCAACGTCGTGGTGCTCACGATGGGGACCACCGGGACCTTGATGGGCATCAGCCGCGTCTTGCGCCAGCTCGATCCGGCGGTCCGCGTCGTCGGCGTCGAACCCTTCAAGGGCCACAAGATCCAGGGCCTCAAGAATATGAAGGAGAGCTACCCGCCGGGAATTTTCAAGCCCGACGAGCTCTCGGCGATCGTCTCGGTCGACGACGATTCCGCCTACGAGACCGCCCGCCGCCTGGCCCGCGAGGAAGGGATCTTCGTGGGCATGAGCGCCGGGGCGGCCATGAAGGTGGCCATCGACGAGGCGCGGGCCTTGGGCCAAGGCGCCGTCGTGGCCCTGCTGCCCGACGGCGGCGAGCGTTACCTTTCCACTTCGCTCTTCGTTTCCGAGACGGTCCCCGAGCCGCTGCGATTCCACAACACCCTCTCCCACCGCGTGGAACAACTCGATCCGGTCTCGCCGGGCAAGGTGACCATTTATTCCTGCGGGCCGAGCCTGGACGGGCCGCCCGACCTGGGCCTCTGCCGCCGCCTGGTCTTCTCCGACGTGCTGCGACGCTACCTCGAATGCCGCGGCTACCAGGTCAAACACGCCATGAACCTCGGCGACATCGACGACCGCACCGTCAAGGAATGTCTCAAGGCGGGCGGAAAATTGAAGGACTTCACCGCCCGCTGGGAGCGGGTCTTCTTCGAGGCCCTCGACACCCTCCGCGTCCGCCGCGCGCACCACTACCCCAGGGCCAGCCAACACGTCGCCGACATGGTGGAAGAGACCCGCGGCCTGCTGGAAAAGGGACTGGCCTACGAGAAACTCCGCTCCGTCTATTTCCGCGTCAACAGCTCGCCGGACTACGGCGCCCTCTCCGGGATCGAGCTGAAGCAGACGCGGGCCGAGGCCTCGACGACCTACGATTACTACGATAAAGACAACCGCGGCGACTTCGCCCTCTTCAAGCGTTCCACGTTGGCGGAGTTGAAGGCGGGCATCTTCTGGCCGACCCCGTGGGGCAACGCCCGCCCCGGCTGGCACGTCGAGTGCGCCTGCATGGCCGTCGAGTGCCTGGGCCAGCCGATCGACATCCACACGGCCAGCACCGACCTGATCTTTCCCCACGGCGACAACGAGATCGCCATCGCCTGCGGGCTGAAGGACAAGCCCTTGGCCCGCCTCTGGCTGCACTCCGAATTGGTCATGTCCGAGGGGAAGAAAGTCAGCCGCGCCGCCGGCAACGACCTTACGCTGGAACATCTGCGGGAGCAGGGCTTCGACGGCCCGGCAGTCCGCTACTGGCTGCTGGCCAATCACTACCGCACCGTGCTGCACTACTCGCCCGAGGAACTCCGCCGGGCGGCCCAGTCCGTAGCGCGCCTGAACGAGTTCGTCTCGCGGCTGGGGCACCCTTCGGCCGGACGGCCCAGCGCCGACGTCCAGCAGATCCTTCACCAAGCCCGTGCCGGTTGGCAGCAGGCCCTCGACAACGACCTCAATCTGCCCAAGGCCCTGGGCCGGCTCTTCGTCTTCCTTCGCCAGGTCAACCGCCTGCTCAACGGCGGCGAGCTCGACGAGCAACAGGCCGCGGAGGTCCTCGACTTCATGCGCCAGGTGGACGCCGTGTTGGCCGTGATCGACTTCGATCGCCCGCCGGCCGACCAACGGGTAGTCCGGTTGATCGAAGAGCGGGCCCAGGCCCGCGCCGCCAAGGATTTCCGCAAGGCCGACGCCCTGCGGGACGAGCTTCTCGCCCTGGGCGTCCGCCCGAAAGACGCCGCCGCGGGCAAGCCGTAGTTGCTGTTACCGCATCGCGGCTATCCGTCATCGAGTCTTGGGTGGAGTTCAGTCGACTCTTGGCAGCCCTTCGTCGCCGAGCACGTCGGCAAAAAAGGACGTGTACTTGAAACCGTTGTCAGGCGAGATGGCGACCGCAAGTCCCGCATGTTGTTTCTCGTATTGATAGGGCATGGCGTAGCGGCCCCGGGTCGCGGTTCCTGGTCGGAAGATCGGCGAGACGGACCGTGATTTTCTCCGGAGCCGCGGGGTGAGACCGCCGACATGCTATCTCCTTGCTTTTTTCACTCGGCCAAACGGCAAAAATGATTGATTGACAAATCGGGATATTCCGATATAATTGAGCATCGGGAGAAGAAACATGACCAAAAAAACAAAATCTGCCAAGTTGCCCAGATTAACATCCTTGGACGCCTTGGAGCAGGCAGCGGAATGCCTCAAGACGCTGGCCCATCCCCATCGGCTGCGGATGGTCCAGATGCTCCTCCGCGGCCGCTATACGGTCGGCGAACTAGCCGAGGCCTGCGGTATTCCCAGCCACATGGCGTCGGAACACTTGCGTCTCATGCAACGATGCGGCTTCCTCACCAGCCAGAAAGAGGGTCGCAAGGCGTACTACCGGATCGTTGAAAGCCATCTCGCGGACATCATGACCTGCGTCGAAGCACGGTTCGACAACAAGGGGTGAGATTTTTTTGCGACAACATATCGTCCTATCGGGACATACCAATCACTAAGGCAGCGGCTACGCGGAGAAGATCATGAACACTTCCAGCATTTCGCCCGCCCAACTTGCAGAACTCGGCAAGGAAGGCCGGAAGATCGAACTCATCGACGTTCGCACCCCCGTCGAGTTTCGGGAGGTTCACGTCGCGATCGCACGCAATGTCCCCCTGGATCGACTGGACGCGGCCGCGTTGATGCAGGCCCGCCACGGGTCGGCCGATGAGCCGCTGTACGTCATCTGTCGTTCCGGAGGTCGAGGCCGGCAGGCTTGCGAGACGTTCCTCAAGGCGGGCTTCTCGAACGTCGTCAACGTCGAGGGCGGTACGATGGCTTGCGTGCAGGCTGGTCTGCCGGTCGTTCGCGGCAAGAAGGCCATCTCGCTTGAGCGGCAAGTTCGTATCGCCGCCGGGTCGCTGGTCCTGGCGGGGGCCGCACTCGGCTGGTTCCTGCATCCTGCGTTCATCGGGTTATCGGCCTTCGTCGGAGCCGGACTGGTCTTCGCCGGGATGACCGACACCTGTGGCATGGGCATGATCCTGGCACGGATGCCCTGGAACCAGTGCGGCGGGGACGCGAAGTCCTGTCGCGCGGACTGAACACCCAAACAAGGAGTCCAGATCATGAAACTGCTGATTGTCGGTGGCGTGGCCGGCGGAGCGTCCGCAGCCGCTCGTTCTCGTCGCTTGTCGGAAGATGCCGAAATCGTCCTCTTCGAGCGTGGACCGGACGTGTCGTTCGCCAACTGTGGCCTGCCCTATTACGTCGGCGGCGAAATCCCCGAACGGGACAAGCTGCTCGTCACGACCCCGGAGCGGTTGCGGACCCGCTTCAGGCTCGACGTGCGCACCCGCTCATCGGTCGAGGCCATCGACCGCGCGGCGAAGAAGATTCGCGTCCGCGACCTCGCTACGGGGCGAGAATACGAGGAAACCTACGACAAGCTGATCCTCGCTCCGGGGGCGGCGCCGCTGCGCCCGGCGATTCCGGGCGTCGACTTGCCCGGAATCTTCACCTTGAGGAATCTGCAAGACGTGGACCGCATCAAGGCGCGGCTGGACCACGGCGTCAGACAGGCGGTCGCGGTGGGCGCAGGATTCATCGGCCTCGAACTGGCAGAGAACTTCGTGAAGCGCGGTATTATCACCACGATGGTCGAGAAGAATGACCAGATTCTTACGCCCTTCGACAAGGAAATGACGACGCCGATTCTGGAAACGCTCGTGGCAAAGGGCGTGACCGTCTTGCTGGGGCAGTCTGCCGAAGGCTTCGAGCAGACGCCCGATGGCCTTGTCGTGCGGCTGAAGTCCGGCCAGCGATTGGTTGCCCAACTGGTCGTCTTGGGGGTCGGGGTGCGTCCGGAGAACAAACTGGCGGTTGATGCGGGCCTGGAGGTCGGGCCTCGCGGCGGTATCCGCGTCAACGAGTTCCTCCAGACCAGCGATCCAGACATCTACGCGGTCGGTGACGCCATCGAGGTCAAGGACTTCGTTTCCGGCGACCCGACTCAGGTGCCGTTGGCGGGACCAGCCAACCGACAAGGCCGCATCGCTGCGGACAACGCCTTTGGTCGTGCCGCCAAGTTTCGAGGAACTCAGGGGACCGCCATCGTCGGCGTGTTCGACCGCACGGCGGCTATCACCGGCGCTTCTGAAAAGGCCCTGCGCCGAGCGAATCGCCCGTACCGCAAGGTCTACGTCCATCCCGCTCACCACGCCGGATACTATCCCGGCGCCGAGCAGATGACGCTGAAGATCCTCTTCCACCCCGAAACCGGAAAGCTGTTGGGAGCGCAGGCCGTGGGCAGGGCCGGTGTGGACAAGCGGATCGACGTGCTGGCCGTGGCGATTCAAGCGGGCATGACGGTCTTCGACCTGGAGGAAATGGAACTGGCTTACGCACCACAGTACGGGTCGGCCAAGGACCCGATCAACATGGCGGGATTCGTGGCCGCCGGCATGCTGCGGGGAGAACATCCCCAGGTCGATGTCGAGGCCGTCCTGGCTGCGCCGGCGGATCGGCGACCGCTGGTGTTGGACGTTCGTACGCCTCAGGAATTCTCTGCGGGGAACATCCCCGGAGCCGCGAACATTCCGGTGGATGACCTTCGTTCTCGGTTGGACGAACTCCCCACTGACCGAGAGATCGCTGTCTACTGTCAGGTCGGGCAACGTGGTTATCTGGCGACCAGGGTTCTGCGGCAGAAGGGGTTCTCGGCATCGAACATCGGTGGCGGCTACAAGACGTACAAGCTCTTTCCGCCTTCTGCCGACAGATGCCGTTGACCGGTAATCACGTTGAATCTGCGCCCGACATTCAATTGATTTGGCACGAAGACATTCTGCTGCTCGACTGCGTCCACCCCCGCCGCCGTCCTCATGCCGATGTGGAGCTCGGGCAGCGGTTGCTGACCGTGGCACACCTCGGCAACATCGCAAGATGGGTCGGCGGTAGGCTGGAATGGGAGCCGGTTGCCGAGCGGTTTGACAGCGAGAGGGCACGGGCGACCTTGACCGGTCACCGCGTCCCGGCTAACTCATCTGCGGTGAGGCCCGGAGCAACTGCTTCCCGGCCTGGCGGAGGGCGGCCAGGAGCAGGTCGAGGTGCGCGGGCGTGGTCAAGGGATTGATGATCGTCACGCGCAGCGCGCCGACGCCGTCGAACTTCGTCGAGACGATGTAGAAATCGCCCGCCTCGACGATCCGGCGGCGAAGCTCGAACTGAAACCGCCCCAGCACCTCCGCCGGCGCATCACGCAGCGCCACGGGCACGTGGCGAAAGACCACGATATTGCACTCCGGCTCGTGCAGGGGCACGAAGTCGGCCGCCACCGCCAGCTTCTCGTAAAAGAGCCGGCCCATGGCGAAGGTGATGTCGACCAGGTCGGCGAACAGCTCCGGGCCGAAGAGCGACCAGAGGCCCCACAGGCCCAGCGCGGCCGCCCGCTTGGTGCATTCCAACGCCGTCAAGCCGCTGTCGAACTCGGCCAGCCCCGGCGCCGCCGGATCGAAGAGATAGGGGGCATCCTGGCGGAAGGTCTCGAATTTGTTTGCCGCCCGGCGATAGAACACAAAGGCGCACAGCGCGGGCACGAAGAGCATTTTATGCGCGTCCCAGACCAGGCTGTCGGCGCGGTCCAGGCCGGCGACCAGGTGGCGGTAGCGGGGGCTGAGCGCGGCCGCCCCGCCGTGCGCCGCGTCGACGTGCAGCCACACGCCGTGGCGGCGACACACCTCCGCAATCTCCTCGAGCGGGTCGAAGGCGCCCACCGGCGTGGAACACGCGCAGGCCGCCACCGCCACGATCGGACGGCCCTGGACCCGCAAGGCGGCCAAGGCGGCGTCCAACCGCCCGACGTCCATGCGGCGCCGCGCGTCCAGCCCCACCCGGACCACGTTGCCCGTGCCCAACCCCAAGACCCCCGCGGCCCGCGACACGCTGTAATGGGCGTCGGCGTGGACCACCAGGGCCGGCGGCGCGCCGGCGGCCGTGCCCGAGAGCCAGCTCTCCGGCAGGGTCACGTTGCGGGCGGTGAGCAAGGCCGTGAGGTTTGCCAGCGAGGCCCCGTGGGTCACCAGTCCGGAGAACTGGCCCTCGGTCCAGCCGATGGCGCGGCCCAGGCACTGGACCATGGCGCGTTCGGCGGCCGTGGCCCAGGGCCCCATGTCATAGATGGCCATGGCCTGATTGGTGACCGAGCCGAGGGCGTCGAACAGCCCGGCCAACGGCGCCGAGGCCGCCACCTGGTGGCCGATATAGCGGGGATCGTGGAGGTTGAGCCCCCGCTCCAGCGCGGTCCGCACCAGTTGGGCGAAACGCTCCGCCAGGGTCTCGCCCGAGGCGGCCAGCCCCGGGGATTGCGCCATCCACTCGGCGGCCTGGGCCACATTCTCCGGCGGTTCCCGCCACCGCAGCACCTTGGCCTGGCCGGCCTCGACGGTGCGGAGATGGTCCGCCAGCAGGTCGATCAGCCGGCGGCCCAGCGTCTGCCACAAGTCGGGGTCATAGGCCGGTTTGATCCGCTGCTGGGCCTCGTGGATTTCGGCGGGAAGGGTCATGGGCCACCAAGGGGTGCCTTGTCACTTCCCCGATTGTACACGCGCAGCCGGCGTCGGCAACAATGGCCCGGCGACGCGGCAGTAGTTAATATAGTGAAAATCAGGGGCCTGGGAAAGTGGCAATGTGGGGGCAGTTGGGCAATTGCCCTTGCCACAACGGGCGAGTTTGAGTATTACCGCCCGTGGTGAAATCCCATTCCGGACGAACGGGGTTCATGGCAATTGGCCTGAGCAAGCACGGAGGAAGATCATGAAGATCGAGATGAACGATCAGGAATGGAAGGCCCGCTTGGAAGAGGCAGGCCGTCTGGCTTATGCCGCGTCGCACGGCCACGATGCGACCACCCCGCCCGAGCAGATCGAGGCGAGCGTAGTGGCCACGATCGCACATGCCCTCACGGCGTCCCCTTGGCCTGCCACGCAGAATTTCATCCCTGTGTTTTGAGACCCCACGGCAAGGAACTTGCCTGCACGGGCGTCGTCTTTCGATCGCTTGCCATCTGAGCGGCGCAGCGGCAGAGGAATCGCTGAAACGTCTGCCGGTTGTGAGCGTCTAATTCTATAACCCCGCTTCGCTGGGAGGCTGCCGGCTGGCCTGTCGCATCCTTGCGATAACCCTCATATCGGGGTAGAATGTGGTGTTGGCCAAGGGGGGCGGCGTCATTTCCCTGCATCACTGCCGCCGGGGCGAAAGACAGAGACTGCGAGCCCTTCTGCGCGCTCGATTGTACAAAAGATGAGCGGAACCCTTGCCGCGAAAATTGCCGGTCACCTGCCGCGGGGCTTCCGCTCGGCCTTGAAGCCGATCGCGGCCGGGATCATTTGGCTTCTCTTGGCCGCCGGACCTGTCCTTGCGGAGCCTCCGTCCGTGTTGCTGCTGCCGCCCCGGCTGCCGGCCTCCGCCGGCGACGCGGCCCGCGCCGCGGCCGACGCCGCTTGCGACCGCCTGGCCCAGGACCTCGCGGCCGCCGGCGTGGCGCATGTCGTCGACCGCACGCAAATCGATCGCATCCTTCAGGAGCGGCGTCTCCATGCCGGGCCCTCGCGGCCGATGCTCAGCTACGACGCCATGATCCGCCTGGAGGCCGACACCAGCCGGCTGGCCCCGGAAACCACCCTCAGCCTCATCGACCTTTCCACCGGCAGCGTCATCGCCCAGCAGACCTTCGCTTGGCCGCCCAAGGAAGACGCCGCCAAGGCGATGCTCGACTTCTGCCGCGATGCGCTCCAGCACGTAGCCAAACCGGCCGCCGGGAAGTTGCGGGTCCGAACCTTATGGGCCACCGAGGCCATCGACAACGAGCGCCTAAGGCCCTTGGGCGGACGGCTGATCGATGTCTTCAACGAGTCGCTGCGGCGGTCCGAGCGGGTCGTGCTCATCCGCCACCTCGAGGCCGCCACGGCCAAAGAGGAGTCGTTGCTGTTGCTGATGGGGCTGAGCCGGTTGCCGGGCGGGCGGCAATTCACGCCCCAGGCCGACGCCACCATCGAGCTGCGCGTCGTCGAGGGCGAGGGCCGCGGCAAAACATTTTCCGACACGCCCGTGGAGATCGGCGTGCGTTTGCGCAAGGGGGCCCGCTACGAGGGCGATTGGGTGACGACCGTCGGGCTGGTCCGCGACTTCGATGCGATGATTCCCCAGGCCTGGCGGAAGCTGGCCCAGGCGCTCGGCGAAGTTCGTCCGGAAACGGCCGCGACGCTGTTGGAGGCGATGTCGCTGCGGCGGAAGCAGGCCGAGGCGGAGTTGCAAACCGTGCAGGAACTGCGGAAGTCCATGACCAGAGGCACCTACGACGAGCAGGGCGGATTTCTGCTAACCGCGTTGCCCCATGCGGAGGCGGCGTTGAAGCTCGATCCCACCAGCACCGAGGCGGTCCGCGTGTATGTCGACCTCCTAACCCAGATGAGCAAGTTCGATCTCAAACGTCGTTGGATGCCCGACGCCCCGCTGCGCATGTTGCGGGAGGCGGCCCGCTACATGGAGCGATACCGGCAGGATGCCGGGCTGTGCAACGATCTGTGCGAATGTGCCTTTTGGGGCACGCGAACTCAGCTCGGCGAATTCTTAAACACCCGAGTCACCAACGACCCGCTTCCGCCGTTTCCCGAGGCGCCACCCACCATGACGCCCGAGTTGGTGCAGGCCCTTGATGCCATGAAGCGTCTGTTGGAACGAGGCGTCGAGGATGATGTGACGTTTCGTTTCGAGACGGCCGACAGGATCTTGTTCCTTACCGCCCGTGGCATGAGGAGCATGAGCGTGCCGGCCGCGGAGCGGGAGGCCTGGCTGGAAACGATTGCCCGCCGCTGCTTGGAGAAGGCGAAGCGAGGCCAGGCCAGGGCCACCAACGCTTGTGATGACTGGCGGGGGTGCATCGCTCTTCAGTTCTCCGTTGCGGCATTCCTGCTGGAAGACGGGCAAAGGGAGCGGGCGAAACAAGTGATTGCGCGGGCACAGTCCGCGATGCCGCGACGGTACGTTGAGTGGGACGGCCTGCGAATCGCCTGGATGCGGCGCGTGGTGGGCGAGACCGACGACGCCCGCTTGTTGGCCGATTTCGACGCCTGGATCAAAGGCGGCCGGGGGGCGATGGTTTGTCCGATCGTGATCGGCTGGCCCGCCGTGGACGCCTTCGCAATCCAAGAGGGTCTCGACCATCCCGATGATGGCAGCGACCGCCCGCCGCTGAGACCCCGGCCTGGCGGGGTTGAAAGCCACAGAGATTTCTTCCCCTTGGCCGAAGGCGATGGCCGCCTCTACATCGGCGGGTTGCCGGTCTTTCAAGGAAACCGGGAGTCGGCGCCGCGCCTCGCCTGCGTTTCGCTGAACGGCCACGGGCGGCCGACCGGCGACATCGAGGACATTTCCCCGCCGAACTGGAAGGCGTCGTATCTCCTGACATCGGCACAGTACGTCGACGGCAAACTGTGCGTGGCCACGCAGCGTGACGGCATCCAGGTGTTCGACCCCAAGACGGAAACCTGGAAGAGCTATGGCCCCGAACAGGGACTGCCCTCGCGCGGCGTGGACCAGATCTTCTCGATTGGCGGCCACGTGCTCTACGGCAACACAGCGGGCACCCATTTTACGCTCGACATCGCCGGCGGCGCCGTGATGCTCCTGCACCGCCCGGCCCCAAAAGCCGGCTGGCCGGAGGGTTGCCATCCGCCTTCCAACCTGCGGCTCGTGTGGCGCCAGGACGGGCAAGTCATGGGGATCGATGAGGTTAGCCTCCAGGTTGACTTGCTGGGCAAGGTCCCCCAAGGGCGCCCGCTGCCCAGCCCCTCCCCGTACGGTTGGCATCCAGAGCAGTACCATGACGACGGGGTGCTGCTCGGTCCATTAGCCCACATCGTTGGCGCCGTGGAAGTGGAGGGACGCCGATTTTGCCTCTTCAATAACGGGCTGTGCGAAATCGACGCTGCCGGCAAGCCGCTTCGCACCTGGGGTGCGAGCGACAATATGGACATCTATTGGTTGTGGGTTGCCACGCCGGCCGATTCCCCCATTCCCGTCGCTCCTCGCGCGCTGGTCGCGGTTGGCCCCCGCCTGATCCTTACTAGCTGGAACCACCTGATCGTCTATGACCCGAAGACCGATACCTGGTACGGCCCACTCGACATCAGCGTCGGAGAACGCCTGCTGGTCGATTCCCACGGCATGTTGTGGACCGGCGGGGGCGCGGCCCTCGGCTATCTCGCCATCGACGACGCGGTCGCTTACGCCCAGCGTATCGGCCGCGTGATGACCACCACCGAATACCGCCGCCGCAAGCAGCAGTTTATCGACGCCGCCGAGCCACTGGAGCGGGCGAAGTTCAACCTCGGCATGAGGCACTTCGACAAGGCCAAAGCGGCCTTCCAAGAGGTGCTCGATGCCCAGCCCAACCAGCCCGAGGCCCTCATCCTCATGGGCTTCCTCTACGACCGCGTTTGCCTCAATCAGCTAGACGAGGCGATCAAGTATTATCGCCGGGCGGCCGCATTGGAGGACAACCCCAGCGCGTCGTACTCAGCCATGTACTTCTGGATGCGCGTCCTGGAACACCGTCAACAGTGGCAGGAGATGGGCGATCTCTGTGAGCAGATCCTGCATCGCTTTCCAACGTTGCAGGAACCGGTGAGGTGGCACATCGAGCGGTTCCGCGACCACAGCCGGCAGCAACTGGCCGCGAAAAACGCGAAACAACCGGCCCCCGCCACGTCGAACAAGCCAGAAAGGCCGGCGAAGTAGGCCATGAAGGACACACGCGCCCAAAGACCGGCCGGCCACCTGTCGCGGAGACGCCGCACAGCGTTGGCGCCGATCGCGGTTGCGGTCGCCTGGCTCTGCCTGGCGGTGCTGCCGGTCCGCGCGCAGCCTCCGATGGAGGACGCGCATGCAACGCTGCCATCCGTGTTGCTGCTGCCACCCCGGCTGCCGCCCGCGGCCGGCGACGCGGCCCGCGCCGAGGCCGACGCCGCTTGCGACCACTTGGCAGGGGACCTCGCGGCCGCCGGCCTGGCACGGGTGGTCGATCGCACGCAGGTGGATCGCATCCTCCAGGAGCAGAGTCTCCAGGCCGGGCCCGCGCGGCCCATGCTCAGCTACGACGCCATGATCCGCCTGGAGGCCGACACCAGCCGGCTGGCCCCGGAAACCACCCTCAGCCTCATCGACCTCTCCACCGGCAACGTCACTGCCCAGCAGACCTTCCCCTGGCCGCCCAAGGAAGACGACGCCAAGGCGATGCGCGATTTCTGCCGCGATGGGTTGAAGAGGATCACCAAGCCGGGCGCAGGCACGTTGCGGGTCCGAACCTTATGGGCCACGGAGGCCATCGCCAGTGAACGGATCAGACCCCTGGGCAAGCGGCTGATCGAGGTCTTCGACGAGGCGCTAAGGCGGTCGAACCGGCTGGCGCTCGTCCACCATCTGGAGGCAGCCAGCGCAAAAGAGGAATCGCTGTTGCTGCTGATGGGGCTGAGCCGGCTGCCCGGCGGGAGGCAATTCACGCCGCAGGCCGACGCCACGATCGAGCTGCGCGTCGTCGAGGGCGACGGCAGCGGCAAGACATTCCCCGAGACGCCGGTCGAGATCGGCGTGCGTTTGCGAAAGGGGGCCGGCTACGAGGGCGATTGGGTGACGACCGCCGGGCCGGTCCGCGACTTCGACGCGCTCATTCCGCAGGCCTGGCGGAAGCTGGCCCAATCGCTCGGCGAGGTCCACGCCGAGACCGCCACGACGTTGCTGGACGAGATGTCGCTGCGGCGGAAGCAGGCCGACGCGGAGCTTCAAACCGCGCAGGAACTGCGGAAGTCGCCCGCCACGAGCCCCCGCGAGACGGCCAAGCTCCTGATGGCGGCGTTGCCCCACGCCGAGGCGGCGCTGAAGCTCGATCCCACGTACCCCGAGGCGGTCCGGGTGTATGTCGATACCTTGGCCTACCTGAGCGATTACGATTACGAGAAACGGCTGCTGCCGGAGGCCCCGTTTCGGCTGCTGCGGGAAGCGGCCGGCTACCTGGACCGCTTTCACCAAGACGCCGTGCTTTGCGGCAGCTTGTGCGAGAGTGCGAGCCGCGGCGTGCTGCGCTCTCCGTTGATGACCTTCTGGCGCCCGCAACGCTACGACGACCCGCTGCCGCCGTTCCGCAGCGGCATGCTCGCGCTCACGCCCGAGTTGGTGCAGGCCCTCGACGCGGCGAAGCGCGTGTTGGAGCGAGGATTCGAGGACGACGTGAAGTTCCGCTTTGACACGAGCGAATGGATGCTGGTTCCCACCGTTCGCGGCATGAGGCTGATGAACGTGCCGGCGGCCCAGCGGCAAGCGTGGCTCACCGCGACCGCCGACCGCTGCCTCGCCAAGGTCAAGCGGGGCAGGGCCAGGGCCATCGACCCCATCGACGACTGGCAGCACTGCATCCATCTTCAGGCCCGCATTGCCGAACTGCTCATCGAAGAGGGGCAAACCGAGGCGGCCCGACGCATCCTCGACCGCGCACAGTCCGACGTGCCGCCGCAATACGCCTCCAGCGCGTACGGCGCGATCAACCTGATGCGGGCGGTGGTCGGCAAGGCCAACGACGCCCGGCTGCGGGCCGATTTCGACCAGTGGATCCATCGCGGCGAAAAGGCAAAAGTGCGCCTGTTCCAAATCGACTGGCCCGCCTTGGACATCTTCGCGGGCCAGACCGACGGCGGCTGCCTCCCTTACGGCAGCGACCGCTCGCCGGTAAAGATCCCGATCATCAGCGACTACCGCCACGCCAATTATCGCCCCTTGGCCGAGGGCGACGGGCGACTCTACTTCTACGCGATGTCGGATCCGTGGATCGCCTGCGTCCCCGTGGACGCCCGCGGCTGGCCGATCGGTGAGGCCGTGCGGAACGCCCGCGGCTGGAAGGTCTGGGACCATATCGAGGAGATTCCGCAGCCCCAATGGGGCAAGTCGTCCTGGCTCCGGTCGGCGCGCTACATCGACGGCAAGCTGTATGTGAGCACCCATGGTTCGGGCCTCCAGGTGTTCGACCCCAAGACGAAGACCTGGAAAGGCTATGGCCCCGAGCAAGGCTTGCCGTCGCGGGACGTGGACGAGGTCTTTCCCATCGGCGGCCAGGCGATCTACTGCAACTCGAACCGCACCCATTTCATCCTCAGCCTCGCCGACGGCGCCGTCACCCTGGTGCACCGCGCCGATTTGCGGACCTGGGAAAAAGACTGGAGCGTCGACTGGAACCTGCTGCTGGCCTGGCGCGACGGCCGACGGGTCGTGGCCGTCGACAATGGCGGCGTGTGGGACGATCTGCTCAGCGCGTCCCGCATTCGCACCCCGCTGCCGGCCGCCCCGTGCTACGGTTGGCCCCCCAGCAACGACTCGCGCATGGGCATCCTCAACGTGCTGGAGAGCGGCGGCCGCCGCCTTTGCGTCTGCGCCGGAGGTCTCTACGAACTGGACGCGGCCGGCAAGGCCAAGCTCCTCCGCGCCTGGCAAACCACGAATTATTGGCTCAAGCCGGCGGGCTGCAACGTCATCGCCCCGGCCGATTGCCCCTTCCTCGGCATTCCCGACGTGCTCGGCCCGGCCGGGTCGTACTTGGCGTTCACCGACCATTTTAACCTCGCCGTCTATGACCTGAGCAGCGACATGTGGTACGGCCCCCTCCACGTCGATGTCGGCAGCGGGCGCCCCGGCCCCATAGTCACGTCGCGGGGCGTGCTCTGGGGCGCCGCCTTCCCCTTGGGCCTCACGTGCCTGGCGCTCGACGACGCGGTCGCCTACGCCAAGAGCATCGGCCGCGCCATGAGCACCACCGAATATCGCCGCCGCCAGCAGCGATTCATCGCGACGGCCAAGCCGCTGGACCGCGCCAAGTTCAACCTCGGCATGCGCCGGTTCGACCAGGCCAAGGCGGCCCTCCAAGAGGTGCTCGACACGGACCCCGATCAGCCCGAGGCCCTGCTGCTGATGGGCTTCTTACACCTCCGCGAGTGTCTCGACCAGCCGGACGAGGCGCTCAAGTATTACCGCCGGGCCGCCGCGCTGGAGGACAACCCGGTCGCTTCTTACTCGGGCATGTACTTCTGGGCCCGCATCCTGCACGACCGCCGGCAGTGGGCGGAAACCCTCGATCTTTGCCAGCAGATTTCCCGGCGCTATCCGGGGTTGGAACCATGGGATCGGCAGCTCGTCGACCAGCTCCGCGACTCCGCCCGCCAGCAATTGGCCGCGAAAACCGCGAAACAACCGGCCCCTGCCGCGTCTAACAAGAGAGAAGAGCCGGCCAGGTAAGCCATGAACGAAACACTCGCCCAAGAACTCGCCGGCCACGTGTCGCGGATGTACCGCGTGGCCCTGCGGATCGTCGGTGACAGCGACGCCGCCCAGGAAATCGTGCAGGATGCCTGCCTCAACGCCCTGCGGGGGGCCGGACAGTTCGACGGCCGCGCCGCCCTGACCACCTGGCTCCATCGCATCACCGTGAACTGCGCCTACGATCACCTGCGGAAAGGCCGCCGCAGCCAGCGCGGCCGCACCGACTGGCCGAGCGAGGCGGCGGGCATGCTGACGGTGCTCGAGGCCGGCCCCGCCCAGCACGCCGAGCAGAACGACTCCTATCGCCTTGCCCTCCGCCTGATTGCCGGGCTGCCGGAGGACTGCCGCTCGGCGTTCATGCTCACCCAGTTGGACGGCTATACGTACGACGAGGCCGCGGTCATCGAAAACCTTTCCCGTGGCACGGTCGCCTCCCGCGTCTATCGTGCCCGCCAGATTTTAATGGAACAATTGAATTCCCCTCGCGGCGGAGAAATGCCATGAGCCTGTCGGAAGAACAGAAGATCCTCTTGTCGCAACTGGTCGACGGCGAATTGCCGCTGGACCAGGCAAACCAGGTACTCGCCGCGGTGCTGGGCGATGCCCTGGGTGCCACTGCTGGCTTGCCCAGCAGTGCCGAGGCGGCCGGGCATCTCCGCGCCATGCTCCAGTTGCGCGAGACGCTCGGCCCCTGGCGGCGGCAAGAGCCGCCAAAAACGATTGTGGCCCTGACGCCGCCCCATGCCCGCAAAACCGCGCACGTCGCTCTCCGGGCGCTGAGCCTGGCGGCGGCGGCCCTGTTGGGCGGAATCCTCGTGGCCGGCGGATTCGTCTTGCGCGGCCAGCTCGGCGGCGGGCAGCCGGCCGTGATCGCGGCATCGCAGCCGGCGGCCATTGTCACCCCCGAACAACGCCGCGAGATCGCCCAGGCCTTCGCCCTGCACGAATCGGTGGCCGGGCCCTTGTGCTGGTATGCGGCCGACGATGCCACCATCCAAGTGGCCCCGGCCCAAAAAGGCGAAGCACTGCGGCAACCCATTGCCATCGTCCTGCGATTCGTCCGCGAGTTGTCGTGCTCAAGTCGCCAGCCGGTCGGCCCGAAGACCTACGTGATCGTGTGCCGCAACGGCGACGCGGCCATCGAACTGCCCCCATCGGCAGTGGCCAAGACGATGCGCGTGCGGCTGCTGCCCACCGTCGCTAACGGCACGGTCAGCCTCCAATACGCCATCGCGGCCGATGGGTCGAACCACGGGGCCGACGAAACCGCCCTGGCCGGCAGCCGTCGCCTCGATCTCGGCCAAACCCCCTTGGGACAATTGGCCCTGAACGACTGCCTGGTCAACGTCGAGGCCAGCGCCTGGGTGATCGGGAACCACACGCCGTAAATTTTGCGGGACGACGATGAAGACTTGCTTGTACCTCTTGGCAGTTTGGCTGGTTCTGGCGCCAGCGGCGTTGGCGGCCGACGAGCTGCCGATCGTCTTCGCCCGCGCCGGCCACAAGGCCACGCTGCCGTGGGGCGGCGACGGCGGCAAGGCCGCGGGCCCCATGGCCCTTTGGGCCCTCGGCCAACGCTGGGGCCAGCCGCTGGCGGTGAACCAAGGCGCGGTCCAGTTTTTGGCCCCCGATGTCCGCGTGCCCGTCGTCCTCCGACTGACCCCGGCCAATGACGCCCGGGCCGTTGTCGGCGAAGTGGTCGTGGTTCCGGACCGGCCGCTGGTCTGGGACGCGGATATCCAACTGGCGGCCGTGGGGGCCCCGGCCTGGTTCGACAACTGGTCGGAGGCCGTGGGCCTGCCGGTGCGGAAATTTGCCAAACTGGCCTCCCTGGAGGCCGAGCATTGGCCGGCGGCCGAGCGGCCCTCGCTCTTGATCCTGGGACGTGCGACGGCCCAGGACCGCCCGGCCGCCGTCTGCCGGCTCGCCATGAAACGAAAAACCAACGCGCTGGCGCTGGAGGCCGATTGGTTCGGCCCCAGCGACGCCGGCGGCGGGACCGCGGCCGTAGCGCCCCCGCAGATTCGCGGCGACCTGGCGGCGATCGGCGGGCAATCCTGGCCGCAGCCGCTGGAGTTCGCCGGCCCGCGGCAGCCATGGCCGGGCCTGCTCAACCGCTGGGCATGGATCGTCGACGCCCGCGGGCTGCCGCTGGTCGAGCGGCTGGCCGACGCCAGTCCGCCCACGACCGCGGTCCGCTCGGTAGTGGTCAGCTATTTGCCTTGGCAGCGGCAGCTCGGCCGTCGCGACGTGGCCGACGCGACGTTTCTGGCCTTGCTCTCCGCCGCGGCCAGGACGGCTTTGCCGCAGCGATGGCGGCAGATCGTGTTTGTTTATCCCAAGCCGGACGCCGTATCGCCGCAGAAGAGGCCGATCCTGGCGGCCGCCGCCGCCGCGACGGTCCTCACCGACGAGTCCGACGCCGCCTTGCTCTATGTTCTCGACCTGCGCGGGCCCGCGCCGCCGCCCCGCGCGGCGATCCGCGAGGCCAAATCGCTGGAAGATCGCATCGGGCGAGCGGAGGACCATCCGGGCGCCCAGGGCGGCACGCTCTTGATCCTCGGCGACGACGAACTGCTGGACTCCTGGAAATGGCTCAAGCTCGATCGCGCCAAGCAGATCATCCGCCGCTCCGGGGTGGTCTGGCTGAGCGACAACGATCTGCCGCCCTCAACAAAGAACCGAATCCGATTGATGTCAACGCTTACCGAGCTTGGCGCGCCGTTGGCAGAGCCAGGCCCCAAGGAGAAGGAACCATGAACGCATACCGATGTTTTTCCAGGGCCGCGGGGCTGATTGCCGGCGGCTTGCTGTTGCTGGCAGCCGCGGGCTCGCCGGCCGACCCGCCGGCCAAGTCTGCCAAGGCCGAAAAGGCCAAGGCGGCGGCCCAGGACAAGAATCTTCGCGAGATTCGCGTGGCCGTATTCGACCTCGACTTGGAGGGCGTCGAGATCCAGCCCGGCGCCTTCGCCGCCCCCAATCCCCCGCCTCGCGCCGCGCGAAATGCCGACGATGACCGGGATGAACGGGAGGCGCACATTCGGGCCCGCAGGGGCGCCGAGCCGCCGGCTAACGATCCCTCCGGCCAGGGAGCGCTGACCGATCAGATCAACGTCCTCCTCTCCGCCGTCAGCAAGGTGACGATCGTCAATCGCGACCAGATCCGCCGCGTGGCCCAGGAACACGAGATGGCCCTGACCGGCCTGGTGAACACCGACAATGCGGTGAAGCTGGGGAAGTTCCTCTCGGCCCAATACATCGTGGTCGGCCGGGCGAGCCGGATCGGCCAGACCTATTACCTCGTGTTGAAGATCGTGGACGTGGAAACCACGGAGCAAACGACCGTTTCGGCCAAGGCGGCCATGGAAAGCGGCTTTGCCACCCTGCTGGAGCGGCTCGCGGAACCGCTCCGCACCGCCATCCGCAAGCTGCAACGTCCCACCGCCGAACCGTCCGACGCCGCCCTGGCCGAGCTGCGCAAGGCGGCCGAGCCGCTCTTGGGCAAGGTGATCTTGGTGACGGTCGGGGAGACCCACGTCGGCCGGCCGCTCCGCGATCCGGCGGCCCAGATGGCCATCCTGCAGCGGCTCCGCAGCCTGGGATTCTCGGTCATCGTGCCCAAAGACCCGGTGGACGGCTGGAAGGAAGCGCTCCTGCAAACCGGCCGCTACGGCGACAAGAAGGTCGATTACCTGCTGGAGGGCGAGGGCACCAGCGCCTTCGCCGCCCAGTTGCAGGGCCTGATGAGTTGCCGGGCCCGCGTCGAATTGCGCCTGATCCCGGTCCCCGGCCGGGCCATCGTCACCAGCGACCGGGGCGTGGCGGCGGGCGTCGACCTCGTCGAGGACCTGGCCGCCAAGACCGCCCTGGAGGAGGCCGGCACGCAGGCCTGCGACGCGGTGGTCCGCCGCTGGGCCGCCGAAACGAAGAAGCCGAAGCAATGAGCCGGCAAGACGAAACATGAAGACACGCGCGTTGGCAACGTCACCGCGAGAAGTATCTCACGCAAAGGCGCAAGGGCGCCAAGTCGCAAGGAAAGGGAACTTGATGGGTAAAGCCACGCCCGTGCGGCTGTCCGACGTTCCCTCCTCTTCTTCTCCGGCGTTTGGCGTCTTGGCGTCTTGGCGGCTTTGCGTGCAATCCTCCTACCCGAGCGCCGTGCTATGGCCCTCGTCGAAGCGGCGACCGCCATTTCTCCCAGTTTCGTAGGCTGACTTATTTCGCAAGGGCTGCTCCGGGGAGGGCCGGCGGCCCGCGGCGGGCCAGCACGCGGCGGATCAGCAGGACCAGCCCGACGAGCAGCAAGACTAGGCCCGCAATGGGCAGGATGCCGCACACGACGGCCACCGCGCCCAGGCAGACCATTACAATATTGGCCCGCGGGCCGGCCAGCCAGGCGAAGCCCAGGCGGCGCGCCGCGCGGACCAACAAGCCGATCACGATGGCGACGACCACCACGCCGGCCAGGTAGCTCAGCGTCTCGACGAAACTGCCGCGGACGGCCTGGGCGGTCAACTCGACGTCGCCGCGGGGGGCAATGAAGTAGAAGATCGCGCCGCGCTGGGGGAGCTGGACATCGAGGCTGGCCAGCCCGGTCGCCGCCTGTGGGACGGGCGCTCCGCCGGGTGCGCCGCCGCGCCACGTCATGCCGACCGTACGACCGGCTTCGCCCCCGGAGCCACCCAGAATCTCAGCGACGGTGCCGAGGCTGCCGCTACCGCCCGTCACTATCGGGTTGCCGACCACGCCGGCTTCGGAGTTCACGCCCACGCCGACCTGGACCCGCCCGGTCTGGCCTTCTCCACCCTCTTGCAACGTGCCGCCGCCGAGGGTGACGGCCCCGGAACTCAACGGGCCGACGGTGCCGCTCCCGGACAGCGAGCCGATCGTCGGCGAGTAGCCACTGAGATCGAGAATGGCGCCGTTGGCGACCGTGGTCGCCCCGGTATACCTGTTGTTGCCGTCCAGTTGCACCGTGCCGCCGGCGACCGTCGTGCCGCCGGAATAGGTGCTGCCGATCTGCAACGTGCCGGCGGTGATCGTCGTCAGGCCGCTATAGGTGTTCGCCCCGCTGAGGACCTGCGTGCCGGGGCCGTTGAGCGTCAGGCCGTAGCTATTCACGCCCGCGGGGTTGCCGTTGACCACGACGCCCTGCTGCTGTTGGAGTCGCTGTTGATAGCGCTCGACGAGGAGCGACTCTTCGTTTTTCTCGCGAGCCCCTTCCAGTGACTCGTTCCTTGTCACTCGCCCCCCCTCTTGCTGAAACCCCGGCATGGCCGGTTGCTGGGTGAAGCCGCCTTTCCCGCCGCCGTAGCCGCCTTGCCGGTAGACGAAGCCGCCTTGCGGCACGGCGTTTTGCCACGTGGCTCCAGAGGGTTGCGTCTTCTGGTCCGGGGCGTTGGCCGCCAACTTATTGGCGCCCAGCCAGGCGCCGTTGAACTGCCCGGCCTGCTGCGGCGCGGGCCCCGCGGGAGGTGCCACCGTGGGGGCATTTTCCCAGTTGGCCCCCGCCTCGTTGAGGACGTTGCGGGCGCGGGCGGCCTTCTGCGGGACCACGAGGTCGGCCACCCGGTAGCGCCGCCAGTAGTCGGTCCCTTCGCCCCTGGCCTGGGCGGCCCGGAGGGTGTTTTCGCCCTCCGCCACCGACTTTTCCGCAAAGGCGAGCGTCTGCGAGTTGACCACCGCTTCCGCCTGCGCGCTGCCATTGCCGGCGATCAGATTGCCCACCTGTTGGCGATACTGCATCACGGACGCGTCCAGGGCCTTGAGGTTGTTCATGGCCCGTTGTTGGGCGAAGGGATCCTTGCCGCGCACCGTCTCCATCAGGCGTTGGGCCTGCTTGGTCTGGTAGGAGAGCACGGCGGCGGTCACGTCGCCCTCTTCGCCGGGGTGCATGGTGCCGCCGAAATCCAGCCACTGGTAGGCGGCGGGCAAGTGCAACTGCACGACGCTCCGCTCGGCGTTGATGTTCTTCGCGTGGACCAGGGGGAAGTTGACGGCGCTGAAGTTGCCCAGGGCGGCGGTCTGGCCGCCGTATTTCAGCGTGACGATGTAGTCGAGGTCGCCGGCGGCCGTCTTCACCAGCGGGATCAACACCCGCCGGCCCTTGGCCGCCTTGGGGTCTTCGATGGGTTTGACCGGCTGGTTGTCGACCACGGCGGTCCAGAGCGCGGCGCCCTCGGGCAGTTCGACTTCGAGGAACTGCTCGGTGGCGTTGTTCATGTGGAAGGCGGCGGCCGCCCGATAGGCCCCGTGCTCGTCGAGGACGAGCATGGTTTCGGCCAGGCTGATGCGGGCCCCCACCACCTCGACGTCGCGGTGCGGGACGATCTGGAAGAACACCTCCGGCCGCGTGGCGTCGGCGGCGACGGCATAGGCCTGGGTGATTTCGCTGCGGAGGTCGCCGCGGAGCCGCTGCCACTCCTCCTGGCGGGGACTGATCGGGTCCATCTCGGCCACGATCGTGGGCTTCACCTCGTCGCGGCCGGCGTTCTGCAGGGTCACGTATTGCCGATTCGTGCGGCCCGTCTCCACCACCGGGATCGGCACGCTGTAGGGCTTATCAGGCCTCAGCCCGTCGTTGAGCACCCGCACGCGAATCTGCCCCATCATCTCGTCTTGCAGCTCGATGCGGAAGCGCAGCGGCGCGTCGGGCTTGGCATCCACCGGCGCGACGATCTTCCGCCGCAGCATGGGGACCATGACGCGGGCGTCGGCCATCGAGGCCGGCAACTGGAAGCGCAACTCGCGGACCCCGGCCCGCTGCACCGTAAAGGTCAACACGATCGTCTCCTCGACACTCCGGTCGGTGACGCGGACGTGGCTGATCGTGTCGCAGGTCACGTCGGCCGTGCGGGGCACGAGCTTCAGGCTGCCCCGATAGCCGGGGCGCACATAGCGCACGGCCAGCCGGGTCAATTGCCGCTGCTGCGGAGTGAGCCAGCCGGCAAGCTGTTGGAGTTCCGTCTCCTGGCAATCCTGCAAGGCGCCGTGGTCGACGTCGAAGGCCGGATCGACCTGCACGGCGATATCGCCCGCCTGGGCCTCGACGCCGCAGACCTCGATGCTCGGCAGCGCCAGCGCGCTGACCTTCTCCCCGCCGCCCAGCGCGCCCCGCACCAGCACCGGCACGTCGCCCTGCTGGGCGGTGGCAAAATAGATCGTCGCCAGCGGATGCCCGTCGCGCTGCGTCAGCGCATACTGGTAATCGCCGGGGGCGGTGACCTGCCGCACCTTCAGGTCGTCGGGCAGGATGACCTCGACGCGGTAGATCGGCCGGTCCTGGACGTGCACGATCGCGCGGGCCTCCAGCGTCGGCCCGTATTCGGTGAACTTCACCACGGCCTGCACGTCGGCCGTGGTCTTGGCGGCCAGCGGCCGGGCCAGCAGCCGCAAGGAAAACGGCATCGTGGCGAAGCGGTACGCCTGGTAGGGGCGGATGCCCAGGGGACTTTGATCGCCGGACTGGCCCTCGGACTGCGGGCCGGCTGCGTCGCTCAGGTCGATCCGCGTCACGCCCCGCTCGGCGACCGTCTGCACGTCCAGGAGCGGACTCCGCCGGATGGTCAACTGCCCGCTGGCCTGGACGGCGCCGACGGGCTGGACCAGCGGCACGTCGAACTCGGCCAGTTCCTTCTGGCCCACCGCCCCGCTCCGCCACAACGCAATCGCGACCTGCTCGCGGTCCTTGGCGGGCTTGAGCAGCGAAATCTCGACCGTTTGCTCTTCCCCGGCCTGGGCGGCCTTGCGGAGTTCCCAGCCGCGGACGTTGCTCCCCGTGACCTTCTCGACCAAGTAGCCCTTGGGCACGCTGAACTGGAACTGCTCCCGCTGGTTGCGGCGAAACTCCAGGCCCACGTCCCACACCGCCCGCACGCCGTCCTCCTCGACGTCCACCACGGCGGTGGACTGCGCGGTCAGGCTGCGATCGACCTGTCCTTCGGCCACCTTGGGCCGCCACTGCAAGGCCACCTCGCCCCCAGGGCCCAGCACGGTCTGGATCGTCTGCCCGTCCCGGTCGGTATCGTAGCTGCGGCGATCGGGGACCTGGCTGAGGCGGAGTTCCGTCTGGGCGCTGGGCACCTGGACGGCCAGGGTGCTGGCCGGGCAGGTGGGCAGCGCGGCCTCGGCCACCCGCCAGCCGCCTTGCCGCGTCAAGCGCACGCGGACCTCCAGCTCCAGCGTGTGCCGGCCCTTGCCGCGCACGTAAAGCGTCGCCATCGTCTCCAGGGGCATCTCGAGCCGCGCCGGCTTGCCGTCCAACTCCGCCCGGCAGAGCACGCCGCCGCGCAGCCCCAAGGGAACCTGCACGTAATCGTCGGCAAAGACGTCGATGGCCAGCTTGCCCGAGAGCAACAAATTCTCGTCGCCCACCAGGGTCGTGCGGTAGGCCGCGCCGGCCAGGGCATAGGGCAGGGGGGCGGGATGGGCCTCCAACTTCTTGTCCGGATGCGCCCGGTTCCACAACTCGACGTAATGCCCATACGGCACCAGCAGCCGATCGGCGCCGTAGATGCCGGCGTCATTGATGCCGGGGTCGTAGGGGCGGATGATGGCGTCGTCCGGCACCACGACCGGCGGACCAGGGTCGCGGCCATTCTCCTCCCCCGGCGTCTGGGCCGAGGCATTTCCGGCCAGCGCGGCCAGCGCGGCCAGCAGCACCAACAGCCCCGCCGCCGCCGGCATCCTCGCAGAGCGGCAACCGCAGCAGCATCCGGGGATCAACCACTTCACCAGGCCCGCCAACAGGTAATAGGGCACCAGCAGGCTGACGGCGTAGAAGACCATGTTGCACGTCAGGGCCACCTCCAGGCCGTCCGCGGCCAGCGGCAGCAGCGTGGCCACCAGGGCCACGGCGAAAATGAAAGCGACCTTCGTCCGCAGCGAACGGTTGGTCAGGACGAGTCCGATCAGCCCCACGGCCAAGGCCAGCCCCCAGCCCAGGGCGTCCAGCCGCGAGCGCTCGGCCATGGTAATCAGCAGCACGGGCTCGGCGCCCAGGCTGCGGAAGGTGAGCGTGCGGCCGGCCGCTTGGGCCACGTCCTGCAACTGGATTTTCAGGCTGCTGCCGCCCTCCATGCCGCCCCGCGTCGCGCGGCCTTTGCCGTACGCGCCTTGGGCGAAGGGGATGTCCAGGTCGGCGGTGAACGACGCGCCGGCCTCGGCCCGCTTGTCCGCCTCCGCCGGGGTGGTAATCAAGACGATCCCATTCTGAACGACATAGGTCAGCCCCAGGTCGCGGAGCATCGCCCGCAGGGCCGATTGCAAGGAAATCCCCTTGAGGCTCTTGGTGACCGGCGTGTCGGTGGCGATGCCCGCCTCGCCCAGGACCCTCTTGTCCAACTGGATTTCGACGTGGTGGTAGTTCTGGAGGTAGTCGATGACGTCGGAGAGCGGGGCGTCGTTGAACTCCATTTGCGTGGGCGACTTCAGCGCAGCCTCGAGGCGTTTTCCGTCGCCGCCGGTGTAGGCGTCCTTGCCGGTGAGGATCAGCATGCCGGAGTCCGTCTTCGCCACGCCGCCGCTGCCCCTGACGGGCGCGTTCGGGTTGTTTCCGTTTCTAGTGATCGTCGCCATCGTCGTCGTGCCCGAGGAGAGGTCGAAGGACAGCAGTCCATTGTCGGTCACGCCGCTGTTGTTGCCCATCTGCACGGTACCGCTGCCCGTGAGCGAGACCGGAGGGGGACTCTGCGGCGGTGCAGCGGTGCTGTTGTACTGGGAGACCGCGCCCCCGTTGTTGAGCAGACCCGCGTACGGACTGGTTGCCGGCGGCGCGGAATACGGCGCCCCGGCGTTGACGCCGGGGGCGTGGTAGTCCGAGAAAGCCTTGGTCCCGCCGCTTTGGGTAAAGCCGCCTTTGCGGGAATCGCCCACGTTCAGGTTCGACGCCATGACGTGCGGTGTGCTGACCCCGCCGACCGGCGCCGTGTAGGTCGCGGTGCCGGCATAACCCAGGTACCCATTGTCGTTCTTGGTCAAGTCGACCGTGCCCGAGCCGTTCTGGATCACGCCGCTGAACGTGGCCGTCCCGTCGCGGGGCGCCAAGGTGAGCGCTGACACGTTGCCTCTGTCGTCGAAGGTGCTGGTGGCCCCCTGCGGCATGTATGGCGCCTTCGCGCAGCAGCACGGGGCCTTGACGCACGGGGCATTGGCAGCGCCCACGCTCACGGCCGGCTTCTCGGCCGGCTCCGGCGGGCAGGGCGGGACCGGTTCCGCCGCGGCGCCCCACCCCAGATACTTCCCCTGCGTCGACTCATACGACTGCACCGCGGCGCTCGTCTCCCTCTGGTCGTTGGCGCATGGGATGCGGCGGGCATTTTCACGGGCCTGGCTGACGCCGTAAAACGGATTCACGCCGCCGGCCAGGCAGTAAATCGCGCCGGCCACGTCCAAGGCCGCGGGGTGCGGCTTGGGCACGCCCTCGGTGGCCAGCGTGCCGCCGGCCCAGGTGGCCTCGTAGCCGCCGGGCAGGCGGACCGTCCACTCCAGGTCGGCCAGCGGCAGGTCCACCGCCTGGGCCTGCCGCTCGGCGCGGAGCAGCAGGTGCAGGGCGGGCACCCGCAGCGTGCCGCGGCCGCCGGCCGAGGCCGCCTCGACCGGGGCCGCGTAGATCAATTGCAAGAAATAGACGCCCCCGGCCGCCCCGGCCGGCAGCCCCACCAACAGGCTCTTGCCCTCGCGCTGCGGCTTCAGCGGCGCCCCGCCCCTCGGCCCCAACAGTTGCGCCGACCACAGCTCGGCCCCCTCGGGGAGCTTGACTTCCAGGTAGAGGGCCTTGGTCCGCAGCATGAACCGCGCCTGCGTCTGGCTGGCGCCGTCGGCCGACAGCAGCGTGGTGAACTGGGCCTGCTGGGCGATGGCCGAGTAAAGCGGATAGCCCTGGTGCGGGGTCACGTCGATCTTCACGGCCGGCGGCGCGCCGACGAAGCCGAAAACGCCCCGCAGGTAGCGGCCCGGCTGGTACTCGGTGGCGGCCAGCTCGCCGACGTCGACGCGGCGGGCGGCGGTATCCACCTGCACGTCCAGCTCGGCGCTGCCCTCGACCGACACCAGGCCCGACTGGTAAGCCACGTCGGCCGCCCGGATGACCGGCAGCGGGCAGTCCTTAATCTCCTTGCCCTCTTTCCAGGGCAGCGGCTGCTTGAATTCGACGCCCAGGCGGACCTCGCCGCCGGAGGGCTCCTCCAAGAATACGTTCCAGCGCCGCATGGCGTCGTCCGGCTTACCCGGCTCGGGGAGGAATTCCTTCAGCCGCGTGCCGCCGAGGCCGTAGATCTTCAGGTCTCCGGGGGTGTCGCGGGGCAATTCCAGCGCCAGCCGCCGCGCCCGCGCCTCCTCGACGTGATAGACCAGCTCATCGTGGACCACGAGCCCCTCGTCGCGACTGACGCGGAAGCACGAGCAGGTGCGGGCGGTGAGTCGCGGCAGCGTGCGCTCGACCACCAGCGCAGCCGCGTAGGGCGGATTGTCGTAGCGATAGGCCAGGCTGGGAGTGACGCCGGAGAGGCCGTATTTGCCCATCTCGTTGGCGTCCAGCGGCACGAGGCGCTCGATTTTTTCCGGGCGGACGGTCAGGTCGTCGCGGGCCGACACCACCAGGGCCCCCTCGTCGTGGGCGGCGCCAAGGATGGGAAAGGCCGGAAACTCGACGTTCTGCGTCTTCCAATCGGCCAGCCAGCCCGGCGGCGTCCGCAGGGCGTGGAAATAGGCCCGATACTCCTGTCCGGGCGGAATTCCCTGCGGCAGGCGGACGTGGACGCGGCGGGCCTCAGCCGGCGGGCCGTAACACTCGAAGGAAAGCGGCTGCTGGTCGGCCGCGGCGAGGCTGACCAACTGCCAGCCGGCGGGGAGGGTGAAATCGAAGCGGAAGCGTTTTTCCACGTCGGGGAGCATGGCCCAGCCGCCGTAGGCGTGCAGGCCGCCGTTTTCGACGACCAGCAACACGTTGGCGGTGACCGCCAATTCCGCCGCCGGCTTGACGAACCGCCCGGAGAGACTGAAATCCCCTTGCGGCGCATAATAGGCCGCCACGCCCCGCAGCGGCAGGCCGTCGTCGCCCGACTCGGCCGCCCCCAGCGGCAAGGCCGCCGCCAGCACGGTCGTGTCGATGGGAATGAGCCGCTGGGGCTGGAGCGACTCGACCTTCCAGGGCTGTTGGGCCAGCAGGCCCAGCACGGCCACGTGTCCCTCCACGTCCAGCGGCTCCCATTGCGGAAACCGCCATTCACCCAGCGGCGCCGCCGCGCGCACCGCCGCGATGTTCAACACCACGGTCTCCGTCGTCTGCTCGCGCAAACGGACGTTAGCGATCTTCCGACCGTTCTCCACCTTGACGTCCCAACGCGATAGCAGCGGGGAGTTGATCTCGGTGATCTCGAACCCCTCGGGCACGACGAAGCGGAAGTGATCCACCGCGCGGTAAAGCACGGCCAGCGAAACCGTGGCGTAGAGCTTCTCGCACCCGGCCGTCACTTCATCGACCAGCACGTTGCGGGCGAGCACGGCTTGCTCTTTCCGCTTCAAATGGCTGTTCAGCGACATCAGCAGCGTGGCGTCGCCGGCGGTGGGGAGCAGCTCGAATCGCGTCACCGCGGCGGCATGATCGACCACGCGGCCGGCCACGTCGGCGCCGCTGCGGATCTCGACGTCGCCGGGCACGGTGAGCCGCAATCGCCCGGCCGCGGCCCGCGGCAGGCGGAAGCTGAGCATCTGTTGGGCGGCCGTGGTCTCCAGCGGGGCCACCATTTCCAGCAGCAGCGCATGGCGGCCGACGCCCTCGACCAGCAGGCTGAGCCCTCCGGAGGGTGCGCGGCCGATGGGGGCGTCGCGCTGGTCGAGCTTGGCCGAGAGCAGGCCCACGCCGCCGAGGTCCAGCGGCAGGGACTGCAGGCCCTCTTCCAGCACGTCGATGGCCAGGGTGCCGGTAAACCGCACCCGCTGCCCGTCGCTCTCGCCGCTGTAATCGGCCGCGGTCAGCACGGCGGCCTGGGGCACCAGCCGGCTGGGCGTGAGTTTCGCCTTCTTCAGCAACTCGTTGTACTGCTGCCGCGACAGCAACACCCGCCGCGGCTGGTTCTCCAGCAAGATGTTGAGGTCTTTGAAGGGGACGAAGATCTCGCGGACCTTCTCCGGCGGGTTGGCCTCCGACGGGTTGGCTTGCTGGGCCAGCGCGGCGCCGGCGGCCAGACAGATCGCCAGGGCCGACAGGGCGGCGAGGTGGCATGCTTTCACGACACGCAGCGTCGGGTTTTTTGTAAATGGCTTACACATTGGTCTGACCTCCTTCGCTCTCGGCCTTGGGGGCTTGCTCGGGCGACGGCGGAGGCGTCTCGGGTGGCGTGGCGGGCGGCGGCTCCGCGGCCGCGGGCGCCGCGGCGGGAGGCGCCGACAACGACACGCCCGCGTCCAGCGCGGTCGCCGCGGGCGGCGGCATCGGCCTGGCCGTCGCTGCGGCGGCCGGCCGGCTCCGCGCCATGTACGCCACGCTCCACACGACCAACACGATGACCAGCGCCGCCGCCAGCACCCCGTTGACGATCTGCATGGCAAAGGTCGGGCAGAAGACGCCGGAGAGCACCAGGGCGATGATCACCGCGCCGACGGCCGCCGCGCGGCGGCCCCGGCCGGCCGGCAGCAAGATCAGGCCGCCGCAGACTACCACGAGAAAGACGATCGCGCTGAGTCCGTTGTTGCTCAGCAGGCGGAGCCGGAGCGAGCCGTCGGGGGGCGCCGAGGGCCGCAGCGTGGAAAAGACGAAACGCCGGCCGTCGGGCAGGAACGACGCGCTGCCGGCGGGGCCGGTTCCCTGCTCTACCCAGGAGACCAGTTTCTTGTCGTCGCTGGTGTCCGCGGCCGGATAGCAGGGTTCCCAGTGCAGGCCGTCGAGCCGCCACTGGAATTCCTCGCTCCAGGGGCCGACGCTTCCCAGCAGGGCCTGCGGCGCCGGCACATAGACGCACAAGTAGACTTTTTGCAGGGCGACCTCGTCGGGGAAGAAGGGCAAGTCCAAGCTGCGGCCGTCGAAGGGAACGGTGTAACGCAACTCCACCAGGAAGGGCTCGTCGGCGTTGGGGGCCGACACGAATGGCACTTAGTTTTTGCTAAAGCCATTGAGGATATCACGTTTGGCCTCGTGTCTTGGTTTCATGAGACGATCATATCGCTTGGGGCGACGCTTCACTCGGCGAGGTTCAAACCGGTCCGG